>CAZDMB010000044.1:302-15475 GCA_964506175.1 uncultured Planctomycetales bacterium | reverse complement strand
TACCGGCTCCGCATCGAAGAGCGCCAGGCCAACGGGGTGCTGCGTATCCTCGAACATTGAGGCCGTGAGGCTTACGAACGTATGGAGGCGGTCTTGGTGCAACCCGGCGCGAATGAAGGATTCGGGAATCAGTGCCGCAACGTAGGCGCAGTGATCCAGGCACTTCGTCAGGGCCAGCTTGTAGAGATCGTCGTATTTTGTGTTCGGGAAGGGTAGGCCCCGGAACGTCGCGCTGTTCTTCGCCAGCCACGGCGGATTCGTGATGCAGACCTTGAAGCCGGTCGGGAAGTCAGCGATGGTGTCGCGCTTTGCCACGCCCGGCGCTTGCGGGTCAATGTCAAAGGATGCCCACTTCTTCGCTTTACCGAGAGATTCCAGGTGCTCGATTAGGGAGTTGCGCCCGGCGAACGGCTCCAGAATCGTTTCCTTCGGCAGCCCGGCACGCTTCGCCCAGGCGGAAAAGGGGCGACAGTCAAAGGGGTTGGCTTCGGTAAAGAACTGGCCCTTGACGCGCTTGGAATCTGAATTGCATGCGGCGCGCTTGATGCGCACCGTACGGTTCGTGCGGGTGGGGTTGGCCGTCAACCTCATGACTGAATGGCACTAATGCTTGGCCTTGGCTTTCTTCTTCTGGGTCTTCCTTCTATTAGGCTTGCGTACGGGAGTGTAGGCAAGGCCTTTATCCGCCATCGTATCGAGCACTCTGAGGCCAGTGCTCATGCGATCCGGGCCGCGTGAGTGAGGCGCTTTCCAACCGTTGCATCCGACAGGCTGGCAAGCCGCTCCATAGTTTGGCGCTTCACGTTGCACTCGTTCAAGCGGAAAGTGAACTCACTCAGGTACGGCTCAGGTGCTTCTCGCTCGCATAATGGTAGACCCCGTGAAGTCTGCTCTTCATGACGGCACAGACCGATTCGATACAGTTCGTGTTGACGCCATCGAGGGAGTATTCAACTCTGCTTTGGCTCACCGTCGCATGGCCGCCGGTGGAGGACAAGACCAGTCAGTCGTAGCCGCCGCGCTAGTCCGTGTGGATCGCGGCGCCGGGTTGGACACCTGCCTCTACAGCAAAATGGAGGGAGGCCTTATCGGTGCCTGGGATCGGTGTGTCCTTGGGCCACGGCCGCTAGGCATGCAGTATTCCAATACAATTAGATTGGCTTGTTCCAGCCCATGCCCTGCGGCCAACTTAACACCGTTACCCACCCTGGAAATCGTGTTAGGCTCCCTTAGGTCACTCTCATGACCTTCACCCCCCTCCGCACCGAACAGGCCCACGCGCTTGGTGAGCGCCTGGGGGCCTTCGGCCGGGAACAGGGGAACGCGCAGTTGCAGGGTTTCGCCGCGCGTCTCGGGGACTTGAGCCCCGTCGAGCGCGACCGGGTCTCGACCGAGTTGATGGGGATCTATCGGGTCACGCGCTCGAACGAAGCCTTCGCCCTCCTGTACGAGCTCAACCAAGAGGGCATCCAGCGCCTCATCTTCCACCACCTGCGCCGCTCCTTCTTCACGGTGGACGCGGCTGACGTGCTGCAGGAAGTCTTCTTCAACATCTATCGCTACCCCGACCGCTTCGACCCGTCGAAGCCTTCGGCCTTCCGCAACTGGACGCACTCGATCGTCCGCAACACGGCCCTCAAGTACAGCCGCCGCGCGCAGCGCAACCACGTCGTCAGCCTCGGCGCCGGCGGCAACGAGCGCGAGGACGACGCCGGCCTGCTGGACCCTGCCGACGAGCACGGCCACACCCCGCTGGAGGAGGCGCAGCAGCACGAGGCCGACCACGAACTCGTCGGCGCCTGGCTCCTGTACCTGCACTTCTACCTCGACGCCTACGCCCGCCTCACGCCGGCCGAGAAGCGCGCGCTCTATCTCGTGGAGGTGCGCGGCCCGCCCTACAAGACCGCCGCCGCGCAGCTCGACCTGCGCGTCGAGACCCTGACGATGCGCATCTTCCGCGCGCGCCGCAAGGTCTACACCATCATGCAGCGCCGCTTCGCCCACCCGGCCGAGGCCGAAACCGGCGACGCCCGCCGCCCGGACGCCACGCGCGTCGCCGCGGGCCTCTCCCAGATCCGCACCACGCGCGCCATCCGCGAGAGTTTGGCCGCGGGCAAGAAGGAGCCGCCGCGGGAGGCCTGCGCATGAACCGCCCCGCGCCCGAGCGCCGCGCCTTCCAGGACGCCATCCGCGCCGTGCCCGCCGCCGGCCGCGGCCTCTGCGTCGGCTTCCAAGCCGCGCTCTCGGCCTTGCTGGACCAAGAGCTGCCCGAGCAGCACGCGCGCCGTGCCCTCGCTCACCTCGAAACTTGCGCCGACTGCGCGCAGTTCTTCCAGGCCATCCGCCTGCAGGCTCTCGCGCACCGCGACGCCGCCATTCCGGGCTCCTTGTCGCGCCGGCTGCGCCGGCTCCAGGGCCAGGATCTCTTCGAGGGCCTGACCGACGCGGAAATCCTGCGCCGCCTGGCCTTCGCGCTCTACCAGTTGGGCAAGTCCTATGCCCTGCTCGGCACCGACGGCGATTACATGCTGCGCGTCGCCGAAGAGCCCGTGGCGGTGGAAGACTACGAACGCGGCGAGGCGGCCGCAGCCGCCGTCGCCGCCGAAGAGAGCGGCGCGCTTCGCCGCGACTTGACGCACCTGCTGCAACGGCAAGGCGCGGAGTCGCACCTGGCGAAGTCGCGCTCTCTCCTCGACGAGTCCTTGCGCCTCAAGCCGCGCTTCGCCGAAG
Source organism: uncultured Planctomycetales bacterium (assembly GCA_964506175.1). Lineage (GTDB taxonomy): Bacteria > Planctomycetota > UBA1135 > UBA1135 > UBA1135 > JAQBVK01. The sequence goes on along the minus strand of CAZDMB010000044.1, from coordinate 12,745 downwards.
CGCGCATCTACCTGGGTTTCGTCCTGCAGGCGCAGGGCGGCGAAGCCGAGGCGGCGGCGGAGTACCGCCGCGTCTTCCTCGGCACGGACCGCCTGCTGAACCGCGCGCACGCCGCCATCCAGCTCGGCCTGCTCTACGACCGCGCCGGCGACCACATGCGCGCCCGCCGCATGTACCGCTGGGTCGCGGCCAGCGGCCTGCTGCACAGCCAGCCGGAGTTCTCCTTCGTGCTCTACAACCTCGCCGTCGAGCACATCGCGCTCGGCGACCTCGGACAGGCGCTCAAACTCTTGCGCCGAATCCGCACCGACTATCCGGAACTGTGGGTGACCGCCAAGGAATGGATCACCTCCTCCGGCAGCCTTCTCGAGCGCCTGCGCGCGGACGTCTCCGCCCGGCGCGAACTCGAACTCATGGAGCCGGCCTTCTTCGCCGCTTGAATCTCATGCAACCCGAATCCCGCAGCCGTCAGATCTGGATCGTCATCCTGATCCTGGCCGCTTCCGCCTTCCTCGCGGCCGCCCCGCTCATGTGGGCCGGCTCGGGCAACGGCGCGCAGGAGGGCGGCGGCGACAACCCCGTCGTCGGCTCCCTGCCCTGCGCGGTGGATCCGGACATGGATTTGAAGTTCTGGAAGGCCCTGGGCCGCTCGCCGCAGAGCGGCACCATCCTGCGTCCGCTGCCCACCCTCGCCTTCGCCGGCTCCAGCGCCTTGAGCCGCTCGATCGTGGACGCCTGGGGTTCGGCCGGCAGCGTCAACGCCGGCCGCGGCTGCTGGTCCCTGCTCGGCCTCATGCAGCAGGGCGGCATGGTGACGACGCGCAGCCAAGTGCTGACCTCCCAGGCGCTGCTCTGGACCTGGCTGCCGCAGAGCCTGATCGGCGGCCGCGTCACGATGGTCTCGAACATCGGCCCGTGGACCGCGACGGTCACGGACAACTGTCTCGCGCTGCCGCTGCCCACGCTGTGTTCCGCCGGGCCGCTGGTGCCGGTGGACGCCACTTTCAGCGTGTGCCCGCCGGGCTCCGTCACGCCCACGGTCAAGTACCGCGTGACGGTGATCGCCGACGTCGTCACGGTGACCTTCCTGTAGGACGCGCGGCGCGGGGATAATGACCCCCGTGCGCCCGCGCATCCTCGTTCCGGAAGGCGATCTCGGCGGCATCGGCCCCGAAGTGGCGCTGCGCGTGCTGGCGCGGCCGTCCGTGCGCGCGGCCTGCCGTCCGGTCCTGCTCGGTCACCGCGCCGCCCTCGCGCGCATCGCGCGGGAGATCGACTGCGGCATCCAACTGGCGCCGGCGGTCTCGCTGGAAGCCGGTTTCGCCGCCGCAGAGGACGCGCGCGGCCCCGTGCCGGTGGTGGAGTTGGAGTCGCCCGAGCCGCGCGACCCGCCGGGCGCGCCCGCCGCGGCTTTCGGCTTCGCCGCGGTCGAGGGCGTGCTGCGCGGCGGCGAAGCCTGCCTGCAACAGCGCGCCGACGCCCTGCTCACGCCGCCGCTGCACAAGGAGAGCATGCACCGCGCCGGCTATCCCTATGAGGGCCAGACGCAGATCCTCGGCGAACTCTGCGGCACGCGGAAGTACGGCATGCTCGCCTGCGCCGGCAGCCTGCGCGTGCTGGTGGCCACGCGCCACGTGGCCTTGCGCGAAGCGGTGCTGAAGCTCGACGACCAGAGCGTCGCGCGCGCGCTGCGCCTCGCCCACGAGGCGGCGCGCGGGCCGCTCGGCATCGCCGCGCCGCGCGTCGTGCTCGCCGGGCTCAATCCGCACGCCGGCGAAGGCGGAGCCTTCGGCGACGAGGAAGCGCGGGTGCTCGCGCCGGCGATCGCGCGCGTGCGCGCCGAGCACGGCTGGGAAACCGCCGGCCCCGCCGTGCCCGACGTCGTCTTCGCGCAGGGTGCGCGCGGCGCGTGGGACGTGGTGGTGGCGCTCTATCACGATCAGGCTTTCATCCCGCTGAAGATGCTGCCGCGCGCGGAGGCCTACACCCTGTTCGTCGGCGGCGCGCTCTTGCGCCTCAGCCCGATGCACGGCGCCGCCTACGACATCGCGCGCAGCGGCCGCGCCGACCCCGAGCCCTTCGCCCACGCGCTCGCGCGCGCGCTGGAATTCGCCGCTCGCCGCGCCTGACGCCGGGCGGGGAGGCCTGAATCGTTATCATGATTCCACGGCCTCCCGCATGCGTCGCTCCACCCTGATCGCGCTTCTGCTGGCTTCGCTGGCGTCCGGTGCCGCCGCGCAGCAGGACGTCTACGTCTCGACGCTTGGTTCCGACAGCAGCGGCAACGGGAGCATGGCGGCGCCCTTTCGCACGGTGACTCGCGCGTTGAGCGTCGCCCTCAACCCAGGCGATCAAATCATCATTGCCGCCGGCAGTTATCGGCCCAGCGACGGCGAGCTGTTTCCCCTCCTCATTGGCGACGGCGTGAGCCTGATCGGCCCGGCCGTGGGCACCGCCACCATCGACGGCACGGGCGTATTCACGCCAATAGTCGTCGTCGGCAGCAACGCCCTGACGACTCGCGTCGAGAGCCTGCGCCTGCACGGCGCCGGCAACGTCTTCGAGGTCTTCGGCAATCCCGCCGACCTGATCATTCGTGACTGCACGATTCAGGACGGCATGCGCGGCATCAACCATGATTTCGTCGGGTCGGCGGCGTCCTTGACGGTGGAGCGGTGCACTTTCCTCAACCTGCAGGCCTACGGCATCTTTTGGTCGGCCAATGCCGGCTCGCCCGGAACGCATCGCATCACCATTCGCGACTGCGCATTGCTCGGCAAGAGTGCCGCAACGAGCGGGATCGAGCTCGATGGTGCCGGCGACGTGACCTTCGCAATTGAAATCACGGGGAATCGCATCGAGAAATACACCACGGGCTTGAACCTGGCGATGCTGCTCAATTCGTCTGAGGGCGCGGTGCATGGCCTGGTCGAGGGCAACTCGATCACGGGCAGCAACGCCAGCGGCCTGTCCTGCACCCTTGCGGCCAGCGGCGCGCAGGCCTCCACCATCCTGATGGATGCGCTCTTTCGCGGCAACAGCCTGAGCAAGAACGACGACCATGGCGGCGTTTTCAACTTCTCGGCCACGGGAGCCGCCGCCCAGGTGATTTTCAGCTCGCCGTTCCAGGGAAACACGATCCGCAAGAACAAGAAGAGCGGCCTCTATTTCCGCGCGACTCCCACCAACGGCGGCTCATGCACGACGGTGCCGGATCTCGGCGGCGGGACTTCCGGGTCCACCGGCGGCAACACCTTCGAACTCAACGACGACTCCTATTCCTTGGGCGCGGAGTTCGATCTCCGCGTCGAATCGGCCGATCCCATCTCGGCGCGCAACAACTGGTGGACGGTGTTGACCGATGACGAGGTCAGGCTGCTGAACCTCGCCGACCTGGAAGCCCAGTTCGAGCGGCACGTTTTCCACTTCACGGACTCGCCTTCGAGCGGCTTGGTGGACTATTCCGGCTACTACCTCGGCGATCTGCACTTCGACCCGTCCCCGCGCAGCGTCGTCGCCGACGGCCAGCACGCCGTCACCCTGACGGCGCGCGCGGGCAGCGCGTTCAGCGCCGGCGACGGAGTGACTCCCACGGCGCTGACGGTCGAGAAGACGCCGGTGCTTTCCTTCGAGGTCGGTCCGGACGGCAGAACCCTGACCTTCCTGATGCCCGATTACCATCTGATCGGCGGCGGTGGAGCGAAGGTGCAGGTGGAGCATCCTGCCGGTCACGCCGGCAACGCCACGGTCGGCGTCGAAGGCACCGCCAGCGGGCGGTTGAGTTGCTTCATCGCGACCGCCGCCTTTGGCGACCCCATGGCCGAGGAGCTCCAGTACCTCAGGCTGTGGCGCGATCGCTGCCTCGCCCAGAGCGCTTGCGGCCGCTGGTTCATCCGCACTTATTACGCATGCTCGCCGCCGGTCGCACGCTTCATCGCCCGCAGCGACGCGCGGCGCGCCGCCGTGCGCGTGCTCCTGCGCCCGGTCATCTGGGCGGCGCGGCTCCAACTCCGCCTCACCGGCGAATCGCGCGAACTCTTCCCTCCGGGCCTGCGCCCGGAGGGAAGTTGACCTCCACCCGGCGCGCTACTGAACCACCAGGGTGATGTAGTTGGAATCCGCGAACTGCCCGCCACCGGCGGAGGCGGCGACCTCGAAGTAGATGGTGCGGCCGGAAACCGCGCCCGGCAACGGCGGGCTGGTCCAGGCGCCGGCGCCCGCGGCGTTGTTCGCGCCCGTGCTCAGGACCGTGATCGGCGGTCCGAGGTCGAAGACGTGGCCGTTGTAGGTGATGCCGTGCACGTTGTAGGAGTACAGGAACCACCAGGGCGAGTTGGCCGCGGCGTTCGTCCAGGTGTAAGCCAGCCGGTCCCCGGGGATCGCGCTTGTCGGCCCGACCAGCACGATGGTGTCCACCGAGGGCGGCGGTGCCGCGGTGAAGAGGAACACGTCTTGCACCAGATTGGTGTCGTTCGCCACCAGGTTGGAGGCGCTGCTCTCAAACGCGATGAGATCGCCGACGCCCGAGATCGACGGGTTGGTGGAGCCGGCATCGCCCACGACGCCGGCGAGGGATTGGCTGATGAGGGTCGTGACCCCCGTGTTGAGGTTGCGCAGGAAAACGTCCTCGTTGAGGTTGACGTCTCCGGGCGCGAGATTGTCGGCGATGGAGCGGAAAGCCACCAAGGAGCCGTCCTTGTTGATGGCCGGCTCGCTGCTGTCGCCGTTGCCCGCGACGCCGCTGGAAGTCAGGCTGACGCAAATCGTCGTCCCGGTGGCCACCTGGTAGCGGAAGACGTCTTCCGCCAAATTGGTGTCACCTGGCACGAGGTTGTCGGCAATGCTGCGGTAGACGACGAATTTCCCGTCCTCAGAAATGCCAGGCCGCGAAGCCTCGGCGTTGGCGATCACGCCGAGCGAGCTGACGCTGACCATGATGGTGGTGCCGGCGGCGCGGTCGCGCAAGAACACGTCGCGCACGGCGTTGGTGTCGCCGGGAACGAGGTTGCTGGCATCGCTGTAGAACGCGATCCGGTTGCCGTCGCCGGAGATGTCCCCGCGGTCGCTGCTGAGGTTGCCTTGAACGCCCGCGCTGCTCTGGCTGACGAGTTCCGTGATTCCGGTGAGGGTGTCGTGCACGAAGATGTCGTCAAGGGCGCCGTTCGCATCCAGCGGGATGAGGTTCGTGGACGAGGAGCGGAAGGAGATGAAGCGGCCGTCGGAAGAGATCGAGGGACGAGTGGAGTAGCCGTTTCCCTGCACGCCGGCAGAACTCTTGCTGATGAGAATCGTCGTGCCCAGCAGGCGGTCCCTGAGAAAAACGTCGCGGTTGATGTTCGTGTCGTTCGGCACGAGGTTGGACGAATCGCTGGCGAAGGTCACGTAACGGCCGTCCGCGGAGATTCCCGGGCGCTCGCTGATGCCGTTGCCGAATCCTCCGGTCATGGACTTGGTGATCAGCTCCGTCGTTCCCAGGCTGAGGTCGCGCACGAAGATGTCGTCCACGAAGTTGAGGTCTCCGGGAACCAAAGTGCTCGCCTTGCTCTGGAAGGCGATGTAGCGTCCGTCGCGAGCGATTTCCGACCGCTCCGACTTTTGATCTCCCTGGGCGCCCAGGGTGGAGACGCTCACGCGCTCCATCTGCTGCGCGGAGAGCCCTGCGACAGAAGCGAGGAAGGGAAGGAGGCCGGCGGCCACTCTCCCGAGGTGCTTAGCGGTGAACATGGGATGCCAGTGTGGAGGGGGTGGAAGGGGGGATGGCGGCGGCCGTCCCGCGGAACCAATTCATGGCGGCGTTGGTCGCCTGCCCGGGATTGAAGAAGAGGTCGCGCGCGGCCCGCTGGCGGATGGCGGCGTGCTCGTTCGGCCGCGCCAACGCCTGCTCAAGGGCTGCCGGCAGCTTGTCCGCGGAGTCCACCACGGTTCCAAGCGAGCGGCCCCACGTCACGACGTCGGTCATCGACTTCTCCCGCTCGCGCGCCCGCTCGATCAGTTCCGGCGTGTCCATGAACAAGATCGGACGGTCCAGCAGCGCGTACTCATTTGAGACCGAAGACGCATCGGTAATGAGCGCATCGGCGACGAACAGCGCGGGGATGACGTCGTAGCTCTGCACGAGGCGCACGTGCTCGTCCTGGAGCGCGGCGATTGCCGGCGTCCAATCCACCGAACCGTGCGGGTGGTCATGGAGTTTGATCAGCAGATCGTGCTGCCCGGCCGCCTTGATCCGTTCGATCAGCTCGAGGCCATAGACGTCGAGAGCGTTGCGTTTCTGACCGGTCGGGCAGAATGCCACGATCGGCCGCGACCCGTCGAATCCGAATTCCCCGATCAGGCGGCTCCTGTCGAGCGCTCCATTCAGCAGGGCGTCGGTCTTCATGAAGCCGATCTCGAGCGCCCGCGGATCGCTCGCCTCCAGCAGGCCCGCCTCGACGAACTTTCGCTTCATGTACGGGCCGGCCATGAAAAACCGATCGGCAACCATGTTGGCGGCGCGAATGGCCCGGTTGCGGAACGAGATGCCGTGAAAAATCTGGACGTTGAGCGCGGCATGGCGCGGCTTGAGGCTGTTCGTATTGGCGGCGAACAGCACGTCGAAATCCTGCTCGAGAATCTCTGGCACCTGCAGCACGTTGGCGGCAGGCACGCCCAACTGCTGGTACATGGAGTTCGTGGCGTACTCGTAGCCGCTCGCGCCTTCTTGGCGGAAGCCGCCCGAGACGAACACCTGAACGTCGGTCTCGCGGCGCAGGCGCTCGAAGAGCGGCCGGAAGCAGAGAAAGTGCACGGGCGCGTGCCCCGTGAACAGAACCCGGCGGGCAGGTTGATGCGGCTCCTCGGAGGTTTGTTTCATGGTCAGATTCGTTCAGTTCGTACCAGGGCGCACATTCGCCTACCTGTTGATGGCCTGATCCGACTCGGCTTGGGCGGCCGCATGGCGGCAGATGGAGGGCCATACGACTTCGCGCGCGTAGGCCAGGTCCCGCGGGAAGTCCACCTCGACCCACGGCAACCCGCGCACGTCCACGCAGCGGATCGGGGTAGAGGGCGCGATGCGATTGAGAACCGAAGGCGCCCAGCTCATGTGGTCGCCAGCGGCCACGGCTGCGTCGGCTTCGGCGAAGAGCTGCGCGGCGGCCTCGGCGGTGAATCGCAGGATGCCGAGGTTCTCTCCATGAACGGCGGGAGCAGCCAAGTCCTTGCCGATCCGCAGCAGATGGAGGCCGTCCATCTGGATCTTCATGTGCTCGTCCTCGTGGCCGGAGGCTGAGTCGAATGCCAACGCGCAGCCATCCGCGGCGGCGACCCGGCGAAACACCTCGGGATGGGCGATGAGGTCGCCGTTGACGCAGAGGAATCCTCCGGTCACCCAATTCCGCGCCAGCCACAGCGAGTAAAGACTGTTCGTCTTGGCGTAGACCGGATTGCTGATGACCGTGACGCGCGCGAGGTCGACCACCGCTTCGCGCACCTTGCTTTCCTCATGGCCGGCCACGACGCAGACAGACTGAACGCCGATCGCCTGCAAGGTCTTGATCTGAAACTCGAGGACGGAAAGTCCGCCCAAGTCCAGCAGACACTTTGGCGTGTCGCCGCTGATGGGGCCGAGCCGGACGCCGCGACCGGCGGCAAGGATCACTGCTTGTTTCATTCTGGGTTCGTCAAGCTCTCGGGGGGCCCAGAAGGCTTCACGCGGAATGCATTCTAACCAACGAAAAATTCATGCGACAATTTGATCTTGCAAAAAAGCATCGTTCGCCGGGGCTGCTTTGAAAAATTAGGATAAAAAAAATTTCCAATTTGGCGAGGCAAGAACGCGAATAATCCCGCTTACCAGAGCGCGCCGGCGTCGGTTTCAAACGATACGCATCAAGGCTCGAGCGCCCCGCTCTGCCGCGCTTGCCACTCCGCAGGAGTCCCGTCGAAGACCAGCGACCCCGCCTCCAAGGCCAGGATGCGGTCGAAGCACTCGATGCACTTTGGCCGGGTCATGGCGACGACGATCGTGCTGTCCTCGAGTGCGGCGAGATAATCCAGGATTTTCCGGGTGCGCGCCAAACTGAGCGACTCGAACGGGTCGTCGAGAAGGACGACTTGATTCGGGCGCAGCAGGGCCGCCGCCAAGGCGAGGCCGCGCGTCTCGTGCGGCGAAAGTTCGCTGGACGCTAATTCGGACTGATAACCGTTTGGCAGCCGCGCGATGGTCTGCTTCACTTTGCACAGGCTCACGACCTGATCCCGCGCCGCCGCCTCCTCCGGAGTCGCCGCCGGCAACAGCGATTCCAAGCTGCGGCTCGTCCACGACGGCCGCTCGCGTACGTAGGTGATGCGATCGCGCAGCGCAAGGCTTGAGATGCTGCGGTAGCTGCGTCCGTCCCAACTGATGTTGCCGCGGCTCGGGGCCACCTGTCCGGCGAGCATGTTCATCAGCGTGGACTTTCCGGAGCCGGAACCTCCAAGGAGCGCGATGCGTTCGCCCTGGCGAATCGCCGTGGATACTTTGCGCAACCGGCGGCGCCGGCTGTCGGCCGCTCCACTCTTCAATGTGAGCGATCGCAGCAGAATCTCCTGCCGCAGCGGTTCCACCGCAGGCACGCTGCGCGACCACCTCGCCTCGCGCAGCAGGCGCTCCAGTCGGTCGCCGCAAGCCATCATCTTGCCGATACGCGTTCCCTGCCGCGCAATCCGGACGCTTGGGTGGTGAATGGTCAGTCCGTACAGCAGGAACAGCAGCAGATCATCGGATTTGAGTTCGCCACTCTGCACGCGAGCCTGGCCGATCCAAAAAGCTGTAAGCATCACCCCGGCGACGATGATGTGGGCCGCCAGCGTCGTTCGCCCCTGCAACTTGACTACGCTGGCTTCGTGGACCCCGCTGGAATAATTGACTTTGGCGAATTCATCCTCATCGGCGCCAGACTGCAGCGCATCCTCGATGCGCGCCGCCAGTTTCCCCTCCTTGCGGCGAAAGCGGCGTGAACGCAGATAGACCTTGGTGGCGCCAAACATCGCCACAAGCAACAGCAGGACCCCGACCAGGAGGAAGATGACGCCGAAGAGAATCGAATGCAGGCCCAAGATGACGGTGACGCCGAGATACAGCAACCCGTTGGTCGCGATGTGCGTCATGAACCCCTGAAGGCCCGCCTTCAGACGCGCCGTATCGCCGATCAGCCGGGACACGAGGTCTCCCGTCGATACTTGGTGATGACGGGGGTCGAGATCGCGCGCGGCGCGGAAGGCCTCGGCGCGAATGTCGCGCACCCAGCCGATCGAGAACCGCGCCACCCAGAGGCGCTGCCGCAATTCGAACCAGCCAAGACCGAACGCCAGCAGCAAGAAAGCGGCGCTCCACAGGATGGGTTGCATGAGGCTGTCTGACGCCGCCGCCTCCGGCAGGGACGCCTGCTCGCCGGTGGCCTTCAGAATCGGCGCCAGAAACGAGCGCAGCGGCCAGGGCAGGGCAAGCCGGCAGGAAACGACGAGAACCGCGAACCAGGCGCTATACCAGAAGGGCCGACGATGGCGCCGGCTGAACGGGGCGAACACGCGCCATATCCGGACCCAGCGCCGCAGGATGTTCCTGAGCGTTGCCGGCTGCTCCGTTTGCTGCTTCATGCCCGCGATGCGTCCGCCCGCTCAGCGGGATGATACCACTCGAAAAGCCGGAGGCGCCTACCAATCGAGTTGGAAGCGAATGGCCATCCCCTGCACGTTGCCGAAACTCTCCAGCTCGGAATACACGTAGTTCACTTGCACTTTCATCGTCTCGTTGATGTACCAATTGAGCCCCAACGTGACGTCGCGCACGTCGCCGCCGAAGATCGCAGCGCTGTCGAGATTGAGTCGCGAGTACCGCGCCGCGATCTCCCACGCGCCCATGGAATCGCCGTCGCCATCGAAGCGGGACAACAGTTTCGGCGCCGTGAAGTGGCCGCTGGAGCGGCTGTAGCCCCGCGCTTCGCCGGTGAGGAAGTAGCTTGCTTGAAGGTAGTATCCCGGGAAAGTCGCGTCCTCGCCAAGCGGGATGCTTACGTGAGTGAGGAAATATTCCGCCTGCAAGGAGGCGGCTCCCCAAACCAAGCCGCCTTCGCCCGCAAGCATCTGCATGTCGCTGGAATCAAAAGACTTCGTGTCCACGATGTTCGGAGCCAGGTGGATTTCCGGCTCTGCCTTGAAGCGGGTGTCGATGCGGTCGGCGCTGCGCACGGAGGCGTCCAGGCCGAAGTGGGCGAGCCGGCGGCCGTCATCGCCATACCACGGCAGATAAGTCAGGCGCCCGGTGGCTGCCACCCCGGAGCCGCTACCCGTGCCCTGGTCGACGTTGCTCAGGACGTCCTCATGGAACAAGCCCAGCGCCCACGTGCCGCGTTTCTCAGCGAACGGACTGCTGCACATCAGACCGATGTTTCTGCCCGGTGTCAGGGTGGAGCCGACGGAGCGCTCGAGGAATGTCAGGTCGCCGCTGCCGCCCAGCTGCTCCAGCCCGAAGGGCTCCTTGAACTGGCCCAGGCGCAGGTTGCCGGGGGGACCGAGGTCCGCTGTCTCCACCCAGGCATCGCGCAGCGCCGTGCCGTCGCCGGCCAGATCCACGCTGGTTTGGAACTCCAGCCAGTCGTAGAGCACGCCGCCGAACGAAAAACGCACGCGGCGAATCTCCGTGCCGTCCGGAAATGGGCCGGCGACGGAACGGACGCCCTCGCCCGTCACGAACGCGGCCCAATCATTCTGGAATTTGCCGTGAAACTCGAGTTTGGAGCCATCCTTCTTATTGGTGATGGAGAAGCCCTTGAAAATCTTCTGCTCCTCCGGCTCCTGCGCAGCCAAGGCCTGCGACAGCAGGCAGGCGGCCAGCAACATCATCGTCCCGAGAGCGAGCGGATGCCGCGCGGAAGGCCGTGTTGCCACGCGCTCATCCTACAATTGCGGCGCCGCAGCCTGGTCCGCCTGGGCGGAGCGCCCGGCCGGAGGAATGACACGACGCTCCGCACTACAGATAGTGCGCGTACTGGATGGGAAAGCGCACCGCCTCGGGACGGCCGAGCTCCTGCGCGGCGCGCATCGGCCAGTAGGGCTCGCGCAGCATCTGGCGGGCGAGCAACACGAGGTCGGCATCTTCCCGCTGCACGATGGCGTCGGCTTGCGCCGGTTCGGTGATCAGGCCGACGGCGGCCGTGGCCACGCCCGCCTCCCGGCGGATGCGCGCGGCCAAGGGCACCTGGAAGCCGGGCGCGAAGGGCGGTTTGGCCGCCGGCGAGGAGCCGCCGGAGGAACAGTCCACCAGATCGGCGCCGAGAGCGCGCAGTCGCCGCGCGAGTTCCACGGACTCTTCGATGGTCCAGCCGCCCTCCATCCAGTCGGTGCAGGAAAGACGAACGGCGAACGGGAGCTCGTCGGGCCAGGCGGCGCGGAGCGCCGCCGCCGTCTCGAGCGTGAAGCGCGCGCGTCCGTCGAAACTTCCGCCGTAGGCGTCGGTGCGTTGGTTGGAGAGCGGTGAAAGAAAGGAGTGGGAGAGATAGCCGTGCGCCGAGTGGAACTCGAGCAGGCGAAACCCGGCGGCATGGGCGCGCCGGGCGGCCGCGGCGAAATCCTGCTGCACGCGGCGGATGTCCGCCAGGCTCATTTCTCGCGGCACGCGCGTCAGGCGCGCGCCGAAGGCGAGCGGCGAGGGTCCGATGGATTCCCAGCCTCCCGCCGCCGCCTCCAGATGCTGCGCGCCATCCCACGGCCGCGCCGCGCCGGCCTTGCGGCCCGCGTGCGCCAGTTGGATCGCCGGCACCGCCCCATGGCGCTCGAGAAAGCGGACGACGCGCGCGAAGGGTTCGATCTGGCCGTCTTCCCACAGACCCGCGCAGCCCGGCGTGATGCGGCCTTCCGGCGCGACCGCCGTGGCTTCGGCGATCACCAGTCCGGCGCCGCCCACGGCGCGCGCGCCGAGATGGGCCACGTGCCAGTCCGTGACGCGGCCCTCCTCCGCGGAGTACTGGCACATCGGCGACACGCCGATGCGGTTGCGCAGCGTGACCGCGCGCAGCGTCAGGGGGGAGAACAGGTCCGCCATGGACGGACATTGTGCCGGACCGCCGGGTCCGCCGCCGCGCATGAAAACGCTCCGGGAAGGTCACAGCCGTGACGATTCCCGGAGCGTTCTTGCGGGGAGCGCTTCCCCGCATGCAGCCGGCCTAGTACCGCGTCAGGTACTCGTCCAACTCCCACTGGTGGACGCGCGCGATGTACTGGTGCCACTCGGAGCGCCGCGCCGTCAGCATGTTCTCGAAGATGTGCTGGCCGAGCGCGTCCTTCATCACCGTGCTCTTCTCCAGCAGATCGCAGGCCTCGCCCAGGTCGCCGGGCAGGCTGCGAATCTTCAGACGCGCGCGCTCGCGCGCGCTCATCTTGTAGACGTTGCCTTCCACCGGATCCGGCGGCTCGATCTTGTTGCG
>CAZDMB010000044.1:0-292 GCA_964506175.1 uncultured Planctomycetales bacterium | reverse complement strand
CCGCCAGCATGACGCTGAAGGCGAGGTACGGATTGGTGGACGGGTCGGGCATGCGCAGCTCGCAGCGCGTGCCCAGGCCGCGACGCGCCGGAATCCGGATCAGCGGCGAGCGGTTGCGCATGGACCAGGCGAGATGGGTCGGCGCCTCGTAGCCCGGCACCAGGCGCTTGTAGGAGTTCACCGTCGGGTTGGTGACGGCGGCGAAGGAGCGCCCGTGCTCCAGCAGGCCGCCGATGTACCACAGCATGATCTGCGCGATGCCTTCGTACTTGCCCTTGGGATCGAAGAAGGC
>CAZDMB010000043.1:0-15489 GCA_964506175.1 uncultured Planctomycetales bacterium | reverse complement strand
CACCAAGGGCGCGATCCGCGAGATGATCCTGCCGGGCCTGCTGGCCATCGGCGCGCCGATCCTCGTCGGCAAGCTCGGCGGGGTGCTGATGCTCGGCGGCATGTTGGCCGGCTCGCTCGGCACGGGCGTCATGATGGCCATCTTCATGGCCAACGCCGGCGGCGCCTGGGACAACGCCAAGAAGTTCATCGAGAAGGGCAACCATGGCGGCAAAGGCTCCGAGCCGCACAAGGCCGCCGTCGTCGGCGACACCGTCGGGGATCCCTTCAAGGACACTTCCGGCCCCTCGCTCAACATTCTGATCAAGCTGATGTCGGTGGTGAGCCTCCTGCTGCTCCCCTTCTTCCTGGCTTGAGCCGTCCGCGGTTAGCATGATCCCGGGGCGGGCACGGCCCTCCGGCCGCGCCCGCCCCCTCTCCGACCCCTCCCCATTGAACCCCACCGCCGTCAAGAGCCGCGCCCGCGCGCTGGCTGAAGCCCTGGCCCGCGAGGCGGCGGCGCGCAAAGGGTCGGGCATCCGCATCCTCGACGTCAGCGAGTTGCTCTACATCACGGACTATTTCGTGATCGTGACCTCGCAGAGCGCGCGCCAGACGCGCGCCCTCGCTGAAGCTCTGCGCGCCGTCGCCAAGGAGATGTCCGGCGCGAAAGGCCACGAGGAAGGCGGCAGCAACTCGCCGTGGGTGCTGTGCGACTTCGACACGGTGGTCGCGCACGTGCTCACCGTCGAGGCGCGCGAGTTCTACGATCTCGACGCGCTCTGGGCGGACGCGGAAGAAGTCGAGTTCGCGGCCTGAGCCTCAGGCCGGGCGCCAGCTGGCGCCGAGGTCCGTCAGCACCTCTCGTTCGGGCCAGCGCAGCGCGGCCAGCGCGTTGCTGCGGCCCTGTTCATCCCCGCGCGTGCGGCCCGCATTGCGATAGCCGACGCTGAAGTCCAGGCAGTGCGCGTTGCGCCGCGCTCCCAGGCCGGCTTCGGGCGGCACGCCCGCGAACAGGTCCGGCCCGCGGTGGGCGGGGTGCTGTCCGGACTCGAGGCGGCGCCAGTAGTGGCCGAACACCACCGCAGCGTCATGGTCGTAATCCTGCCACCACGGAATGCGCTCGACGCGACGCATCCGTCCGCCGGCGTGGAAGCTCGCGCGCGCGGGGCGCTCGAGGCCGGAAGTGCACACCGCCACCGGATTGTCGTTTTGCCGCTCGAGATCCGCGGCAATCGAGTCCGCGGCGACGCCGCGCGCGGACAAGGAAGCATGGATGCGGCTGCGCGCGGCGTGGAAATGCTCGCGCGCTCCGCCGCTGCCGGCGCGCAGACGCGCGATGCTCGGCTCGTCCCAGCAGGCATGAACCACCCGCAGGTCAGGGCGCTCCAGCACCAGTGGCAGGCCCGCCATGAACTCGAGCAGTTCGGCGCGCTCGGCGTCGCTCTGCAGGAGGCGCTGCGCGATCTGCCGGCCGCCGTCCGCCATGATCTGCGGCTCGCCGTAGAACCACTCGTTGCCGGAGCGGCGCTTGCCGAGGAGCAGATTGAGTTCGTGGTTGCCCAGCACGCACAGCGCGCGTCCGCGCGCGCACCAGGCGCGCACGAGAAGGGTCACGGCCTGGCTGTCCTGACCGCGATCCACCAGGTCGCCGAGGAACACGGCGGTGCGGCCCTGCGGATGGCCGCCGTCGGCTGCGTAGCCGAGCCGCGCGAGCAGGGTCTGCAGGCCGCCGATCTCGCCGTGGACGTCGCCGATGAGGTCCAGCGGGCCTGCGGGAAGCGGTCGCACGAGCGTCACCGCGGCATTGTCGCCGCCCCGCGCGCCCGCGGGAAAAAGAAAGGCGGGCGCTCTTGCGAGCGCCCGCCCATGAGGGCTTGTCCTGCGGACTAGCCGCCGAAGGCGAGGTCCAAGGTCGTCCAGAACACGCTCTGGTTGTCCGCCGCGGACGGATCGATCAGGGCGTAACCGAACCAGGCGGAGACGTTTCCGTTCAGCTTGGTGCCGAGGGAGATGTCGTACTCGTCGAAGCTGACGCCCGCGGTGTCGATGTTCATCACAGACAGGCCGCCGTGCCAGTTCTCGGCCGGCGAGATGCCGATGCCGACCTTCCAGGTGTCCGTGTCCGTGGTCCAGACGCCCGTGGTGCCGAGCACGTCGGCGAAGCCGACCGCGTCGTGGTAGTGGTTGCCGTACGGCGTGCCGACCGCGTTCACGCCAGGGACGAAGAACTCGTCACTGGAGGAGGAGATCGCCACGTTGACGCTGCCACTCTCGATGCCCGGAATGGACTCGAGCTGGTCGATGTTGATGTCAGCGCCCAGGTACCAGGCAGTGCCGTTCAGCGCGTCGAAGTCGTACTGCGCGATGTCCAGATCCCACATGACGCCCATGGTGGAGCCGTTGATGTCGGCGCCGTACCAGGTCTCATGCGTGCCGCTCGGGCCGCCCGAAGCGGTTTCGTCGCGCATGAAGTACGGATCGAGGTTGATCTTGCCGCAGGCTTCGATCATGTCGAACACGTAGTTGAAGCCCAGGATGTAGATCATGTCGTCCGAGGCGGTGGTGCCGCGTTCGACGCCGTTGAGCATCGCGGCGTGGACGTTCAAGCCGCCCGCCGGGTGCATGTACCAGACACCGGAGAAGGTGGTGATCAGGTTGTCCCATTCCTCGGAGCCGAGCAGACGGCCCTGACCGAGGGTGTAGTAGGAACGGCCGATCTTCACCTCGCCGCCGTCGCCGACCAGGCTCTTGATGGAGACCCAGGCGCGATCCAGGCCCTCGCCCGTGCCGACGTCCCAGCGCCCGGCAGCCGAGCCGCCGAAGGCCTCGCGGCCGCTGAAGCCGACGAAAGCCGTGGCCGACTCGTTCGGGTGGAACAGGAAATCCAGGCGGGCGCGAGTGTCGATGTCGCGATTGTTGGTGTCGTTGCCGTCGTCAAACCAACGGTTGCGAGCGCGGAAGTTTCCGCTGATGGTCAGCGCGCTGGCCGCGTCCGGGGCGGCAAGCCCAGCATTCATTTCAGCCAGAGCACGCTCCAGGCTGTCTTCGTTTTGTTGAGCGACGCTCTGGGAGGCCAGGGCGCTCACGGCCAGAGCCGCGATGGTGTACAGGCGAACCTTCATTCCGAGACTTCCTCGTGTGGCCCTGGGGGCCTAGGGGTTTCTGCCGACCGGGAAGGGAGCCCGGAGCCGGCATTTGGGAGTATCAGGCGCAACGCCCCGGGGGAGTCCCGGGAAGTTGGGCGCAACATTGTGCCGCTGCTCGAGGGTCAGGCAAGAGCCCACGCCAGCCCCCCGGCTTACGGCCATAGTTAGAGATCGGCGGAGAACTGTCTGACTTTTCCCGAAATCGGAGGCCGAAAACCGCTCGGGGAACGCCGTGAATACAAGCAAATTCATTTGTTGCATGGCCCCCTCGCGGCCCTAATCTGATGCAGAGTGCGCCTCCTGCACCTCCATGATGCCCCGCACATCGCCGGTGGGGCGACGGGGTATCTCAAACGCTTGTTTGAGGAGGCGGGCCGGCGAGGGCACCTCCAATGGGCCTTCTCTCTGGATGAGAGCGCCCGTCACCCCAGCCTGGTCGGGGCTACGCACTACCGGTACCCCTGGACGGCCGGGGCCTGGCAGCGCCGCCGCGATTTCCACGGCTTCCACGCCCCCTTGGCCGCCGCGTTGCGCGCCTGGATCGACCAAGTTCGGCCGGACCTGATCCACGTGCAGAACTACGCCGCCTTCCGCAGCACGGTGTTCCCCGTACTCCGCGGCTCCGGCAGGCCGGTGGTGATGACGGTCCACGACTTCAGCCTGAACGATCCCAACCCCTCGGGGCGGCAGCGCCGCGGCCCTGCCGGTGCGCTGAAGGTCTGGCTGGATCGTCGATCCCTGACGCGGGCCAGGCAGGAAGTGTTCGCCGCCGTCCAACTCTTCCTTTGCCCAACGGAGGCCCTGCGGTCCGGCATCGGCTTCCCCGCCGGCAAGGCGCGCCTGCTGCGCCTGCCGATCGCCGCGGCCGAGACCATGCCCTGGCCGCCGCTCGCACCGCCAGATCAGCCCCTGCAGCTCTTCTTCGCCGGCACCCTGTACCGCTCCAAGGGGGTGGACCTGCTGCTGCGGGCCCTGGCGCAGGCCGGCGGCGCAGCGCGCGGAGCGCGCCTCCAGATCGCCGGCGAAGGCGAGGAGCGCCCCGCTCTGGAGCAGCTCGTCCAAGAGTTGGCGCTCGACGCGCGCGTGCGCTTCCTCGGGGCCTGCGATGCTGCGCGCATGGACGCCGCGTACGCCGCCTGCCATCTGCTCGTGCTGCCGTCCCGCGTCCCGGAGAACTCGCCGCTCACCGTGTTGGAAGCGGGGGCGCGCGGCCGCCCGGCCCTGGCGCCGCACGCCGGCGGCGTGCCGGAACTGCTGGCGCAGGGGCGCGGCTGGACCTTTCCGCGCGAGGACGCGGCGGCGCTCGCGCGCGCCCTCGAAGCGGTGGCGGCCAGCCCGGCCGAGGCGGTGGCGCGCGGCGCGCGCATGCGCGCGTTCGTGCGCGCGGAGTTCGACCCCCAGCGCCACTGGGACGCCGTCGAGGAGGCCTACCGCGAGTTGGCGCGGCCGGCGGCGCCGCAATGAGGATTCTGCTCGAGGGGCACCGGCTGGCGCGCACCGCCAACTTCGGCGGCATCGATTCCTACTGGCATCGGCTGGTGCCGGAGTTGCTCGCTTGCGCCGGCGAGGACGACGCCTTCGCGGTGCTGACGGCATTCCTGCATCCCCGGCATGCGCGCGCTCTGGAGCCGCTGCAGGACGCCGGCGCCACGCTGCGTCATTGGTGGACGACTCCGGAGATCCTGGCGGCGCTGGGACGCTGCGGCGCCCGCGCCGAGTGGTTCGGCGGCCCGCACGACGTGCTGCACGCCCCGGAGCCGACGTGCGCCTTGCGCTCCACGGGCCGCATCGTCGTGACCGCGCACGACCTGATGTATCTGCACCACCCGCAGTTCTTGCGGCCGGCCTGGACCAAGGGGCTGTTGCGCGGCACCGCCGACCTGGCGCGCCGCGCGGCGCTGTGGATCTGCGTCAGCGAGCACACGCGCGCCGACTTGGTGAAGCATTTCAGCGTCCCGCGGGGACGCACGCTGGTGGTGCCGCATGGCGTGGACGCGGCTTTCTTCGCCGCGCGCCTGGACCCGGCGCGCGCGCGCACGGTGGCGGCGCGGCTCGGACTGGGAGCGCGGCCGTATTTCCTGTTCCTGGGCTCCGTCGAGCCGAAAAAGAATCTGCCGGCGCTGCTCGAGGCCGGCGGCCGGGCGCTGGCGGACGGCGCCGGCCTGCGCGCGGATTTGGCGATCGCCGGACGCGCCGGCTGGGGCGCCGCGCCGGCCGTCGACGCCGCGCTGGCGCAGTGGCCGGCATTGCGCGAGCGCGTGCGCTTTCTCGGCTTCGTCGCCGCGGAGGATCTCGCGCCGCTCGTGGCGGGCGCGCAGGCGCTGGCGCTGCCCTCGCGCTATGAAGGCTTCGGCATGCCGGTGCTCGAGGCCATGGCCGCAGGCGTCCCGGTGCTCTGCTCCGACCGCGGCGCGCTGCCCGAAGTCGCCGGCGGCGCCGCGCTGCTCTTCAACCCGGACGACGCCGAGGCCCTGGCGGCCTTGCTCGCCCGCGTGGATGCCGACACCGCGCTGTGCGAAGATCTGCGCGCGCGCGGCGCCGCCCGCGCCGCCTCGTTCACCTGGCGGAATTGCGCGGAGCGCACGCTTGCCGCCTACCGCCACGCCCTGACGTTGCCCGCATGAGAATCCTGTTCGACGCCACCGCGATGGCGCTGACCGGCTATCACAAGGGCGGCGCCTATCGCTACGGCATGGAGTTGCTCCGGCGCCTGCCCGAGGCCTGCCCGCCCGACTGGGAGCTCGTGCTGTACTTCAACTATCTGCGCGCCGCCCACGCGGCCAAGATGGAAGAGACCTGCCGGCTGGCGGGCGTGCCGCGCCGCGTGGTGTCGCGCGCGCCGCCGCAGCTGCTGCGTTGGCTGCGCGCGCCGGCGGAGTGGACGGGAGGGCCGCACGACCTTTTCCACGGCCCCTTCGACCTCGTGCCGCCCACGCGGCGCGCCGCGCGCGTGGTCACCATCCATGATCTCGCCTTCCGGCGCGCGCCCGCGGGCCTGCCGGCGGCGTGGATCCGTGACCGCGAACGCACCGTGCCGCCGAGCGCGCGACGCGCGCACCGCGTGATCACCGTCAGCGAGTTCTCGCGGCGCGACATCATCGAGCGCCTCGGCGTGCCCGAAGGGCGCGTGGCCGCGATCCATCACGGCATCGGCCCCGAGTTCGCGCCGGCGCAGGATCTTGCGGCGGATCTGGAACGGCTGAACCGCCGCTACCGCATCGCGCCCGGCTTCCTGCTCTACCTGGGGACGCTCCAGCCCAACAAGAACATCGAAGGCTTGTGCGCGGCCTTTCAGCTGCTGCGGCGCGAGGGCTTTCCCGGCCAACTGGTGCTGGCCGGCGCGCCCGGCTGGCTGTTCGACGAGATGTGGGCGCGCATCGTCGCGCGCGGCGACGACGCCGGCGTGCTGCGCACGGGCTTCGTGGAAGAAGAGGACATCCCGCGGCTCTACCGCGCCTGCGCGGCGTTCGCGCTGGTGTCATTCCTCGAGGGCTTCGGCATCCCGGTCATCGAAGCGATGGCTTGCGGCGTGCCGGTGGTCGCGGCGGACGCCTGCTCGCTGCCGGAAGTCGCCGGCGACGCGGGCATTCTCTGCGACCCGCACGATCCGGCGGCGATCGCCGCGGCGCTGCTCCAGGCGCTCGAACCCGGCGCGGCGCGTGAACGGCGCGTCACGCACGGCCGCGCGTGGGCCGCGCGCTTCACTTGGGCGGCCAGCGCCGCGGCGCATGCGCGCGTCTATCGCGAGGCGGCGGAGGAAGCCGCGGCCGGATGAGCGGCGCCGCGCCGGGCGGCCCGCGGCGGCTGCGTTTCTCGGTGTTCGTGCCGACGCTCAAGCGCCCGGAGCTGCTGCGCCGCAACCTCGAGGCGCTCGCGGTGCAGACACGCGCGCCCGACGAAATCCTCGTCTCGCTGCGGCCGGATCTCGACCCGGAAGGCGTGCGCGTCGCCGGCGAATTCGCCGCGCACCACCCGAAGTTGCGCGTCGTGCAGGTCCTGCTCGAGCGCCCCGGCATCGTCGCCGCGGAGAACGCCCTGCTGGGCGCGGCCACCGGCGACGTCGGCTGCTTCCTCGACGATGACGCGATCGCCCGGCCCTTCTGGCTGGAGAACCTGGCGCGGCACTACGAGCGGGACGAGGGCGTCGGCGGGGTCGCCGGACCCGCCATCAACGTGGTCAACGGCGCGCCCGACGCGCGCCGCGCGCGATTCCGCAATCGCCTCATCTTCCCGGGACTCGTGCTCGACCAGAGCACGCGGCACACCGCCAAGCTCGTCGAAGTGGATCACTTCCGCGGCGCCAACATGAGCCTAAGGCTCGCGCCGTTGCGCGCCCACGGCGGCTTCGAGGCACGCCTTCTGGGCGATTGCTTTCGCTTCGAGCTCGACGCCTGCCTCGGCGTCCAGCGGCGGGGCTTCCGCCTGCTCTTCGATCCGGAGGTCGAGGCCGACCACTACGAGGCGCCGCGCGCGCACAACACCGGCCGCTTCCAGCCGATCACCGTGCGCAACAACGCCGCCAACGAAAGTTTCGTGCTGTTGCGGCATTACGGCCCTGTCGGCCGCGCCTGCCACCTCGTCTTCGCCTTTCTCGTGGGCAACTTTCCCTGTCCGGGGCTCGCCTGGGGCCTCGGCGGCGCGCTGCTCCGGCCGTTTTGGCGCAGCCGCTACTTGCTCGGCATCGGCGCCATCGGGCCGGCGTGGCGCGGCCGCCTCGTCGGCTGGCGCATGTGGCGCGCCTGGCGCGCGGAGGCGGCGTGAGCGGGCTTCGGGTTGCGCTCGCCCACGATTTCATTCGCCACGGCGGCGCCGAGCGCGTGCTGGAGCAGCTGCACGAGATCTGGCCGGAGGCGCCGATCTACACCTTGTTGGCGGAGAAGCACCCGGCCTATGCCGACTGGGACGTGCGCTCGAGTTGGCTGCAAACCTGGCTGCCGCCTTCGAAGTATCGCTGGCCGCTGGCCTACTACCCGCGCCTCGTCGAGCGGCTGCGCATCCGCGAGGACGTGGACATCGTCGTCTCGTCCTCGGTTTCCTGGATGAAGAGTCTGCGTGCGCCGCCGGGCGTGCCGCATCTCTGCTACATCCACCGGCCGATGATGTTCGCCTACGAGCGGCAGGCCGACTTCCTCGCCACCTACCCCGCGCCGCTGCGGCCGCTGCTCCGGCGCTTGGCGGCGCGCATCCGCGCCTGGGACCAAGCCACTGCGGGACGGCCCGATCTCTACGTCGCGAACTCGCGCTACACCGCCGGGCGCGTGCGCGAACTGTACCGCCATGAAGCCGAGGTGGTCTATCCGCCCGTCGCGGTGGAGCCGTTCCTCGACGCCGGCCGCAGCATCCGCCCCGGCGACGCCTTTCTCACCGTCTCGCGGCTCGAGTCGTACAAGCGGGTGGACGTGGTGGTGGATGCCTGCAGCCGCCTGGGATTGCCGCTCCAGGTCGCCGGACGCGGCCCCGAGCTGGAGCGCCTGCGCGCGCGCGCCGGCCCGACGGTGGAGTTCCTCGGCTTCGTGCCGGCGGCCGAATTGCCGGCCCTGATGGCCGGCTGCCGCGCCTTTCTCTTCTCCGCCGAAGAGGATTTCGGCATCTCGCCGGTCGAGGCGATGGCCGCCGGCCGGCCGGTCCTGGCCTTGGGCGCCGGCGGCTGCCGCGAAACCGTGCTGCCCGGCGTCACCGGCGAGCATTTCCCCGCGCAGAGCGCGGATTCCCTGGCCGAGGCGCTGCGCGGCTTCCAGCCGGAGCGCTACCAGCCGGAACGGATCCAAGCCCACGCCGCGACCTTCTCCGAGAGCAATTTCCGTCAGCGGATGGAGACCCTGGCGAACGCGCTTGTCCAGGCCCGCCGCCGCTAGACTACGCAACGCCCGTGCCGCCCGCCCAGGCGAACCCGATTCACGCCAGGTCTTAAGCCCTTGAGCCGTCAGGAGAAAGGACCGCTCCAGCTGATCTACGAGCGGCTGTACGTCGTCGCCATCGCCACCCTCGCGGCGCTCGCCGTCGCTTGGTTGGTCGCCGACAGGCTCACGCCGACCTACCGCTCGCAGGCGCGCTGCTTCATGCCGACCAAGTCGGACGTGATCTCGCTCTCCACCGAGGAAGGCAACCTGCCGGAGGGCCCCAAGCTGCCGCTCGGCGTCGAAGAGATCCAAGACTCGCTGCTCGGAGTGCTGCGCGGCGCCGACCTGCGCCAGCAAGTGGCCGCGGCCGTGCCCGGGCGCAGCAGCGTCGAGCTGGAGAAGAACGTCGACTTCGAAGTCGACAAGTACAACCTGATCACCATTTCGGCCTACGACACCGAGCCGGAGATGGCGCAGCGGATCGCCCAGGAATACCTCAAGGGTTTCCGCGCGCGCCTGGACGAGACCACCAAGGTGGGCATCCGCCAGAACGCCGAGGTGCTGTCCACCGCGATCGAGGCGACGCTGGCCTCGGTCAAGCGGGTGGAGACCGAACGCCAGGAGTTCCTGCGCGGCCAGGGCACCGTGGACTACGGCACGCAGTTCGAGCTGGTGGCGGACAAGGTCAAGAAGTACACGCAAAAACTCGACGAACTGGATGCGAGCCTCGCCAGCCTCACCACGGGCTTGGCGGAGATGCAGCGCCAGCGCGACGCGCGGCCGCCCGCCGGCGATCAGAGCGCCTTCGTGGCGCGCGGCACCACCACGGTCGCGAACCCGGCGCTGGACGGTCTCAAGGAGAAGCAGCGCGCCGCGCGCGCCGAGTACGAACACCTGCTCACCCTCTTCAAGGAGGGCCCGAACGAGGTCGCCGAACTCAAGGACAAGCGCGAGGAGATCAGACTGCTCGGCGATCAGATCGCCGCGGAGGAGGAGCGCATCGCCGGTTCCGAGGAGTATGGGCCGGACCCGCTGCGCGAACAGCTCGAATCCAAGGTCGTGGACCAGGAGACCAGGATCAGCGCCACCCAGGCGGAGCGCGCGCAGTACGTGCAGCTGCTGGCCGCGGCGCAGGCCGAGTTCCAGAAGTTGCCGGAGTACGCGCTGAAGCTCGACGACTTCAACAGCGAACTCTCCATCCTGAAGATGACGCTGTCGAATCAGCGCAACCGCTTGGCGGAGCTGGACCTCTACCTCAAGCGCACGGCCTCCTTCCTGTCCACCGCCGAGGACCCGGCGCTGCCGGTCGAGCCGTGGTTCCCGAACATGCCCCTCATCCTGCTGGCGGCGGGCGTCCTCGGCCTGGTGCTCTCCATCACCGCCGTGGTGACGATGTCGCAGGTGGCGCAGTTCCGCGAGGAGTCGCTCTGGTAATGGGCGCCGCCGACCGCGCCGAGTTCGCCGACATCCCGGCCGAAGTGAAGGAGCGGCAGGAGCGCCTCATCCGCCTGCAGGCCTTCGAGGTGCTGCACGCCGAAGCGGTCGCGCGCGGCGACCTCGGCGAGCCGCCGGCGACGCACTTCGACAAGATGCCCGGACGGGTGCTCACCGTGCTCTTCGCCCTCAGTTTCGGCGCCATGATCGGCTCGGTGTCCGTCGTGCTGATGCTCTACGTCATCCGTACCCTGGCGGCGGTGTTCCAATGACCACCATCCGCGACCTGCAGCGGCAGAAGACCGAACTCCTCGACCGGTACTACGCGGCGCGGCTCGAGGAAGTGGTGGAGCAACTGCGCGCCGAGGCGGCGCGGCAAGCCGAGGCGGAGAAATTCCCTTGGAAGGGCGAGTTTCGCCGTCGCGAGGAAATCGAGTACTTCTACGCCGAACGGCGGCGCTGGGACCGGCGCTTCCTGTTCGACATGTTCGCGCTGATTCTGGTGCTCGGCGCCATGGCCTACGGCGCGAGTTGGGGCGTGAAAATCATGCTGCCGCTGCCGCCCGAAGCCGCGAGCGCAGCCCGTTAGTCCCGGCCGGCGGCGCGCACCTGCGTTGAGAGATCCTCCAGCCGGATCTCGCCGTCGCTGGCGAAGGCCGCCGCCCGCACCAGTTCGTTCTGCAGCTCGCGGACGTTCCCGGGCCAGTCGTAGCGCTGCAAGGCCGCGACCGCGGCGGGCGCGATGCGCGCGCTCGGGAGGCCCGCGGCCGCCTGCTGGGCAAGGAGGTGACGCACGAGATGCGGCACGTCCTCGCGGCGCTGGCGCAACGGCGGCAGCTCGAGCGTGATGACCGCCAAGCGGTAGTAGAGGTCCTCGCGGAAACGCTTGGCCGCGACAGCGGCAGGGAGGTCGCGGTTGGTGGCCGCCACCACGCGGACGTTCACGCGCCGCGTCACGTTGCTGCCGACCGGCCGCACTTCGCCGTCTTGCAGGAAGCGCAGCAACTTCGACTGCAGGTCCAGCGGGATCTCGCCGATTTCATCGAGGAACAAGGTGCCGCCGTCGGCCGCGGTGGCGTAGCCGTCGCGGTCCTTGTGCGCGCCGGTGAAGGCGCCTTTCACGTGACCGAAGAGTTCGGCCTCCAGCAAGGTGGCCGGGATCGCCGCGCAGTTGACCGCGAGAAAGGCGCCCTTGCGCCGCGGACCGTGCGCGTGCAGTGCCCGCGCCACCAGTTCCTTGCCGGTGCCGCTCTCGCCGAGCACCAGGATCGGGACGTCCGTGCGCACGATGCGCGCCAGCAGGGCGTAGAGCCGGAGCATCGGCTCGGCCTCCCCGATCATGCCGAAGCGCCCGGGCGGCGCGCCGGCAGCGGCCAGCTCGGTGGCCGCTGCGCGGCCGGCGTCGGCGTCGAGCCAACCGCGCATCAGGCTGCCGGCTGCCGCGCGCTCCTCCGCGGCGGCGCGATCGAGCTCGTCGAGCGCGTGGCGCAGGTCTTCGAGCGGATGGCTCATGCAGCGGCGGCGAGCATGCGCGCCGCGCGCAAGCAGTAGGAGAGGCCTGAGCCGGCGGTCAGGGCGATCATGGCCCAGAACAGTCCGGCGAGCGCCCAGGGGTGGCGCAGCCAATGCTCCAGCCAGAGGAGGTGCAGCGGTCCGGCGACGCCCGCCGCCGAGCCGATCACGACGCCGATGAAGACGCACTGCACGACCATCTTCCATTTGCCGCTGCGCTCGGCCGGGAAGGCCAGCCCGCGCGCCTCGACGAAGCCGCGCAGGGCGGTGACCAGGAACTCGCGCGTCAGCAGCGCCACCAGCGCCCACACCGGCAACACGGGCATCAAATCGCCCGCCCGCGCGTAGACGTGCTGTCCGGGAACGAGGTCGGCGAGCACGCCGAGCGTCAGCACCTTGTCGACCACGGGGTCGGCGATGCGCCCGAGGGCAGTGACCCAGCCGTAGCGGCGCGCGAGAAAGCCGTCGAGGGTGTCGCTGAGCGCGGCCACGAGCCACAGCCAGAAAGCCCACTGCAGGACGCCGCGCGGATCGGCGGCGACGAGCGCGCGGCTGAGACAGGCGAAGACCGCCACCGCCAACAGCAGGCGGGCCAAGGTGATGAGGTTGGGAAGATGCCGGGCGACCATGCGCGCGGGTCAGCGGATGACCTCGCCCACGAGATCGTAGCCGTCCGCGGCGGTGATCCTGACCCGCGGCATGGAGCCCGTGCTCCACGTGCCGCGCGGATCCGCGAAGCGGAGCACCGGATCCACCTCCGGCGCGTCCGCCGGCAGGCGCGCGACCGCCCACTCGTCCTCGGCGCCGTCCACCAGCACGGTGGCGACGCTGCCGACCTTCTTGCGCTGCTCCGCGAAGGCGATCTCCGCCTGCAGGCGCATCACCTGATCCAGCCGCTCCTGCGCCTCCTCCGGGGAACAGCGCCCGGCGGCGGCGCCGGCCGGCGCGGTGGCTTCAGGGCTGAAGGCGAAGGCGCCCAGGCGGTCGAAGCGCTGCTCGCGCAGGAAGTCCAGCAGCTCGGCGAATTCGGCCGCGCCTTCGCCGGGGTGGCCGACGAGCACGGTGGTGCGCAGCGTGATGCCCGGCACCTCGGCGCGGAGCCGCGCGAAGATGCGCGAGACGCTCTCGCGCGTGCCGCCGCGGCGCATGCTCTTGAGCACGGCGGAGGCGCCGTGTTGCACCGGGATGTCGAGGTAAGGCACGACGATCTCCGGGAAGCGATTCATCACTTCGACGAGACGCCAGGGAAACGCGTTCGGGTAGGCGTACATCACGCGCAGCCAGCGCAGCCCCTCCACGCCGCCGGCCAGCGCCTCCAACAGCTCGGGCAGTCGCGGCGCGTCCGGCCCGAGATCGGTGCCGTAGCCGGTTGTGTCCTCGGCCACGAGGACGATCTCGCGCACGCCCTGACGCGTCAGCAGGCGCGCCTCCTCCACCACGGTCGCCAGCGGCTTGGAGGCCTGCTTGCCGCGGATCTGCGGAATGATGCAGAAGGCGCACTCGTGATCGCAGCCATGACTGGGCCGCAGGTAGGCGTAGGAGCGCGGCGTCTGCAGCAGCCGCAAGAATTCGCCCTGACCCTGCGGCGCGCGGCCGCCGGATTCCTCGCGCACCTTGCGTCCCTTCAGCACCTCTTCGACGACGCGGGCGACGTTCGAATAGTCCGACAGGCCGAGGAAGGCGTCCACTTCAGGAAAGCGCGCTTCGACTTCGCCGCGGAACTTCTGCGGCAGGCAGCCGGCCACCACCACGCCCTTGAGTTGCCCGGCCTTCTTGCGGGCGAGCAGGTCGCTGATGGCCTCCTCGGACTCGGCGCGGGCCTCGCCGATGAAGGAGCAGGTGTTGAGCAGCGCGACGTCGGCCTCCGCCACGGCGCCGACCAGGGCGTAGCCTTCCGCCCCGAGCCGGCCGAGGTCGATCAGATTGCGGGCGCAGCCGAGGTGGACCAGGGCGACGCGCACGGCGCGGACGGACGGCGGGCGGGACATCGCGGACCGCGCATTGTAAGGCCGGGAACGGCATCCGCCCGCGCCCGGGAGCCTACTGCGGCTGCTTCTCGCGCTTGCTCTTCAACTGCTCCTCCCACTGCTCGACGGTGAGCATGACCTCGCGCGCCTTCGAGCCCACGAACGGCCCGAGCACGCCTTGCTCGGTCATGATGTCGATCAGCCGCGAGGCGCGCGTGTAGCCGATGGAGAGCGCCCGCTGGATGAGGGAGGCCGAGCCGCGGCCCGACTGCAAGATCACGCGCACGGCGTCCTCGTAGAGCGGATCGTCCACCTCGCCTTCCCCGCCGCCGCCGCCGCCCTTCATCTGCACCAGGTCGTCGAGGAACTCCGGCTTGCCGTGGGCGCGGAGGTGGTCGCAGATCTCGCGCACTTCCTTGGTGCTGACGAAGGCGCCCTGGCCCCGCACCAGGCCGGCCATGCCGGGCGGGCGATAGAGGAAGTCGCCGTTGCCGAGCAGCGACTCGGCGCCGCTCTCATCGAGAATCACGCGGCTGTCGATGCCGCTGGTCACGCGGAACGCCATCCGCACCGGCAGGTTGGTCTTGATCAGGCCGGTCACGACGTCGGCGCTCGGCCGCTGCGTGGCGACGATCAGGTGGATGCCCGCGGCGCGCGCCTTGGCCGCCAGGCGCGCGATCGCCGTTTCGACCTCCTTGCGCGCGGTCAGCATCAGGTCCGCCAACTCGTCGATGACGATCACGAAGTAGGGAAGCGTGTCCGGAAACTCCTCGGGGTCGTATTCCTCGCCGAGCGCCGCCTGCAAACCCGCGGCGCCGAGATCGTTGTACTCGGCGATCTTGCGCGCGCCCACCATCTTGAACATGTGCAAGCGGTCCTCCATCTGTCGCACCGCCCACTCCAGCACGAAAGGCGCGCGCTTCATCTCCGTGACCACCGGGCACAGCAGGTGCGGGATGTCCGAGTAGACCTGCAACTCCACCTGCTTCGGGTCGATCAGCACCATGCGCGCCTGATCGGGCGTGCGCGTCAGCAGCATCGTCACGAGGATCGAGTTGAGGCACACCGACTTGCCCGAGCCGGTGGCGCCGGCGATGAGCATGTGCGGCATTTCCGCCAGATCCTCCACCGTCGGCTTGCCGAGGGTGTCGCGGCCGACCACCATCGGCAGCTTGTTCCGCTCCCAGTCGAGGACCGCCTCCTCGAAGACGTCCTTCAGGCGCACGCCGTCGCGCTTGAGGTTGGGCACCTCGATGCCGACCGTGCTGCGGCCGGCGAGCGGGTGCACGATGCGCACCCCGTGCGTGCCGAGGGCCACGCCCAGATCCTCAAGTTGCGACTTCAGGCGCTTGACGGAGACGCCCGTTCCCAGCTGCACCTCGAACATCGTCAAGGTCGGGCCGCGCTCGGCGCCGATCACCTTGCCGTCGATGCTGAACGCGTCGAACACGGACTGCAGCTTGGCGCCGAGCCGCCCGACTTCCTCGCGCTGATCGCCGACGCTGCGCTTCTCGCCCGGCGCGAGGATCGTGACCGGCGGCAAGGAGTCCAGGCGCGGCTTGCGCCGCGGACGGCGTTTCGGCGCGCCGGCTTCTTCCACCTCCATGCG
>CAZDMB010000042.1:8416-15513 GCA_964506175.1 uncultured Planctomycetales bacterium | reverse complement strand
CCAGCCGATCCGCCAGCCGGTCACGCTGAAGGTCTTGGAGGCGCCGCTGACCACGATGGTGCGCTCGGCCATGCCGGCTTCGAGCAGGGGCGAACGGTGCGCGGCGCCGTAGAGAATCTCTTCGTAGATCTCGTCCGTGAAGAGCAAGAGGTCGCGCTCCTGCACGAAGGCGCACAGCGCGCGCACCTCATCCGGCGCGAACACGCGCCCGGTGGGATTGTGCGGCGTGTTGAGAACGACCGCGGCCGTGCGCGGGCCGGCGGCGCGGCGCAGCGCGTCCACGTCCAGGCGCCAGCCCTCCGCCAAGCGCACGCAGCGCGGCACGGCGCCCGACAACACGCCGTCAGGGCCGTAGTTCTCGTAATAGGGCTCCGGCACCAGGACTTCCTCGCCCGGATCCAGCACGCCCATCATGGCGGCGATCATGCCTTCGGTGGCGCCGCAGGTGACGGTGACCTGCGCGTCCGCGTCGATGGCGACGCCGCGCCGTCGCTGCATCCAGGCGCCGATGGCGGCGCGCATGCGGTCGCTGCCCCAGGTGGTGGCGTACTGGTTGAGATCCGCGCGGATCCAGCGGCAGGCGGCCTCCTTGAGCTCCGCCGGCGCGGCGAAATCCGGAAAGCCCTGCGCCAGATTGATGGCGCCGCGACGGCGCGCGACGCGCGTCATCTCGCGAATCACGCTCTCGCTGAAGCGAGCGGCGCGCTCGCTGCCGCGCGCGGCCCGGCCGCCGCTCACATGCCTCCCACGGCGCGCCAGGCGGCGGGAGACGCCCCCAAGTCGCGGCCGTGGATGCGCTTGAGCGAGGCGTGGGCGGCGCCGGCGGTCACCTTGTCCGGATCGCTGAGCGCGCGCACCAAGGCCGCGGTGCTCTCGCGCGCGCCGAGCTGCCCGAGCGCGTACGCCGCGGCCGTGCGCACGAAGGGCTCTGGATCGGCGGTGAGCACGTCGGCCAACTGCGGCTGGGCGACGCCAGCCTTGACGAGGCCGAGGCTCAGCGCGGCCTGCGCCCGCACCGTGGCGTCGGGCGACTGCAATAGCGTCAGGCCCGCGTCCGTCAGGCCGCCGTCGGCGTCGGCCTTGGCGCGAATCGAGATCTGGAACAGCGCGAAGGCGGCGTTGCTCGTCAACTCGGCGGTGGCGTTGGGGCGCAGCGCCGCGTCCTGCAGCACCGCAGCCGGCGTCGAGGGCTCGGCCAGGACGCCGAGGCCCAGCAGCGCCTTGGCCGCGATCTCGGCGTCGCCGTCGCTGGCGTTGTTGACGAGATAGGGGAGCACGCTCGGATCCGAAGTGAAGCCGAGGGCGGCGGAAGCGATGCCGCGATTGCGCGGCGGACCGCTGACGGCCTGCGCCTCGAGGATGGCGCGATGCTTGGCGACGAGCGTGCCGATGGCGGCGGTGAGCGTGTTGATCTTCTCCTGGTTCTCGCGATCCCGCGGCTGCGCCATGAGCGTCATCCACGAGCGCAGGTGCGTGTCGCAGTCCAGGATCGCGCGGCCGACGCGCTGCGCCTCCGGGTCGTCCGGAAAGCTCGCGTCCGCCGCCGTCGGCGCGCTCAAGGAGCCGGTGGGGGCCGGCGCCGCGGGCGGGCGCTCCGGCGCGGCCGCCAGCGGGCCATCGACCGCCGGCGCCGCCGGATCCGGCTCCGGGGCGACGCAGGCCGGGAGCGTCGCGGCGGCGAGGGCCAAGGCGATTGTGCGGGGCAGCATGGAATGGTGGTTTACTATAGGACGGAGCAGGGGGGCGGATCTTCCGCAACATGGCCCCTGCCGCACCCGAAGGCGATGGCCATTCACGAACTCATGGCGCAGGGCGGACACCGCCGCCTGCTGGCCGTGCAGGACCGCGCCAGCGGCCTGCGCGCCTGGATCGCGCTGCACCATCTCGCGCGCGGGCCGGCCTACGGCGGCATCCGGGTGTGGCACTACCGCACCGAGCACGAGGCGGTGGTGGACGCGCTGCGTCTGGCGCGCGCCATGACGTACAAGTGCGTGCTCGCCAACGTCGCCGGCGGCGGCGGCAAGACCGTCGTGTTGGCCGACGAGATCACGGATCGAGCCGCGGCCATGCAGCAGCTCGGCCGCGAAATCGAGGCCTTGGGCGGCGCTTACCAGGCCGGCCCGGACCTCGGCTTCACCGCGGCGGACGGACTCGTGCTCGCGCGCGCCACCAAATTCATGGCGCATCACGCCGAGGCCGGACCGCACGGCTTGCGCTCCGCCGGCGAAGCCACGGCGGAAGGCGCCGAGTGGGGCATCCGCGCCGCGTTGCGCGTCGCCGGGATGGGCGAACTGGCGGGCGCCACGGTGGCGATCCAGGGCCTGGGCTCGGTCGGTTCGGCTCTGGCGCGGCGCATGCTCGCGGCCGGCGCCAAGGTGACGGCCGCCGATCCCATGCTCGAGCGCGCCGAGCAGGCGCGCGCGCTGGGGGTGGCGATCGTGGATCCGGTGAGCATCGCCGAAGAGCCGTGCGACGTCTACGTGCCGGCCGCGCTCGGCGGCGTCGTGCACGACGTCACCGTCACGCGCCTGCGGGCGCGCATCGTCGCCGGCGTGGCGAACAATCCGCTCTCGAGCGACGCGCAAGCCGCCCAACTCGCCGACCGCGGCATTCTCTTCATCCCGGATTTCGTGCTCAACGCCGGCGCGCTGATCGAAGGCTCCGAGCACGCACGCACCGGCCGCGTGGACTTCAGCCCGGAACTCCAGCGCATCGGCGAGACGGTGGCGGCGGTGTGCGCGCGCGCGCGCCGGGATGGGGTTTCGCCGCTCGCCGCGGCGCGCGCCATGGCTGAGGAAGTGCTGGCGGGAGAGCTGCAGGCCGCCGCCGGGCCGGCACGCGCGCTCGAGGCGCGCTGAAGCCGCGCCCTCAGGCGCGCTCGTCGAGCCAGGCCATCTGGATGGCCTCGAGGATCTTCTCGTTGCAGCCCTTGGCATCGCCGGCGAATCCCGGCAGGGCCAGCACGAGGTCGCGCAACTCGGTGAAGCGCAGCCGCAGCGGATCCTGCTGCGGATGGGCCTCGGCCAAACGGAAGCCGATCTCCTGCACGTCGCGCCAGCCGAGCGGTTCGGCGCTCATTGCGGCGGCTCCTGCGCCAGGTTGCGGTTCCACTGCGGAATCTCGACCACCAGATCGCGGCTGCCGTCCGGCACCGCCTGGCAGGCGAGGCGGCTCTGCAGCGTCAGGCCGCGCGCGTTGTCGAGTTGGTCCTCCTCGTCCTCCTCCGCCGGCGGGATGCTGTCTCCGCCCTCGCGCACGATCACGTGGCAAGTCGAGCAGGCGCAGACGCCGCCGCAAGCATGATCGATGTCGACGCCGTTGGCCAGCGCGATGCGCAGCAGGGACCCGGGTTCGCCGTCGTGTCCCGCGGGCGGGCTGGCGGGATCCACTTCGACGGTCTTGCCGGAGGGCAGAAAACGAACGCGGAATTTCTTCACAGCGCCTCCTCCACGCGGCGGCCGCGCACGGCGCCTGCGGCCACGCGGTCCATCAGCGCCTCGGCGAGCGGGTAGGCGGCCTGCTCCAATTCGTCGAGGATGCCGCGCAGGCGCTCCGGCGCGCCGTCGGCGGCGCGCAGCGCGTCGTCGGCGTCCTCCCAGGCCTCCTCCAGGCGGATCAGCGCCTTGCGCTCCATCGTCTGGCGGGCCACGCCGAGGTTCTTCTCCACGGCGCGCGCGACGATGCCGAGTTTGGCGCGCAGATCGGCGAGGCGGCGCGCCTGCAGGTCTTCTTCGGCGTGCAGCCACGCGTCGGCCAGCATGCGCTCCACTTCGGCGTCGGTCAGGCCGTGCTTGGGGCGCACTTCGATCTGCGCCGCGGCGCCGCTGCGCTCCTCGCGCGCCGCGACGCGCAGAAGCCCGTCGGCATCCAGGGTGAAGCGCACTTGAATGCGCGGCAGGCCCGCCGGCAGCGGGGGGATGCCGCGCAACTTGAAGTCTCCGAGGACGCGGTTGTCGCGGGCGAGCTCGCGCTCGCCTTGGAGGACGGTGAACTGCACGGCGGTCTGGCCGTCGGCGAAGGTCGTGAATCCTTCTTGCGCCGCGGCCGGAATCGCCGAGTTGCGCGGGATGAGCCGCGCCACGCCGCCTTCGGCGGTGCCGATGCCGAGGGACAGGGGCGTCACGTCGAGCAGCAGGGCGCCGGGCGCCTGGCCGCCGAGGGCTCCGGCTTGCACCGCCGCGCCCAGAGCCACCACCTGGTCCGGAACCAGCCGGTCGTGCGGGGCGCGTCCGACCCAGGTCTGCCCCGCGGCGCGCACCAGCGGCACGCGCGTGCTGCCGCCGACCAACACGATTTCGTCGAGGTCTTCCTTGTCGAGGCCGGCGTCGGCGAGCGCGCGGGCGCAGAGGTCGAGGGTGCGTTGCACCAGCGGCGCGATCCAGTTCTGAAACTCGATCACGCCGATCGTGCGGCGCCAGGCGATCCCGGCGGCCGGGTCGTGGAACACGAAGTCCGTGCTGTCCGCGCGCGAGAGCTCGATCTTGGCGCGTTCGGCCAACGCGCGCAGCGCGGCGCGCGCGCCGTCGTCGGCCAGCGGGTCGCGGCCGGTGCGCTCGCGCAGCTCGCGCGCCATGCGCGCCACGATGATGCGGTCGAAATCGTCGCCCCCGAGGCGCGTGTCGCCGCTGGTGGCGAGCACCCGATAGACGCCCTCCTCCAGTTCGAGGATCGAGATGTCGAAGGTGCCGCCGCCGAGGTCGTAGACGGCCACGCGCTGCGCGCCCTTGCGGTCCAGACCGTAGGCAAGCGCCGCCGCGGTCGGCTCGTTGACCATGCGCACGACCTCCAGTCCGGCCAGGCGCGCGGCCTCGCGCGTGGCCTGACGCTGCGCGTCGTCGAAATAGGCCGGCACCGTGACGACCGCGCGCGCCAAACGTTCTTCGGGCAGGTGCAAGGCGCGCGCCGCGCGCCGCCGGCAGGCGCGCAGCACGTAGGCGCCGATCTCCTGCGGCGAGAGCAGGCGCTCGCCGAGGTCCACCATCGCCATCGAGCGGTCGGGCGCGTCGACGACGCGGTAAGAGAGGGTGGCGGCGTCCGGTCCGAGGTCGGCGGCGGAGCGGCCGATCAGGCGCTTGGCGGAGTGCACGGTGCGCCCGGGATCGAGCGCCGCGCGCTCCAGCGCCGCGCGGCCCACCACCGGCGCGCCGTCGCGCGGGAAGGACACGACCGAGGGCAGCAGCGGGTCGCCGTCCTCGCCGGCGAGGACGCGGGGCGCGCCGTTCTCCATCACCGCCACCAGCGAGTTGGTGGTGCCGAGGTCGATGCCGAGGATCGGGCCGGCATCGGGCGCGAGCAGCGGGATCTCCATCAGCGGAGCGCGCCCTCGCGCGTCAACTCCTCGGCGGTGCGCCGCAGATACGTCGCTTCCGCCAGGCGCGCGTGGAGTTCGCGCGCCTTGCCCGGCGGCGCGCCGGCGGCCTCCCACGCGGCGAAGGCGCGGGCGAGATCCTCGAGGCTGCGGCGTTCCTCCTCCACCAGCCGGCTGGCCGCCTCGGCCAGGCGCGCCGGCTGGCCGGCGGACTTGGCCTCCGCGAGCTCCTCCTTGAGTTCGAGCAGCGCCAGCAGCGAGCCCGGGCAGGAGACGTGGTCCGTGCCGCGCGGCATCGGCGCGCCGGCGCGGGCCAGCACCGCCTCCGCGCGGCTGATCGGATCGGCCATGCGCTCCTCGGCCGCGCGCCGCGCCGCCCTGTCCGCCAGCGCCAGGCGGTCTGGATGCCAGCGCAGGCTCTCCCGCAGCAGCGCCGCGCGCAGCGCCTCGGCCGCCAGGGCGTACGAGGGCTTCAGGCCGAGGATCGCGAACGGATCCCCGTCCGCGGGGACGGCGGGCATGACGGTCTGCGGCGTGTTCGCCGGCTTACACCGCGAAGGAATTGCCGCACACGCAGGTGCCCTTCGCGTTCGGGTTCGTGAACTGGAAACCCTTGCCTCCCAGGCCGCTGGTGTAGTGCAGCGAGGTGCCGGCGAGGTACATCACGGACTTGGGATCGCAGAAGAGTTTGACGCCGTCCTGCTCGATGACTTCGTCGCCGGGAGCGGACTGCATGTCGAAGTTCAGCGTGTAGGAGAAACCCGAGCAGCCGCCGCCGCGCACGCCGACGCGCACGCCGGCGGTCTCCGGCAGATTGTGCTCCTGGATGAGGCGCTTGATCTCCGTCACCGCTTCCGGGGTGAGATTGAGCGTGGTTTGAGTCTTGGTGTTCATTGGGGTTGCTGTTCCTGCTTGCGCCGCCAGTCCTCGAGGGCTGAACGGATCGCGTCCTCGGCCAGAACCGAGCAGTGGATCTTCACCGGCGGGAGCGCCAGCTCCTCGACGATGTCCACGTTGCGGATGCTTTGCGCTTCGGCGACGGTCCGGCCTTTCAGCCACTCGGTGGCGAGGCTGGAGGACGCGATCGCGCTGCCGCAGCCGAAGGTTTTGAAGCGCGCGTCGACGATGACGCCGTCCTTCACCTGAATCTGCAGCTTCATGACGTCGCCGCACTCCGGCGCGCCGACGACGCCCGTGCCGACCTCCGGGCTGCTCTTGTCGAGCGAGCCGACGTTGCGCGGGTGGTTGTAGTGGTCGATCACTTTGTCGCTGTATGCCATGGCTTGCTCCTAGTGGCCCGTCCACTGCACCGTCTTGAGATCCACGCCTTCCAGCGCCATCTCGTAGAGCGGCGACATCTCGCGCAGGCGCTTCACCGCCGCGATGGTGCGCTCGGCGGCGTAGTCGATCTCGCTCTCGCTGGTCCAGCGGCCGAGACTGAAGCGGATGGAAGAGTGGGCGAGGTCGTCGCCGACGCCCAGCGCGCGCAACACGTACGACGGTTCGAGGCTGGCGGAAGTGCAGGCGGAGCCGCTCGACACCGCGATGCCGTCGATGCCCATGAGCAGCGACTCGCCTTCGACGAATTCGAAGCTGACGTTGAGGTTGCAGGCGAGGCGGTGGTCGCCGTCGCCGTTGACGTGCACGTGCGTCAGTCCGGCCTGCAGCTTGCTCTGCAGGCGGTCGCGCAAAGCGGCGATGCGCGGTTGCTCGCTGGCGCGCTCCGCCAGGCACAGCTCGAAGGCGCGGGCGAAGCCGATGATGCCGGGCACGTTGAGGGTGCCGGAGC
>CAZDMB010000042.1:5451-8406 GCA_964506175.1 uncultured Planctomycetales bacterium | reverse complement strand
GCGCTCGTGTCCGCCGCCGTGGAACAGCGGCTCGAGGCGCACCCGCGGCGCGCGCCGCCGCACGTAGAGGATGCCGGCGCCTTTGGGGCCGTAGATCTTGTGCGCGCTCGCCGACAGCAGATCCACGCCCATCGCCTCCACGTCGAGCGGCTCCTTGCCCAGGGTCTGCGTCGCGTCGGTGTGGAAGAGAACGCCCTTCTCCTTGCAGATCGCGCCGAACTGGGCGATCGGGTGGATGGTGCCGATCTCGTTGTTGCCGTGCATCACCGACACCAGCACGGTGTCGGGGCGGATGGCCGCGCGCAGCGCGTCCGGGTCGAGGCGTCCGCGCGCGTCCACGCCCAGCACCGTCAGCTCCCAGCCCTCGTGCTCGAGGAACTTCATCGGATCGAGCACGGCCTTGTGCTCGGTGGCGCAGGTGATGAGGTGGCGGCCGCGCTCGCGGTGCATGCGCGCCGCGCCCAGGATGGCAAGGTTGTTGGATTCGGTGGAGCCGCTGGTGAAGACGATCTCGCGGCCGTCCGCCCCCAGGCCGCGCGCGATGGCCTCGCGCGCCTGATCCACCGCCTTCTCGGCGTCCCAGCCGAAGGCGTGGCTGCGCGAGGCGGCGTTGCCGAACTTCTCGCGGAAGTAGGGGAGCATGGCCTCGAGAACGCGCGGATCCACCGGCGTGGTGGCTTGGTAATCGAGGTAGACGGCGCGGGGCGGGCTCATCAGACGGGCATGCGCAGGGGAATCGGGTCGAGGGCCGCAGGTGCCGGCGCGGGTGCGGCGTGAGCGACGAGGTCCGCGAGAGTGGCTTGGTCGAGCACGCTCTTGATGCGGCCGGCGACGAAGCGCATGCCGCCTTGAATGCTGCACACGGCTTCGTGCTCGCAGTTGCCGCCGTCGCTGCAATCGGCGACGTGAATCGGCCCCTCCAGGACTTCGACGACGCGTCCGAGCGGCAGGCGCGCGGGTTGGCCGACGAGGCGATAGCCGCCCCCCGGGCCGCGTGCGCCCTCGACGAGGCCGCCGCGGGCGAGGTCTTTGAGGACCTCGGCCAGGAGCCGCCGCGGCACGGCCAGGCGATCTCCCATCTCCCGCACGCTCGTGAACGCTGCCCCGCGCCTGGCCAGGAAGGCCAGGGCCATCAGGCCGTACTCCGAACGACGCGTCAAGCGCAGCATCAGCCCTAATTTAGCACCGAATCCATGCTCTACAAGGCATCATCGGCCTGTTCTGGGCCGTTGATCGCAAAATATTGCCCAGAAAGGTTTTACGGGCGCTTTCTTCCCTCTCTGGCCGGTGCCACGGTGCGCAGGATGCTCAGAAAGGTCGCAGGCATCGGCGCCGGCCGGAAATCGTCCCGCCGCAGGCAGGCCAGCTCGACCTCGCCCTCGGCGCACAACAGCTCCTTCTCCTCGCTCCAGAGTTCGAAGCCATAGCGGATCGTCAGGCGGCTCCAGGCGGAAACGCGCGTCTTCACCACGGCGACGTCGTCGAAACCGATGGCGGCCCGATAGCGGCATGCGGCTGCGGTGACGGGCAGCATCAGGCCATCGCGATCTTCCATGTCGCGGTAGCGCCAGCCCATCGCGCGCGCCCACTCCGTGCGGCCCATCTCGAAGAGGTCCAAATACCTGCTGTAGTAGAGGACTCCCATGCGGTCCACGTCGCGGTAGAGAATGCGATAGCGCGATTCGACCACCGGATCATGCGCGGGCGCAGGCACGCGAAGATTCTAGAATCCCCCGATGCATCCAGAGGCGCCCTCGCGGCCGCCCCTCGGCTGGACGATCGCCTTCTCGATCTTCCTGCCCGGGCTCGGCCACTTCCTCAGCGGGCAACGCCGCGCCGGGCTGTTCTGGCTGCTGCTCTGCCAGCTCTTGATGTTCGGCGGATTCGCCCTCGCCGGCAACAGCCAGGAGGACTTTGGGCATCCCTTCTCCCTCTTCGGCGTGACCCTGTGCCACCTGCTCGTTCCCGAGATGGGAAATTTCCTCGGCTCGCAGGTGGCCGTCGCCTTGTTCGACAGCGTGGACCTTGGCGGCAGCTACCCCGAGGCCCTGCCGTGGCGGCATCTCGGCTACCTGCTGTCGGGCATGAGCGGCGTGCTCGCCTGTTTCGCCGCGGCGCACGCGGCCGGCGGAGTGCTGGCGGCGCGCCGCGGGCAGCCGACGGGGATTCATCCCGGCCAGGCGGCGCTCGCCGGCCTGCTCTTGCCCGGCCTGGGGCACACTCTGCAGGGGCGCCGCTTCAAGGGCCGGATGTATCTCTTCACCATTCTCGGCCTGTTCCTCCTGGGCATGGCGCTCGGCGACTTCGCCGATTTCAATCGCGAGCGTCACGAGTACTACTGGATCGGCCAGATGCTGCTGGGACTGCCGGGCTGGATCTGCGGCTATCTGTCCACCACCCTGCGCTTCGAACGGGTGCTGCCGTATCAGGACGCGGGCCTGCTGTTCACCACCGCGGCCGGCTTCTTCAACGTCATCGCCTCGCTGGACGCCTGGCAGCGGGTCGAGCAGGACTGGAAAGGCGGGCCCGCCGGCGAAGTGGCGGCGGAGGCGGCGCCATGACCTCGCCCTGGGTGATGCTGCTGTTGCTGCTCGTGTTCGGCGCGGCGCTGTCCCTCGTGATGAGCGGCTACCGCGAAGACGAGCCGCGCGCCATCCTGCGCGGCGCCGCGCGGCGCACGCTGCTGTTCTGCGGCGCCGTCGCGGCGATCGCCGTGGTGGCTTACACGGTGAGCGTGACCCTGCTCCTGCCAAGCGCCTGAGCGCCGCTCAGCCGCCGCCGGCGTATCCCAATTCCTGGAGCCGGCGCAGCACGCGCGGATCCAAGGTGGGCGCCTCGCCGCCGCTGCCCGCGCCGGTGAACGGCAGTTCGGAGCGGCCGCCGTCGGACGTTTCGCGCACGCCGTCGAGCTCGGCGCGGTAGAGCGGGCGCGAACTGCTCCAGGCGGCGCCATGC
>CAZDMB010000042.1:0-5441 GCA_964506175.1 uncultured Planctomycetales bacterium | reverse complement strand
GCCGTATGCCCCAGCGCCGCGGCGATGCGGGGATCGGCCGCGGCGAGACGATGCAGCAGGTGCAGTCCCAGGTGGTGTGCCGGCGCCGGCCCGGCGATGAGCTGCGGCGCGTCGTGCCCCGGCCAGAGGAAGGCGGCAGGCACGCGCACCACGCTGTCGTCGAAGGAATGGCCGTGCTCGAAGGAGCCGGCGTCCCACAGTTCTTCGCCGTGATCGGCGAAGAACAGCAGCACGGGATGGCGGGCGCTCTCCAGGAAGAGCGGCAGGGCGGCGGCGAGCTCTTGGTTCAGGGCGGCGACCTCGGCACGATAGCGCCGCCGCACCTCCGCGCGCGCGGCCTCGGGCAGATCGAAGAAGGCGCGCCGCGCGGACGGCTCGTGGTCCTCGGCGAGAAACTTGCGCCAGTCGAGCGCACGCAGCGGATCGCCGGCGTCTTCGGCGCCGTACGGCAAGTGCGGCGTCATCCAGTGCAGCACGAGCAGCCGGGGACGATGCGCCTGGGCGCGCCACCAGGCGGCGGCGGGAGCGCGGTTGGCGCCTGGCGCATCGGCGGCGCGCACCCATAGGTCGAAGCCGCGCGCGAGGCCGGTCCACGACTCCAAGAAGGGATTCTGATAGACGCAAGCCGTGGCCCAGCCGGCGTCGTGCAGAGCCTCGGCAAAGCTGCGCGCGGGACCGAGGGTGGTGAAGGCGCGCGCCTCCGGTCCGGATTGCGGCTGCGGGCTGAAGGCGGACCGGCCGGCGCCGTGCGCTTCTGCCGGCAGCCCGGTCCAGAGGGAGGCGAAGGCGGGCAAGGTCCAGTTGGAGGCGGCGAGCGCGGATGGGGCCCACTCGCCCGCGGCGAGGCGCGGCGCGAGCGCGGGCAGCGCATCCATCGCGTCGGCGCGCAAGGTGTCGATCGCGATGAGGATGACGTCCGGCAGATCCGGGGCCAGCGCGGGCGCGACCACCGGGGCGCCCCAGGCGACCTCGCCGCCGGCTTGCGTCGCCAAGCCGGGATGCGCGTGTCGCGCCACCAGCCACAGGTCTCCGGCCGCGGCCGGCAAGTCGGCCGCCAGATCGTGCCAAGCGTCGTCTGCCGCCGGCAGTTGGACGGCGGCGAGGGAAACGAGTTCCTTCGCGCCGGCCTGCCAGAAAAGTTCGCAGCGCAACTCCGCGTCCTGGCTCGGCTGCGAGCGACGGACGGCGATTCGCAGAGTGCGCGGCGCCGTGGCCGCAGGCAGGGGACAACGCACGCGCGACGGCGTGTCGGCCAAGAGGGCCGCGCGCTCGTCCCCCAACAACTCCGGCGCGCCGAC
Organism: uncultured Planctomycetales bacterium; assembly: GCA_964506175.1. Lineage (GTDB taxonomy): Bacteria > Planctomycetota > UBA1135 > UBA1135 > UBA1135 > JAQBVK01. The sequence goes on along the minus strand of CAZDMB010000042.1, from coordinate 4,143 downwards.
GGCGGAGTCGCGGGCATACCAAGCCGTGAGCCAGGCGCTGCGCCCGGCGACGGCGCCGCCTTCGACGACCTCGAATGCTCCCGGAGTCGCGAGCTCGAGGCGCCCGGTGAGGGCCGTGCCCGCGTCTTCCGGGGCGGCACTCCGGCCGCAAGCGGCGGAGCAACTCAGGCCGAGCAGAAGCAGCCAGTCGGGACCGCGAGCGAGCGCCCTCATGTGCGTGGCCCGGCGCGCGCGGGCGCCGGACCGCAGCGATGATAGAGACCGCCCGGAAGGCGCACGACGCGGCCTTGCATCTCGAGTTCCACGAGTTCCAGCAGCACGACGTCCTCGGGATCGCCGAGGAGTTCCGTCAGGCGCGTCAGGCTCTGATCTCCCTGGGAGAGCGCCGCGAGGCTGCGCGGCTCCTGACCGCGCTCCTCGGGCGTAGGCCCGCCGTCCAGGCGCAACACGTCCTGCGGACCTTCCGCGAGGGCGGCGCCGTCCTTGAGGAGGAGGTGCGGTCCTTGCGATGCGGCGCAGTCCACGGCGCCCGGCACGGCGAAGACCTCGCGGCCGAGGCTCAAGGCCCAGGCCACCGTGTTCATGCTGCCGGAGCGGCGCGTGGCCTGCACCACCACCACCGCCCGGCACAGCGCAGCGAGAATCCGATTGCGCCGCGGGAAATTGCCGGCCTGCGGCGGCATGCCGAAGGAGAATTCGCTCAGCACGACGCCGCCGGCGTCGCGCACCTGCGCCAACAGGGTCGCGGAGTCCGGCGGATAGGGACGATCCAATCCGCAACCGAGCACGGCGATCACGGGGCCGGCGGCGGCGAGCGCGCCCTGCATGGCGCAGGCGTCGATGCCGCGTGCCGCGCCGCTCGCCACCGTGACGCCCGCGGCCGCCAGGCCGGAGCCGAAGCGCGCCGCCTGTTCTCGGCCATAAGGCGTGCAGGCGCGCGCGCCCACCACGGCGACGCGAAGCGCCTCGTCCGCGAGGATGCCGGACTCTCCCCGCGCCCACAGGAGCGGCGGGGGATGCGGCAGCTCCTCGAGGCGGCTCGGCCAGCCGGGAAGATCCGGCGCCAGCAACTGCGCGCCGCACTCCTCGGCGTGGCGCTCCTGATGCGCCGCGAGTTCCGCCACCGCGGCCGGGGAGGGGCAAGGACCGCAGGCGCCGCCGAGCGAAGCCCAGTGCGGCGCCAAGTCCGCAGCCAGCGCACGGAGCGAGCCGGCGCGCTGGCGCAGGCGACGCAGCCGCGCCGGCCCGAGGCCCGGCCAACCATTGAGCGCGATGAGGAGGGCGCGAGCGGAGGGATCCACGCGTCAGCGAGCGATCCGTGCGGCGGAAGGTGACGGCTCCTTGCGCCGCAGGCGATCGGCGGCGACGCGGCGAGCTCAGTCCACGCGCGCCTGCACGATGTTGGACGTCAGACCGAGTTGGATGCCCTGGAGCCAGACGGTTCGACCTTGCACGGACTGCGGGATGCTCTGCTGCAACCAGGCGCGTCCCTGCGCGTCGGTCAGGGTGAAACTCCCGGGGAAGGGACGATCCAGTCCGGCGGTCACGCCGGCCGGGGGCAGGAAGGTTGCGCCCAAGCCCGTGGTGCTCGCGAGCAGGCCCACCAGCGCGTTGGGGCTGCCGCCTTGCACCTGCATGCCCGCCACCGTTCCTGCCAGCAGCGGCGGAACGTCCAGGCGCAATCCGGCGGGCACGAAGCGGTACACCTGCCCGCCTTGGTTGGTGCACAGATACAACTCGCCGTCGGCGTCACTGCCGAAGCCCTGGATGAAGGGGAAGGGTCCGAGGATCGCGGCGAGTTCCGGCGTGTGATCCACCAGGTCCGTGACGCCGTTGCCGTCCCAGCGCATGGACCAGATTTCCCCGCTGCAGTAGTCGGCGAAGAAATAGCGGCCGTGCATGTCGGCCATGGAGCGGCCGCGGTACACCTCGCCGCCGATGATCGAGCAACGGTAGGGGACGCCGCCGTGCGCCCATTCGTGCACCGGGTAGGTGAGCCCGCCGGGGTCGCAGTTGGTGCTCGGCTGGAAGCAGTGCGCTCCCTCCATGAGGCGCCAGCCGAGGTTCGCGCCGCCCTGGCCCGCCGCAAGATGATCCACTTCCTCCCACGAGGCGTAGCCGACGTCGGCGATCCACAAGTCGCCGGTGGCGTCGTCCACGTCGCAGCGCCAGGGATTGCGCACGCCGTAGGCCCAGATCTCGTCGCGGAAATTCGGATCGTTGACGAAGGGGTTGCCTGGCGGAATGCCGTAGTTGCTGCCGGGCGAGGGATGGTCCACGTCGATGCGCAAGATCTTGCCGAGCAGCACGTCGCCGCGTTGCGCGTGATTGACCGGATCGCCTTGCGGGCTGCCGTCGCCCACCCCGGCGTACAGGAAACCGTCCGGGCCGAACTCCAGCCACCCGGAGTAGTGGATGTTCGAGGGATGGGGGATGGCGAGCACGGTGCGGCCGCTGGCGGGATCGGCCAGATCGGGATCGTTGGCATCGCGCAGGTACTCGGCCAAGATCCAGTCCCCGTTGAGGTCGCAATAGCTGACGTAGAACTTGCCGTTGGCGAGGTAGTCCGGATGGAAGGCGAGGCAGTTCAGGCCCTCCTCGTAGGACGTGAGACAGAGGGCGCTCAGGTCGAGGAACGGCGCCGGCAGCACTTGGTCGTTCGCGATGATGCCGATGCGTCCGTCCTGCGTGACCAGGAACACGCGCGCGGCGTCGTCGCCCGGCGCGTGCGTCACCAGATGCGGATTGCCGAAGACCTGGGTGATCGGCTCGAGGCTCAGCGCCTGCTGCGCCGCGGGCGGCGAAGCGGAAAGGAGGAGAATTGCTAGAAAGGGGCACATAGACCCCCACTATAGCAGATCAGAATTTCGCGTCGCGGATGCTCAACGCACGGACATCGCGCCCAGCATCGCCCAGGCGGCGTCGCGCTGCGCGGCCACGACCTCCGCCGGCCCGATCAATTTGAAGAACAGCGGCCCCTGCGGCGTCTCGGCGACGACGCCGTCGAGCGCCCAGCCCGCGCGCGGCTCGCCGCCGCCGAGCTGGCGTACGCCGGTCAGGGTGCCCGCGAGCCCGATGCGGTGCATCTTGAAGGGGCCGTTGTCCTCCGAGGTGAAGGTGTAGTCCTTCACCGCCTCGCCGGAGGGCGTCTGCCACTCGTTCAACCAGCGCTGCACGTTCTGCACCAGGAAATCCGGGCCGTTGCCCGCTCCCAGCCAGGAGAGCGTGGCGACGGCGCCGTCGGCCGTCTCCCACTTGGCGAGGTAGAACGATTGGTCGGCCGCGAGGCTGCGCCAACCCGGCGGCGTCGGCAGTTCGACCTGCGGGCGCGCGCCCTCGCCGCCGGCGGCCGGGGCCGCGCCCATGCCGGCCGGATCGGGCGCCTTCATGCAGGCCACGGCGGCAACGAGCAACAGAACGGGAGGTGCGCGCATGCGGGATGGATTCTAGGTCGGCGCGTATCCTGCAGGCCGCATGCGCGCCGCACCCCTGGCCGCAATTCTTCTGACGGCGGTTCCGGCCTGCCGCGTGGTGACCCTCGTCGAGGTGGACACCCGCGTCGAGGCCGACGGCAGCGGCACGCGCAGCCTGCGCGCCGCCAGCCGCTGGGAGGACGGGCGGGCGGAGCCGTGCGCCTTGCCGAGCGACTTTCTGCCGGCCGGGGGCGCGCCGGCGGCCGACGCCGACCGCTACGAGACCAGCGCCAATTTCGCGCGCCTCGACGGCGCGCCCGCGCCCTTCTGCTTCGTCCGCGGCAGCCACCGCACCGGTTTTCCCTCGTCCTTCCGCGCGGTGGATTGGGGCTTGTTCACGCTCGTCCACTACGAAGAGGCGGTGGTGGACGCGGTGGATCCGGAGGCGCTGCGCGCCGCGCTCGACGAGGCGGTCGCCGTCGTACTGGACGTCACGGACGCCGCCTGCACGGATTTCTTCGGCGGCGATTTCGACGCCACCGCCCTGCACGAGAGCCTGCGCACGGAACTGCGCCCCGCCGCGCGCGATCTCTTTTGGCGCCAACTCGGGCAGCTCTCGCGCGACGATCACGTCACCATCTTCGTGTCGACCCACTTCATGAACGAGGCCGAGCGCTGCGACCGCATCTCGCTGATGCACCGCGGACAGGTGCTGGCCGTGGGCTCACCG
>CAZDMB010000041.1:0-15613 GCA_964506175.1 uncultured Planctomycetales bacterium | reverse complement strand
GAACGGAAGCGTGCGCACCGACGCGCAGGGTCGCGCCACCCTTCATTTCACGGTTCCGCCGCGCAGCACGAGTTGGCGGCTGCAGGCGCGCGGTGTGGGTCCGGACAATTTGCTCGGCGAAACTTCGGTGAGCCAACTGGCCCGTGCCGACTTCCTGGTCGAGCTGCGCAGCCCGGCCTTCCTGCGCGAGGGAGATCGCCCGAGTTTCGGAGCGCTGGTCCACAACCTCACTGGCATGGACGGCGAGGCGAAGATGGAGTTGAAGATCGACGCCGCCAACGGCCATTGGCGGTCCTCCGGCCAGGTCCGCTTCGCCGATGGCGCGCGCAGCGCCACGGTCGAGTTCGCGACGCCGCCGGACCTGACGCTGCCTCCGGGCGGCTCGATCGACGTCGAGGTGTTGGCGGACGGCCGCTTCGGCGGGAACACGGTCCTCGCCTCCGCGCAGCGCAGCCTCAACGTGGCGCCCTGGGGCACGGCTTTCACCGTCGCGCGCGCCGGCGTCCTGACGGCGGAGGAGTCGTTCGAGCTGGTCTTGCCGCCGGCCTACGACTGGCGGAACCTCACGTTCGAACTGCGGTTGGCGAACGGACTCGACGAGATGTTGATCGAGGAAGCGCTGGGCGCGAACGCTCCGCTCACCACTTCCGCGGGCCGGGCGCTCGTCATGCCGTCCGGCGTGATCGTGCCGGACGTCGCGGCCGCCCTGATCGGCGTGTGCGCGGTGATGGAATCCGTGGAAGGCGCTGCCCAGGCCGCGGGACCGGATCACGGCGCCTTGCGCGCCACGGCCGCCAGCCTCGCCGCCTCGCTCGCCGCCCTCCAGGGCGCTGACGGCGGCTGGCCGTGGTGCGCCGGCGGCGGCGCCTCCGCGGGCGAGAGCACCGCGCGCGCTCTCTGGGCGTTGAACGCCGCTCAGGAGCGCGGCGTGGCGATCGCGCCGCAGGCCATCGCCGGCGCCATCGGTTTCGTGCAGGAGGCGCTGCGGCGCACGCCGAGTCACGCGCTCGAGGAAACGGCGATGTATCTCCATGCGCTGACCCGCGCCGGCGCCGCGGATTTCGCCTTGGCGAACCGGCTCCATCGCTCGCGCCAGGAGATGAACGTCGCGGCGCTCGCCTACACCACGCTGGCGCTGGCGCGCCAGAACAGCGGCCCGATGGCGGCCGAGGTGGCGGAGGTCCTCTCCCAGCGCTACGTCGCGGGCCAGGGTTGGCGCGACGTGAAGGTGCGTGGCTGGCACCGCAACCCCGCCGAGCTCACGGCGCTCGCGCTGATGGCGATGCAGGCCTCGCCGCTGCGGACGAGCGCCATCCCGGGCGGGGTCGCGGACCTGATGAAGATGCGCCCGTGGCCGGAGCCGAGTGCGCGCGGACTGGCGGTGGCCGCGCTGGCGGTCTGCCGCCAAGGCGCCCTCGCCGAGGCCACGGACGCGGTGGTGGAGGCGAGCGTCGGCGCACTCCACACCACCATTCGGCTCGAGCGCGGCAAGGCCACGCTTCCGTGGATGGCGGACGCCGCCGCGCGCACGACGGTGCGCTTGACGCTGCGCGGCCGCGGACAGCCCGCCTACGTCGCCCAATTGTCCGGCTTCACGCGCGCGCTGATCGCCAGCGAGGACGATCAATTCAGCGTGCAGCAGCACAAGCTGCTGGCGGCGCCGCCGGTGCACGCCGGCCGCGAAATTCAGACCGGCTTTGGCGTCCTGGACCGCGTCGATGCCGCTTGGCAGAACGAAGTGCGCCAACTGCCTCTGGGAGAATCGCTGATCGGCAGCGTCGCCTGGAACCGCGATTGGCGCGCGCTGGACGAAGACCTGGACGCCGACTACCTGCTGCTGGAGGTGCCCTTGCCCGCCGGCGCCCGTCTCGTGCCCGGCAGCGTCGTGGGCAGCATCGAGTCCTGGGAAGAGCGCGACGGCTCGCTCTTCGCCTGGCTCGGTCGCACGCGCAACGGCGGCGTCCTGAATTACCGCCTCGCCGGCGCGGTTCCCGGCGTGTGGCGCGTGCCGCCTCCGGTGCTGCGCTCCGCCTACGCTCCCGGACGCAGCGCTACCGGCGCCGCCGGCGAACTCACGGTGCTGGCGCGCGGCGCGCGCAGCACGGACGCGTATCGCCCGACGCCGGACGAACTCTTCCATCTGGGACAGGCCTTGTACCAGGAGGGCGACCTCGAAGGAGCGAGCGCGCAACTGCAGTCCTTGGTCGACCAGTTCGAACGCCGGCTGGACGAGTCCGCGCTCCGGGCCACCGCGGAAATGCTTCTTTACTGCGGCATCGCGCGCAATCAACCGCAGCAGATCGTGCGTTGGTTCGAGGTGCTGAAGGAGAAGAGTCCGGAGTTGACGATTCCCTTCGCCCAGGTGGTGACGGTCGGCCGCGCCTATCGCGCGCTCGGCGAGTACGAGCGGGCTTCGCTCGTCTTCCTCGCCGTGCTGGAGGAGACCTTCGGCAAGGATCTGCGCGTCGCCGGCGTCCTCGAGGGCCAGGGAAATTTCGCCGGCGCGATGGACGCGCTCTACCGCCTGTGGCTCGAATACCCCGACCTGCCGACGAGCGTCAGCAGCGCCCTCACCCTGGCGGACCGGCTGCTGCTGCGCGCGCCGGAGGCGCACCTCGATCCGGCGCTCGCGCGCGCCGGCCTCGACCGCGCCGGGCTCATCGGCGCGGGCGTGCGAGTTCTGCGCCTGTTCCAGTCGCTTTACCCCCAGGATCCGCTCGCGGCCGACGCCGGCCTCGATCTCGTCAGCGCGCACCTCGGCCTGCAGAACTACGCCGACGCCGCCGCGCGCGCCGGCGAAATGGCGCGGCGCTTTCCCGAGCCCCACTGGGCCGACACTTTCGGCTACTCCGAGGCGGTGGCCGCGTGGTATCTCGGGCGCGACGACGACGCGCGCGCGCTGCTGCAGCGCATCGCGGACGCGGTCTACGCCGATGCTGGAGGTGGCGAGCGGCCGAGCGAAAACCACGATCTCGCGCTCTACATCCTGGGCCAGATCTGCCACGCGCGCAAGGATTTCGACGCCGCCACCGGCTATTACGAGAAGGTGGCGAACGTGTTCGCGGACGCGCGCGAGGCGCTGGCGACGTTGCGCGAGAAGCGGCTGGCGCTCGACGAGGTGAGCGAGTTCCGCCCGGGCGAGCCCGTGCAGATCACGCTGCGGCATCGCAACCTGGAGACCGCGGAAGTCCTGGCCTACCCCGTGGACCTCATGACGCTCTATCTGCGCGAGCGCAACCTCTCGGGCGTGACCGGCGTGAACCTCTCCGGCATCGAACCCGCCCTGCGCCGCTCCATCAGCCTGAGCGCGGACGACTCCCTGCGCCCGCAGGAGACGCAATTGTCGCTGGAGCTGACCGCGCCCGGCGCCTACCTGGTGATGGTGCGCGGCGGGGAGATCCATGCCAGCGGCCTCGTGCTCATCAGCGACGTCGAACTCGAGGTGCGCGAGGACGCGGTGCAAGGGCGGCTGCGCGTGCAGGCGGCGGCGCGCTCCGACGGGGCCTTCCTGCGCGACGTGGACGTGCGCGTCATCGGCTCCGGCAACGACCGCTTCGTCACGGGTCGCACGGATCCGCGCGGCATCTTCGTGGCCGACGGCATCGCCGGCGCCAGCACGGTGATCGCGCGGTGGCACGACGCCCACTACGCCTTCTTCCGCGGCCAGCAAGCCCTCGGCCAGGTGCAGCAGGAGCAGAACGATCGGCCGGGCGCGGAGGAGCTGGAGCAGCTCGACGCCAGCGACTACCTCTCCAACGTCTACCGCTTCAACGCCGACAAGCAATCGAGCCGCTCGGCGGCCTTCGAGAAGGAGTTGCGCAAGGACCGTAAGGGCGTCCGCGTCCTGCAGGTGAAGTAGGCTGGAGGGCCAGGCGCCGGGCGGCTGCAACCGCATACCCCCGGCGCCGGTCGCACCTCCGTAATGGCACTACTCGCCGCGCTCTGTCTACAAGCCTCGCTGTCGGACCTGCTGCCGCCGGAGTCGGCGGCCATCACCATCTGTGAGCGTCCCGCCGACTTCCTTTCCGGCCTCCTCACGGGGGAGATCGGCAGGCGCGCGCGCGGCAGCGCGCTCTGGGCGGCCCTCGAGGAGCAGCCCGGATTCGGCGCGGCCCTGCTGGGATGGAGCGCCCTCAGCGCGCCCGTGGGCGGCGAGCCGGTCGCGTGGATGCGCGCCATGGCCGGCGGCGGCTTCGCGGCGGCTCTTGTGCCCGGCCCCGACGGCGCATCGCCCGGATTGGTCGTGTTGACGCGGGTCGGCGACGGCGCGGCGGCGGAGCGCATCCTGCAGCAAGCTGCCCGGCTGGCGCAAACGCCGCCCCGCAGCGTGGAGGGAGAACATTGGGAAGTCCCTGTCGGCGCCGCGGTGCTGCTGCGCCGCGGGGATCTGCTCGCCTTCGCTTCGAGCGCAGAGTTGGCCGCGGGCGTTCGTGCGCGCGCCGCGGACGCCGGCGACGGCGTGGCGCCAACCCATCCCCCGGGCCTCGAGGATCTGCGCGCGCGCGCCGCCGCGCCCGGGGATCTGTGCGTCTGGGTCAGCGGCGCGCTCCTGCGCGCCGACAGCTACGCGCCGCTGCCGGCCGACCTCGGCGCCAGTCTGCTCGTCGCTGATCTGCACGAGGCTTTGCGCGTGGCCCCCTGGGCGGGCGCGACCCTCGCCTGCGGACCCGCCGGTCTGCGCGCAGAATTTTTTACCCCTGAGCCGCCGAACCTGCGCAGCACGCACGCGCCATTTCGCCCGAACTCCGGAGCCGTCGCGCTGCCGCGCGTTTCTGACACCATGCTGCGCGGCGTGCTGCGCCGCGATCTCGGCGGCTGGTACAACGCCCGGGATCAGTATGCGAGCGAAGCCGCGGTCGCCCGCTCCGTCGAGGGCGACGGCAACTTGCGCGCCCTGTTCGGCCGCGACTTCGGCCCCGAAGTGCTTGCATGGCTGGAACCGCAGGCGGTGTTCGTCGCCGCGCGCAACCCGGATGCCGCGAGCCGCGCCCTCGAGTTGGAGCTGCCGGCCGCCGCGCTCGGCCTGCGACTGAAGCCGGACGCCCCTGCTGGCTTGCCGCCTGCCTTTGTCAACGCCTTCATGGCCGCCGTCGCCTTCAGCAACTTCCAGGCTGGGGCGGCGGATGACAAGGTTCTGACTCTCGACCTCGAGCTGACGCCGGGAGGGGGCAAGATCTACGCCGCGCGGCGCGGGCCGTTGGCGCCCGGAGTGTCGGCGCCGCTGGCCTTCAACGCAGAGCCGGCGCTGTACATCGGCGCCGACGGAGGCATCTGGCTGTCAAGTTCGCTCGGCTTGCTGCGCGCAATTCTGGCCGCGCCAGCGGACGCCGGCGCCGGCGAGACCTCATGGGCCGAGCTCCGTCTTGGTCCCTTGGCGGACCTTCTCCTCCGCGCGCACGACGCGATCCTGGCGCGCCGCCTCTTGCAGAACGGCGGCGATGCGGCGGAGGCGGAGCGATTTGCCGCGCTGCTGGTCGCGGGCGCGCGTCTGATGGATGGCGCGCAATTGCAGTTCGGACCGTCCTCGGGCTGCTGCTCGGTGGTGGTGCTACTCCATGCGCAGCCTGAGTGAGGCCGCCCGCTGGGCGGAACCGCTGGCGCCGATGCCGCGCGATCCCGCGGAAGCCCTGGCGCCCTACGATCCTGCTGAGGGGCATGGGCCTTGGGACGCACGCCTTGCCGCCCATCTGCTGCGCCGCGCGCTCGGCGGACCGCGCCCGGGCGAGGCCCGCACCTTGGGGACGGGGGGAGTGGACGCCGCCTTGGCGCGCGTGTTCGCGCCGCGCACGGCGGCAGCGGAGGAACGGTGGGCGCGCGCCGGCGCGGCCCTCGCCGCGACCGGCGAGCGCGCCCGTTTGGCCGCCTGGTGGCTGATGAAGCTCGCGCAGGAAGAGCGCGCGCCCGGCGCGCGCCTCCTGCTGTTCTGGCACGATCATTTCGCCTGCGCCCACAGCAAGGTGGGAGATCTCGGCTTCATGTTCGAGCAGCACCAGAGTTTCGCCGCCGCCGGCGAGGGGCCATTCCTGGTGCTGTTGCTGCAGATGGCGCGCGATCCCGCCCTGCTGCGCTTTCTCGACGGGGATGGCAACAGGCGCGGCTCGCCGAACGAGAACCTTGCCCGCGAGATCCTCGAGCTTTTCACGCTCGGCGTAGGCCGGTACGCCGAGGAGGACGTCCGCGCGGCGGCGCGCGCCCTGACCGGCCGCACCGTGCGCGGCCGCGAATATCGCTTCGTGCCGGAGCATCACGATCCTGGGCCGAAGATCGCCTTCGGCGCGCCCACTCCCGATGGCGACGCGGTGTGCCGCGCCGCGGCGGCGCATCCCGCCTGCGCGCCGTTCTTGGCGGCAAAGTTGTGGCGCTTCTACCTCTCGCCGGAGCCGCCGCCGGAAGTGATCGAACTGCTGGCCGCGCGCTGGCGCGAGCACGGCATGGACGCGGCTTGGATGGTGCGCACCTTGTGCGCTTCGCGCGCCTTCTTCAGCGCGGAGGCCTATCGATCGCTGATCAAGTCGCCGACGGACTTGGTGGTCGGCACCTTGCGCGCGCTGGACGCGCGCCCCGATTTCGAGGCCTGCGCGCGCGCGTGCGGCGAGATGGGGCAGCACTTATTCGAGCCCCCCGGCGTGCAAGGTTGGGCGGACGGCGAGGCATGGATCCACAGCGCCGCCTGGATCGCGCGCACCAATTTTGCCGCCAGAGTCGCCGACGCTGCTCCCGCGTTTACCCGCGGAGCGCCGCTGACGACGCTGTTTCCGCCGGCGCGGCGCGAGATTCCCGCCGGCGCGCTGGCGGACTTGGCGGAAGCCTTTCTCGGCGGCGATCTGCCGCCGGCGCGTGCGCAGGCGCTCGTCCAGGCGCTGCCTGCCGGCGCGGGAAGCTTCCGCGCTGCCGCCCATGCACTCCTGTGCGCCCCGGAGTACCACCTCGCATGAACCTTGACCGCCGAGATTTCTTGCGCCTTGGCGCCGCCGGCGCCCTCTTGCTGGCCCGCGGCGTGCGCGCATTCGCCGCGCCAGGCGTCGCCGGCAGCGGCGATCGTCGACTCGTGCTCATCTTCCTCGAGGGCGGCAACGACGGCCTCAACACTGTCGTGCCCTTCGAAGATGCGGCCTACCACGCCGCGCGGCCCAAAATCGGCTTGCGCGGCGCCGGACTCGTGCAGCTGGACGCGATCACGGCGCTGCATCCGCAGCTGACGCCTTGGCGAGCGGCGTGGGACGCGGGCAAACTCGCCGTATTGCGCGGCGTCGGGTATGGCCAACCAGATCGATCCCACTTCGTGTCGCGCGACATCTGGCACAGCGGGCGCCGCAATGACGCGACGCGCGCCACGGGATGGGTGGCCCGCGCGCTCGCGCGCGAGGCCGGCGCCGCCGCGGCGCTGCCGCCGGTGGCGCTCGGCACGGACGAGGCGCCTCTCGTGCTGCACGGCGACGCCCACAACGGCCTGACCATCACCGATCTCGACGCCTTCCGCGTGCGCGTAGGGGAGGAGGAACGCGCCGGGCGGCAGCGCGCGCTCGCCGCCAGCGCCGCCGGAGGCGGCAGCGCGCTCGCGGATCGCGTCGCCGCCACTGCCAGCGCCGCCTATGCCACGGCCGAGGCCCTGCGCCTCGCCGTCGAGCGCATTCCCGAGGGCTCAGGCTATCCGGCGGGGGACTTGGCCGCGCGCCTGCGCCTGATGGCGCGCCTGTGCCGCGCCGAAGGCGGCCCGCCGGTGCTCTGGACGCGGCTCGGCGGTTTCGACACGCATGCCGCACAGGAAGGCACGCATGCCGCTCTACTTGGGCAGTTGGCCGCCGCCAGCGCCGCGTTTCTCGCCGATCTGGCGCGCGACGGCGCGGATCGCCGCACGCTGGCGCTGATCTACAGCGAATTCGGCCGGCGCGTCCACGAAAACGGCAGCGGCGGTACTGATCACGGCGCGGCCGCGCCGATGATCGCCTTGGGCGGCGGCGTGCGCGGCGGCCTCATCGGCCGACCGCCCCGCCTCGACGACCTCGAGGACGGCGACGAGCGCGCACAGGCGGACATGCGCGCGATCTTCAGCGAGACGCTTCGCGAATGGCTCGGCTGGCGCGCCGACGGCCTCTTCGACGGCGGCTTCGAGGACGGCAGCGGCTGCGCGGGCTTCTTGGCGAACTGACCGCCGCCGTTCAGCCCGGGACGTGGTCGTGCCACAGGCGGATGCCGTCGGCCGCCGGGAATTCGTGGAGCGCCCGCGCCAGATCGGCGGCGCGCGTGCAGCGGTAGCGGCGGCGGCTTCCTTGAAGGAACAATTCCCATAGCGGCGCGGTCGCGAGCAGCAGCCGCTCGCCGAGGCGGAATTCCGCGCGCGCACCGCGCAGCAGTCCCGGCCGGAAGATCAGCAGCCGCGCAAAGTGCAGGGCCGCCAGTTCGTTCTCGGTCTCGCCCTTGACGCGCAAGTAGAAGGAGCGCGCGCGCGCGTCGGCGCCCACGGAGGAGACGCCGCGGAACTCCGGCGTGCCGCCGCGTCGCAGCGCGCGCGCGAAGGCGAGAACGGCGTCCCGGTCCAGCGCGCGAAACGCCTCTTGCGAGCCGGCGGCGCGCAGCGTGGTGCCGAGGCAGCAGTAACCGCGGTCCACCGCCGCCCAGGGAGCGCCGGCCGGCAACGCGCCGAACTCGACCTGGTGGAAGCGCAGGCGCGCGTCGCCGCCGATCCGCGGCGGCGGACGGCGCCCGACGAGGTGGATTTCCCGCACGGCGGCGTCGGCGCGCAAACGCTCGAGCAGCAGGCCGCCGACCAGCCCCGTCGCACCCGCCAGGGTCACGCGCATGCCCGGCAGGATACTCTGATGCCATGATCGGACGCTCCTGCGCCGTGCCGCTTTTTCTCGTGACGCTTGCCGCCTGCTCGACCAGCCGGTTGTTCATGCCCACTCCGCCCCGCACCGTTCCGGAACGCAGCAACTACGCGCGCACGTCCTCGCATGCCGAGGTCATGGAGTTCCTGCGCGCGGTGGACGCCGTGCACGATCGCCGCGTCTACCTGACCAAATTCGGCGTCACGCCGGAAGGGCGCGAGCAGCCGTTGGTGATCATCGCCGATCCGCCGGTGCAGACGCCGCAGGACGCGCACGCCAGCGGCAAGCCGGTCGTCTTCGTGATGGCCAACATCCACGCCGGCGAAGTGGAAGGCAAGGAGGCGCTGCAGGAATTGCTGCGCGCCGTGGTGTGGGGCGAGGAGCCGTGGCCGGTGCAGGACGCAGTGGTTCTGTTCGCCCCGATCTACAACGCGGATGGCAACGATCGCTTCGGCCCGAAGAACCGGCCGCTGCAGCAGGGGCCGTCCATCATCGGCAAGCGCGAAACCGCCCGCGGTCTCGATCTGAACCGCGATGGCATGAAGCTCGAGAACGTCGAAGCGCGCAACCTGGAGCGCCTGATCGTGACCTGGGATCCGCACCTGCTGGTGGACCTGCACACCACCAACGGCAGCGCCCACGGTTACGAACTGACCTACGCCCCGCCGCTGACGCCGTCCGCGGCCACGGAGCTCAAGGCGGCCCTCGAGCGGGACTGGCTGCCCGAACTCCGCGCACGGGTGCGCGCGCGGCATGGCTTCGAGATCTTTGATTACGGCAATTTCCTGTCCGACGGGCCGGAGTGGTTCCAGGACGCGCCCGATCAGGTCAAGGGCTGGCGCACGTACGACCACCGGCCGCGCTTCGTGACGAACATGATGGGCCTGCGCAACCGCCTGGCCATTTTGTCCGAGTCTTATGCCTACGCCGACTTCCGGACGCGCATCGCGGCGACGCGCGCCTTCGTGCAGGAGATCCTGCGCTACGCCTGCGAGCAGGGAGCGCGCTTGCCGGCGCTGTGCGCGCGCCTGGACGCGGCGACCGCGGCCGCGGGCGGCTCCGGGCTGCTGCGCCAGCACGTGCGCGCGGAGCTTGCCAGCCGCGGCGACGAGCCGCTGCTCGTGCGCGGCTTCGAGATGGGTCACGATCCGGAGGATGGCGAGGACTGGCGCGTGGCCGCCGGTCCGCGCACCAGCGTGACGGTGCCGATGTTCGTGGGCTTTCGCGCCGCGGAGGAAGTGACCGCGCCGCGCGCGTACCTGCTCGGGCCCGACCTGGCGGGCGTCGCCGCGCTGCTGCGCGCGCATGGCGTGCTGGTGGAGGAATTGCAGAGCGCGGCGGCCGCGGAGTTGGGCGTGTTCCGCCTGGCGGAGGCGAAGCGCGCGGAGCAGCCGTTCCAGGGCCACTATGAGCGCAGCGCGACCTGGAACCTGACGCAGGAGCGCATCTGGGTGCCGGCCGGCTCGTACCGCGTGGAGATGAGCCAGCCGCTGGCGCGCCTCGTGTTCCAGTTGCTCGACCCGCGCGCGGACGACGGCTGCCTCACGTGGAATTTCTACGATCGCTGGCTCGACTCCGGCCCGGGGACGGAGTTGCCGCTCTGGATCGAGGGCTGAGCGCGCCTCAGGGACGCGCGACGGCGCAGAAGCACGCTGCCGGCGCGCGCGCGTCGGCGCGCGCCCACGCCGCCGCCACCTGCGGCGCGAGTTGATCGGCGTCGGCGGCGCGGCCCTGGGCGCGCAGCGCCTGCTCGAGGCCGAGCAAGGACCAAGCGTTGCCGCGATTGCGGCGCAGGTCTTCGCGGAACACCTCCTCGGCGACCACCGGACGATCGCCGGCGAGCAGCAGGGCGCCGAGCGCGTGGCGCGCGGGTTGCATCCACCCCGGCGGTTCGTCGTACGTGAGCGCATCCTGGGCGGCGACGGCCGCGCGCAGGGCGTCCCATGCCTCCAGCCGGCGGCCTTCATGCCACAGGATCTCGCCTTCGGCCATGTGGCGCGGAATCGGCAACACGGCGGCCGCGGGATTCACGCCCAGCATCCAGTCCGCGGGCAGCGTGGCGGCTTGGGCGTCGAACGCCGCGAGTTCCTCGCGGGCCTCGGCCGGGCGGCCGAGATTGGCGAGCGCCACGGCGCGGGCGTAGTGGCGCAAGATGCGCGACAGCAGCTGGAAGTCGGCGAATTCCGGCTCGTCGAGGATCTGCTGCCAGCGGCCGAAGCGGATCAGCACGTGCAGCGCGGTCGGCATGAAGCCGTCGGCAAACGGCGCGTTTTGCTCGAGGAAATCACGCGGCACTTCCTCGTTGATGCGGCGCGCAGCCTGCAGCGCCTCCTGCTCGCGCCCTTCCATCATGCACGCGTAGGCGAGGAAGTGGATGTTGTGGATGTAGTAGAGCGAGTAGAAGCGCGGCGGCGGCGCGAGCTGGAAGTAGGCAGTGTCGGCCGCGATGGCGTCCTCGTTGGCCTTGGCGGCTTCGGCCCAGCGCGCGGTGTTGACGTAGATGTGCGACGGCATGTGCACGAGGTGCCCGCTGCCCGGCACGAGACGCGCGAGGCGGTCGGCGGACGGTTCGGCGCGCTCCGGCGTGGACGAGGCCTCCAGCGCGTGGATGTGGAAGTGCAGGGCTCCGGGATGGTTCGGGGCGAAGGCCAGAACGCTCTCGATGGTCTGCACGATCTCCGTGGCGCGTCCTTTCGGCGCGCCGTCCGGTGTCCAGTAGTCCCACGGCTGCAGGTTCATGAGCGACTCGGCGAAGAAGGCGCCGACGTCGGGATCGCGCGGGAACTGACGCCATGCCGCCTCCATGCGCGCGGCGAAGGCTTCGTCGAGCGGCCGGCGATCGGCCGGAGGCGGCCAGGCGTAGCGCGTGGACACCGCCTCGATCAAGGCGCGCTCGACCGGCGTGGCGCGCTTGAGGCGGGCGTTCGCCTCCTGCACCGCCTGCCACGCGCCGGCATTCGCCTCGTCATCCATCAGCGGGTTGTTGACGTGGATGCCGTAGGCGTAGGCGACGCCCCACCAGGGCATGGGCGCGCCGGGGTCCAGCTCGGCGGCGCGGCGGAAGGAGCGGATGGCCTCGTCGTGATTGAAGCCGTAGAGCATCTGCAGGCCCTGGTCGAACCAGTGTTGGGCGTCGACGCTGGCCGTGCTGATCTCGCGGTGATAACCGCCATACCCGTCGTACAGGCGCGCGCCCTGCGCGGCGTCGGCCGCCGTGCTCTGACAGGAGGTGAACGCCAGCGCGAGGCCGGCGACGAACGGCACGAGGAGGCGGGGGCGTCTCATGTCGCACAGGATAGGGCGGAATCAGGCGCCGCCAGCGACTAGAATTACGCCCCCCATTCCGCGGGGCGCATGGTGCAAAGCATCGACTTCGAGGCTCAATTCGGCGTCAACGCCGGCTACGTCGAGGCCCTGTTCGAACAGTGGCAGGGCGATCCGGCCGCGGTGGACGAAGAGTGGGCGAAGATCTTCCGAGGGCTGAAGAACGGCGCTCCGGAGGGTCCCCGCGCCGCGGCCTCGCCTGGCGCGGCGCCGCCGTCGCCCGCACCGACTGCCGCCCCGGGCGAGCCGCCGCCGGCCGCGGACCGGGAGTACCAGCCGCTGCGCGGCGTGGCCGCGCGCATCGCGGCCAACATGACCGCGAGCCTCGAGGTGCCGACCGCCACCACGGTTCGCACTCTGCCGGTCAAGGTGCTGGACGAGAACCGGCGCATCGTCAACGCCCACATGCGCGATCGCGCGCTGGGCAAGACCTCCTACACGCACTTCATCGCTTTCGCGATGGTGCGCGCGGTGCGCGAGATGCCCGGGGTTCAGTCCTACTTCGAGGAGCGCGGCGGCCAGGCGTTCAAAGTGGTGCCGCAGCGGATCAACCTGGGCCTGGCGGTGGACGTCGAGGGACGCGACGGCGCGCGCGCGCTCGTGGTGCCGAACGTGCGCGATGCCGGCGGCATGGACTTCCTCGCCTTCTACAACGCTTATCAAGACAAGATCGAGCGCGCGCGCAAAGGGGCGCTCACGGCGGACGATTTCGCGGGCACCACCTTTTCGCTCACCAATCCGGGCGGGCTCGGCACGGAGGCTTCGGTGCCGCGTCTGATGAAGGGGCAGGGGCTCATCCTCGCGACGGGAGCGATCGGCGTGCCGGTGCACGTGCGCGGCATGAGCCCCCAGGCGCTGGCCGATCTCGCCATCGGCCCGGTGATGACCGTCACCAGCACCTACGACCACCGCACGGTGCAGGGCGCCGAGAGCGCGCGTTTGTTGCAGCGCGTCGAAGGCCTGCTCGACGGCACCGACGGCTTCTGGGAAGAGATTTTCCGCACGCTGCGGGTGCCGTGGCGGCCCGCGCGCCTGGCGCAGGACGCCGACGCGCAGGACGCGACCAGCGCCGACAAGCAGGCGCGCGTGCTGCAACTGATCACCGCCTACCGCACGCGCGGCTGCCAGTTGGCGGACCTGGACCCGCTCGAGTACGCGCCCGATCTGCATCCTTCGTTGGATCCGGCGTCCTACGGCTTCTCGATCTGGGATCTGGATCGCGAGTTCCACACCGACGGCATGTGCGGGCGGCCTTCCATGACGCTGCGCGAGATCCTGGAGGTGCTGCGCGAATCGTATTGCCGTCGCTGGACCATGGAGTCCATGCACATCGTGGACCTGGAGCGCAAGCAATGGCTGCGCGAGCGGGTCGAGCCGCGGCGCAATGAAGCCGTCTTCGATCTCGACCACCGCAAGCGCATCCTGTCGCGGCTGGTGCAGGCCGAGAATTTCGAGCTGTTCATGCAGACCCGCTACCCGGGCACCAAGCGCTTCTCGCTGGAGGGCTCGGACATGATGTTGCCGGCGCTCGCCGAGATGCTCGATCGGCTGGCGGCGAACGGGGTGCAGCGCGTGGTGATCGGCATGGCCCACCGCGGGCGCCTCACCCTCATGGGAACGATTCTCGGCCGCCCCTTCGAGCGCATCTTCAGCGAATTCGAGGGCAGCGCCATGCCCGAACTTCCTGGCGGCAGCGGCGACGTCAAGTATCACGTCGGCCAGCGCGGCAGCTACCGCACGCCCGCGGGACAAGAGCTCGAGGTCATTCTGACGGCGAATCCGAGCCACCTGGAAGCGGTGGATCCCGTGGTTTGCGGCATGGTGCGCGCGTGGCAGGACCGCGAAGGCGACGCCGAGCGCCGGCGCACCGTCGGCATCCTGGTGCACGGCGACGCCGCCTTCACCGGCCAGGGAGTCGTCGCCGAGACGTTGCAGATGAGCGAGCTCGCCGGCTACCGCACCGGCGGCACGATTCACCTCATCGTCAACAACCAGATCGGCTTCACCGCCGGCCCCGACGACTGCTACAGCACCTACTACTGCACCGACATCGCCAAGATGGTGCAGGCGCCGGTGCTGCACGCCAACGGCGACTTCCCCGAGGCTGTGCTGCGCGCGACCCACGTCGCGGTGGATTACCACCAGCAGTACCACGGCGACGTGGTGGTGGACCTGGTCGGGTATCGCCGCCGCGGGCACAACGAGGGCGACGAGCCGGCCTACACCCAGCCGCTGCTCTATCAGCGCATCGCCAAGCATCCGAGCGTGCGCAGCAACTACATCTCGCTGCTGGCGCGCCGCGGCGACATGACCCGCGAGGAATCGGAGCGCACCGCCCAGGAGTACGACGACAAGTTGCGTTTGGCGCTCGAGGCCTGGCGCGCGCGCGGCGGCGGCAAGGTGGTGACGGGCGAAGACGTGGAGCCGGCGGTGTTCGCGCGCGACGACCACGCCGCCGATTGGTGCGAGGACCCGTCGCCGGACACGGGCCTGGCGCGCGCGGCGCTCGAACAGATCGTGGATCGCACCAACACCATGCCCGAGGGCTTCGTCGTGCATCCCAATCTGCTGCGTCAGCTCAAGCGGCGCGAGGAGATGGTGCGCGGGGAGAAGGACGCGGACTGGGGCTGCGCCGAGGTGCTGGCGTTGGGCGCGACGGTGCTCGACGGCGTCGGCATCCGCCTCGCCGGACAAGACAGCCAGCGCGGCACATTCAGCCACCGCCATGCGGTGATTCGCGATCAGCGCACCGGCGCGGATCACGTCCCGCTGGCCGGGCTGCGGCCCGGAGTGCGCGTGGAGTTCCGCTCTTCCCTGCTCTCCGAGGAGGCGGCAGTCGGCTTCGAATACGGCTACACCCAGGCGTCGCAGCGCACGCTGGTGGCCTGGGAGGCGCAGTTCGGCGATTTCGCCAACGGCGCCCAGATCCCGCTCGACCAGTTCGTCGCCGCCGGAGAGTTCAAGTGGGGTCAGAAGAGCGGCCTCGTGCTGTTGCTGCCGCACGGCTACGACGGCCAGGGGCCGGAGCACTCGAGCGCCCGCATCGAACGCTGGCTGCAAGCGTGCGCCGCGGGCAATCTCACGCTGGCCAACTGCTCGACCGCGGCGCAGTACTTTCACCTGCTCCGGCGGCACGTCGTCGCCGGCATGACGCGCCCGCTGGTCGTGTTCACGCCGAAGTCCCTGCTGCGCGACCCGCGCGCCATGAGTCCCGTCCGCGCCTTCGAGACCGGCCGCTTCCAGGAAGTGATCGGCGACGACGCGGCCGCGGCGGACCGCGTCCGCCGCGTCGTGGTGTGCAGCGGAAAGATCTTCCACGAACTGCGCAGCGCGCGCGACGAGCGCGGGCGCCAGGAGATCGCCCTGCTGCGCCTGGAGCAGCTCTATCCCTTCCCGCGCCGCGCTCTGGCGGCGGAGTTGGCGCGCCACCCCGGCGCCGAAGTGGTGTGGGCGCAGGAAGA
>CAZDMB010000040.1:0-15643 GCA_964506175.1 uncultured Planctomycetales bacterium | reverse complement strand
TGCGGCCGGCCGGGCGGTAGCTCAGGTGCACGAGCTGCGGTTCCTCGGGGCTGCCGAGAGCCACGCCCAGGAGCGACCCGGCGCCCATGCGCTCGAGCTGACGCCGGCCGTGCACGCGCACCTTGAGGCGGCTGGAAGTGGCGGCGACTTTGCGCGCGCGGCGGGCGAACTCCGGCGGCGTGAGGACGTTGGCAGGCAGGTTCTGCAACTCGCGCGCGAACAAGCAGGCGTCGGCGGTCAACGCGCCGGCGGCGGCCTCGGCGGCGGCGCCCGCGCCGCCCCCCACCACGTCCACGCGCTTCACGCGCGGGCGCTTGCGCTCCTTCTTCATCACCGCCGGGTCGTAGCCCGCCATGCCGGCGCCTTCGGCGGCGGCCTGCACCATGCCGGAACGCAGTTTCAGCGTCTGCAGGTCCACGATCAGCCCTTCACGCCCGAGCGATTCCGCGACGAGGCGCGCCGTGCCGGCGCCGCTGCGCACGTCTTCGTGCGTCAGCTTCTTGGCCTCCGGCAGGCGCACCAGCAGCCAGCGCTGGCCGGCCTCGCCGCGCAACAGCAACTTGGCGCCGGCGTCAGTCTCGAGGTCGGCCTTCCATTGGGCGGCGGGCGGCGCGCCCTTGGGCAGGCTGGGAGTCGCGCCCTTGGGCACGAGGATGGCGTAGAGATCGCGGCGGCCGGCGGCCGCGCGCGCGAGGGCTCGAATGCGCATGAATGAATGGGGTTGGGGATTACATTCCGGCGTAGGCCGGGCCGCCGCTCTCGGGGACTTCCCAGTTGATGATCTGGTAAGGATCCGCGACGTCGCAGGTTTTGCAGTGGACGCAGTTGGAGGCGTTGATCTTGAGGCCGGCGCCTTGCGTCCATTCGTAGACCGCCGCCGGGCAGAAGTGCTGGCAGGGGTTGCCGTACTCGCGCGTGCAGCGCGAGGCGCAGATGTCCGGCTCGAGGACCACGAGGTGGCAGGGCTGATCCTCCTCGTGCACGGTGCCGGAATGGTAGACGCTGGTGAGTTTGTCGAAGGTCAGGACGTTGTCGAACTTCGGCTTGGGACGCGGATGCGCGCCGCCGTCGGCGGCATAGCGCGCGTGATCCGCGGCCAGCGCCATGCGCCCGCCGGGAAGGCGGCCGCCGGTGATCACGCCCAGGCCGGCCAGGGCCGAACCGGCCCAGAACCCCCGCTGGAAGCCCTGGCGGAAGTTGCGCACTTGGTGCAGTTCCGCGTGGGCCCAGGAGGCGCGGAACAATTCCTCGTAGCGCGCGAGTTTCTCCGTGCTGCAGCCGCCGTCGGCGAGGGCGTCGGCGGCGGCTTCGGCGGCGAGCATGCCGGACTTGATGGCGAGATGGAGGCCCTTGAGGCGCGCGGCGTTCATGAAGCCGGCGGTGTCGCCCAGCAGCAGGAAACCGTCGCCCCAGAGTTGCGGCATGGAATAGAGGCCGCCCTCCGGCACGGTCTTGGCGCCGTAGCGCAGCAGCTTGCCGCCGTCGAGGACTCCGCGCAGCAGCGGATGCGTCTTCCACTCCTGCATGCGCGCGTGATAGTCGAAGGACGGGTTGCCATGATCCATGCCGGCGACGAAGCCGATGGACACGCGCTTGTTCGGCAGGCCGTAGATCCAGCCGCCGCCATAGGCCGCGGATTCGAGCGGCCAGCCGCCGGTGTGCCACACCGTGCCGAGCAAATCGTCGCCGCGAATCTCCCACAGTTCCTTGACGCCGACGCCCCAGATCTGCGGGTTGCGCCCCTTCTGCAGATCCTTGCGCGCGATCAATTGCTTGCTCAGCGAGCCGCGCGTTCCCTCGGCCAGGACCGTCAGGCGCGCGCGAATCTCCATTCCCGGTTGAAAGTTGGCCTTCGGCTGGCGGTCGCGGCCGCGGCCTTGGTCGGTGATGCGCACGCCGCGCACCTCGTCGCGCTCGCCGTGGACGAGTTCGGCGCCGGCGAAACCAGCGTAGACGTCCACTCCTTCCTGCTCCGCCCGCTTGGCGAGCCATTGCACCACCTCCGCCGCGGACACGATCCAATTGCCGTGGTTGCGGAAGGGCGGCGGCAGGAGCGCTCCGCGCAGCGTCTTGTGACCCGTGGCCGTCAGCCAATGCAGCGCGTCCTGGCCGACTTCGGCCTGCACCGGAAAGCCCTCCGCGCGCGCCTGCGGCAGCAGCTCTTGCACGCTGCGGGGATCGAGCACGGCGCCGGAGAGCTGATGCTTGCCGATCTCGTCGGCTTTCTCGAGCACCAGCGTGGAGAGCTCCTGGCCGCGCACCTTGGCGCGCCGCGCCAGGTCGATCGCGAAGGCGAGGCCGGCCGGCCCGGCGCCAACGACGAGGACGTCCACCTCCAGGGTCTCGCGCTCCATCCAGCCCGAATCCTAGCGTGGCCGCGTCGCCGATCCCGAGCGACGCACGAAGGGGTTGGTGCGCGCTTCCCAGCCGATCGTGGTCGTCGGGCCGTGGCCGCAGTGCACGACCGTCTCATCCGGCAAGACGTAGAGGCGCTCGCGGATCGAGCGCTCGAGGTCGCGCGCGGAGCCGCGCGGAAAATCCGTGCGTCCGACCGAGCCGCGGAACAGCACGTCGCCGGCCACGAGTTGCCGTCCGGCGGCGTCGTGGAACACGACGTGCCCCGGCGTGTGCCCTGGACAATGCAACACGTCGAGGCGCGCGCCGCCGATGGCGACGGCGTCGCCGTCGCGGAGATCGTGGTCCGGCACGGGGATCTCCGGCGCGCCGAAGCCGAAGGCCGCGGCTTGCTCCGGCAGGCTGGTGCGCCAGAAATCGTCGCCGGCCGGAAACCAGAACGGCACGCCGAGGGCGCGCTGCAAGGCCGCCGTGCCGCCGATGTGGTCCAGATGGCCGTGCGTCGCCAAGATCTTGGTCACGCGCGCCTGCAACTGGGCCAGCCGCGCCAGCACGGGGCCGGCGTCGCCGCAATCGCACACCGCCGCCTCCATGCTGTCGCGGTCCAGCAGAATGGTGCAATTCTGCATGAAGGGCGTGACCGGGACTTCGTGGATTTCGAGCATCACGATCCGCGGCCGAGCCAGCTCGAGCCGTCCGCATAGACCTCGCGCTTCCAGATCGGCGCGCGCGCCTTCAATTCATCCATCATGCGCGCCGCGGCGTCGAACACCGCGGCGCGATGGGCGGCGGCGAGCGCCAGGGCCACGGAGGCCGCCCCCACCGGCACCGCGCCGGTCGCGTGCTCGATGGCGACGCGCAGCACCGCGCGGTCCGCCAGCACCTCCGCCGCGATGCGGCGCAATTCCGCCTCGGCCATCGCGGCGTAAGCTTCGTACTCCAGGCGCACCACGGGTCGCCCGTCGGCGGCGGTCGCCCGCGCCGTGCCGAAGAACACCAGCGTGCAGCCGGCATCAGGCCCGTGCACGCGCTCGCGCGCCCAGGCGCCGTCCACCGGCCCCGCCACCAGGCGAAAGTGGAAGAGCGCGCTCATCCGCCGGAGACCGGAGGCAGGAAGGCCACCTCGGCGCTCGGCGGGACGCGCTCCTCCGCGTCGGCGTAGCGGCCGTTGATCGCCACGCGAAAGACGCGCCCCGCCAACGCCGGGCACGCGCGCTCGGCGGCGCGGCGCAGTTCGGCGGCGCTGATCTCGGGCGGCGCGGCGACTTCCAGGGCGCGCGCCCCGCAGGCCTCCGCGAGACCCGCGAACAGCAGGATGCGCATGAGCCGCGGCCGCGGGCCTAGAAGGGAACGTCGTCGGCCGGTCCGCCGCCGAAATCGCCGGCGCCCGGAAAGTCCGGAGCCGATTGCGCCGCGCCCGCCGGCGCCGCGCTGCGCGCCGTGCTCCCGCCTTCGCTGCGTCCGCCGGCGCTTGCGGCGAAGTACCACCGGTCGGCCACGACCTCCACCTTGGAGCGATTCTGGCCGGTCTCCTTGTCTTGCCAGCGGTCCTCGCGCAAGCGTCCTTCGATCAGGATGGCCTTGCCCTTCTGAAAATTCTTGCCGAAGGACTCCGCCTGCTTGCCGAACAGGACGAAATTGAAGAAGGAGGCCTCGTCTTTCCAGCCCCCCTGCCCGTCCGGCACGCGCTCGTTCACGGCGATGGCGGACTTGCCCACGAAGGTGCCGTTCTGGGCCTGCCGGATTTCAGGATCGCGGGCCAGATTGCCCATCAGGATGACGCGGTTGTAGGAAGGCATGGCGGACGGGAACGGCCGCTTTCTTTCGGCCGGAACCGCGGGCTATTCTAGGGTATGCGCGAGGCCGAACCCATGCCCGATCCGCAGAAACCCCCGCTGGGCCGCGAACGCCGCCGCCACCCGCGGACGCAGGTCCGCGACCTCCCGCTTTCCCTCGAAGGCGGCCGCCCCCTGCGCGTGCGGGACCTGTCGCGCGCCGGCGTCTGCGTCTTCGCCGAGGAGCCCTTGCGCATGATGACCCACGTGCGTTTCCGCTTCACCCTCGGCGGCGAGGCCGCGGGCGAGGTGACGGGCGAAGGCGTGGTCGTGCGCTGCGAGCGCCTCTCGCCGGCGCTGGGCCACTTCGAGGTGGCGATCTTCTTCCAGCAGCTCGACGCCGGCTGCCAGCCGCGTCTGGACCGCTTCCTGGCGGCTTCGGGCGCAGCCGCGCGCTGATCTCAGAGGGCGTCCGCGGCGCGGAAGGCGAGCGCGCGCTCGATGCCGCCGAGATCGCGGCGGCGATCCGCCGCCAGCCAGCCGTGCGCCGCCGCCAGCGCGGCGACCTCGTCCGCTCGGCCAGCGCCAACCTCCACGAGCAGGAATCCGCCGGGCGCCAGCACGGCGCGTGCGCGCGCCAGGATGCGCGCGTAGCAGTGGAGTGGCTCCCCCGGCGGCGTGAAAAGGGCGGCGTGCGGTTCGTACTCCGCGACCCCGGGGCCGAGTTCCTCGCCGGGTTCGACGTAAGGCGGATTGGCGAGGATCAGGTGCGCAGGACCGCGGATCGCCTCGAGCCAATCGCTGCAGACCCAGTCGGCGCGCGCCGCGAGCCCCAGCCGCAGCGCGTTGCTGCGCGCCAAGGCCAGGGCAGCGCGGCTGGTGTCGAGGCCGCTTCCGTGCCAGCGCGGTCGCGCGTGCAGGAGACTCAGCAGGAGGCAGCCCGTGCCGGTGCCGAGGTCCAGGATGCGGGCCGCTCGCTGCGCCGGCATCAGGTCGAGGGCGCACTCCACGATGCATTCGCTGTCGGCGCGCGGCACCAGGGCGCGCGGGTCGCAGAGGAACTCGAGACCGAAGAAGCCGCAGCTTCCCTCCAGATAGGCCAGCGGCTCGCCGCGAGCATGGCGCGCCGTCCAGTCCTCCAGGCGCGCGGCCAGCGCGGCGGACACCGGCTCGGCGCTCCGCAGGGCGGCCTCGGCGCGCGTTTCGCCGGCGGCGCGGCACCACAGGAGCGCAGCGGTCTCCTGCGCCTCCGGCAGGCCGGCGGCGGCCAAGGCGGCGGCCGCCCGGCGCACCAACTCGGCGCGCCGCGCCGCGCTCATGGCCTCAGGCCTTCTTGGCGGCTGCGTCCGGGGCTCCGCCGCCGGCGGCGCGCTGCGCCTTGCGCGCGGCAATTTCCTCTTCCTTGCGCTTCTTCTGCGCCTCGACGCCCTTGAGCGTGCCTTGCACGACGGTGGCAAGGCTCCAGCCGGAGGCGGCGAGGACCAGGAAGATCGGCAGGCCGTGCGTCAGCAACTGCACCTCACCCGGCCACCAACCCGCCACGTTCAGCATGCCTTCGCCCTCGCCCTTGAAGAGGCGCACGATCCCGAACACGCCGAGCGACAAGCCCTCGAGCGGGGTAATGATGAGCATCATGCCGAGCATGCCGCCGGATACGGCCGGCATGGCCCAGGATCGGCTCATGCCGATCCAGGAGGCGCAGATTGCCAGAACGCAACAGACGAGCAGCAGGGCGCCGACGACCGTGTCGGTGCCGCGCGCGGCGCTGGTCCAGAAGGAACTCGCGCCAGCCAGGATCAGCAGATTGCCGAGGAGCAGTTTGGAGAATTGCGGGTCGAGCGGCGTCTCCGGGACGGCGGGGAGTTTGGCGTCGGCCTTCTTCGCCATGGCGGGCGCGGCCAGCGCCATGAGTCCGCCGAGGATGGCGAGGATGGGCGCCGTCAGGGACTGCGCCGCACCTTCCGCCGGCACCAACCCAAGGCCCCCGCCGATCACCGCAAGGGCTCCGGCGACGCTGCCATGGGGCCGTGCGGTCGGCTGCAGGCGCACGATGCCGGCGCGCAAGAGCTCGTAGGCGAGGAATGCGGCAATCGCCGCCTGCAGCGCCGCGAAGCGCGGCGGGTGGGCGCCGAGCAGTCCGCCCAGCGCGATCAGCAGACCGAGGCTGCCGGTGGCCAGCGCTTGGCGCAGCGGCATGGGCGCGCCGGCGGGAGCGGCGGGCGCCGCCTGCGGCGCGGGAGCATCCAGCACTTCGAACTCGGCGCCGAGCGAGAGAAATTCCTTTTCCTTGTTTTCCATGGTGGAGCTCCAGCGGGTCAGAGATTGGCCAGTTTGGCCTCCCGGTCCGCGGCCAGCAAGGCCCCGAACAGGTCTTCGAGGTGCCCTTCCAGCACCTTTTCAAGACTGTAGTTTTCGTTGATGCGGTGATCGGTCACCCGATTCTGCGGAAAATTGTAGGTGCGGATGCGCTCGCTCCGGTCGCCGCTGCCGACCTGGTTGCGCCGCAGGTTCTGGCGCTCCGACTCGCGCTTCTGGCGCTCGATCTCGTAGAGGCGAGAGCGCAGCAGGGCGAGGGCCTTCTCGCGATTGCGCAATTGCGACTTGTCTTCCTGGCACTTGACCATCAGCCCGGTCGGCTTGTGGACGACGCGCACCGCGGACTCGGTCTTGTTGACGCTCTGGCCGCCGGGCCCGCCGGCGCGCATGGCGGTGATCTCGAGATCCTCCGGGCGCAACTCGATGTCCAGTTCCTCCGCCTCCGGCATGACGGCCACCGTCGCCGCCGAGGTGTGGATGCGGCCTTGGGTTTCCGTGGCCGGCACGCGCTGCACGCGGTGTCCGCCGGATTCCCACTTCATGGTGTGGAAGACGTCCTCGCCGCTGATCTTGAAGACGATCTCCTTCAATCCGCCCATGTCGGAGGGAGAGGAATCCATGACCTCGACCTTCCAGCCGCGCAAGGCGGCGTAGCGTTGGTACACGCGCGTCAAGTCGGCGGCGAAGAGCGCCGCCTCTTCCCCGCCGGTGCCCGCGCGCACCTCCACGAGAGCCGGCTTGTTGGCGTCCGGGTCGTCCTCGAGCAGACGGTCGAGCATCTCGCGCTCCAGGGCGGCGTCCTCGCGCTCCAGCCCGGGCAGCTCGTCCGCCGCGAGCGCTGCCATTTCCGCATCGCCGGAGGACTGCAACTCCCGCGCTTCGGCGAGTTGGCGCCGCACTTCCATCCAGCGGCTCCAGGGAACGAGCACCTTCTGCAGAGCGCCCAACTCCTTGAGAAGCAGGCCATAGCCGGGCTTTCCGGCGCGGCCCGGCTGCGAGAGTTCCGCCTCGATGGCCTGACGACGCTGCTCCAAGGCCGTCACGCGACGGCCGAGCAAGGCGACGAGGTCCATGGCCACTCAGGCCGCGCCGCGCCGATCAGCGCTTCCGCGCGTAGCGCTTCTGGAAGCGGTCCACGCGGCCCGCGGCGTCGAGCAGCTTCTGCGTCCCCGTATAGAAGGGGTGGCAGACCGAGCAGACCTCGACGTGGATCTCCTTGATCGTGGAGCGGGTCTGGAACTCCGAGCCGCAGCCGCACTTGACGTGGCAGTCGACGTATTTGGGGTGGATGCCGTCTTTCATGGCTCAGCCGGCGTGGCGCCGGATTCGGGCCGAGCATTCTAGCGCGGCATTCCGGCCTGCGCCAAGAGGTCCAGGACCGCCGCCGCGGCCAGCCCGACCACGGTCCCCGGGTCGCCGGATTCCAGACGGGCATGACGGCCCGCCCAGCCTTGCAGTCCGTAAGCTCCCGCCTTGTCGCGCCATTCGTGGCCGTCCAGATAGACCTGCAGGTCGAATTCCGGGATGGCGTCGAAGCGCACCCGCGCGCAATCGGCGCGCTCGAACCGCCGCCCGTCCGGCGCCAGCAGCACGGCGCCGGTCCACACCTCGTGGATCCGTCCGGAAAGCGCGCGCAGCATGCGTTCGGCCGCGGCGCGGTCGGCCGGCTTGGTCAGCGCCGCCCCGTCGAGAAAGACGAGGGTGTCGGCGGCGAGCACGAAGGCAGGCTCCTGCAGTTGCGCGGCAACCGTGCCGGCCTTGTGGCGCGCATGCTGCAGCACGCGCTCGCCGGGCGCGGCCGCCGTCGCGGGTCCGTCGTCCGGCACCGGCACCACACGGCAAGGGATCTGCAGGCTGTCCAGGAGGGCGCGCCGGCGCGGAGAGGAGCTCGCCAGCACCAGGCGCGCCGGTGCCACGGCCGGCTAGCCCTTGGCCTTGGCGCGCGTGGCCTTGCGCGGGGCTGCGCCGCCGTCGAGCGGAAACTCCCATCCGACCTCGCCCAGCAGAGCTGCGAAGTCGGCGTTGCTGGCGCTGCGCCGCGACTTGAACGCCTCGAGCAGAGCTTCGGTCTTGCGGCAGCGCGGCGGCTTCGTCACCGGCATCAGCCGGCCGAGGGCGGTCAACACGAGGTAGTTCGGATAGCGCAGTTTGCCCTCGGTCACCGGATCGATGACCTCGCGCACCATCGCCTCCTTCGGATTGGCGCCGACGAAGTTCATGCGCGCCATGAGGCGCTTCAGTTGCGGCGTGAGCGGCACGGGAGGGCGCGGCTCGGCGAGTTCCAGCGCGTCGAGATCGAGCACGGTGGCGGCGTGGTGCGGCGCCATGCCGACGGCCGCCAGCAGTTTGGCGCGACGCTCGGGAGGAGCGTCGTACATCCAGTCGAGCTCCAGGTGATTCTGCATGCCGAACACGCGGCGCAGGAATTCCTGGAGGTTGAGCGCGCGTCCCGCGGCCTCGCCGATGCGCGCGGCCGTCAGGACGTCCATGACCTCGAAGCGGCGGGCGACGCGCACTTCGTTCCAGTGCGCGAAGGCCTCGCGCAGCACGCGCACGCTCTTGTCGGCGATGGCGAAATTGCCCGTTTCGCCTTGCACGACGAGCGCCATGAGGCGCTCCAGGGCGCTCGTTTCCTTGGCGCGAGGCGGGATCAGGAAGACCCGGCTCTGGCAGCGCAGCAGGAATTCCGCAAGCTCCTCCACGGAGGGTCGGGCTTTGGCCATCGCCCTGCTGCCCCTACTTGCCGGCCTTCGTGGTGCTGGACTTGCGGGCCGCCTTCGCGCGCCGTTTGGCGGAAGGCGTGGTCTTGCGGTACGGAATCTCGATGCCGCGGCCCTTGAGCATGGCGGCGAGCGTCTCGGAGGGTTGCGCGCCGACCGACAGCCAGTACTTGGCGCGCTCCTCGTTGAGCACGAAGTTCAGGCCGGGCTTCGGATCGAGCGGGTCGTAATGGCCCAAGAGCTCGATTTCCGGGCCGTCGCGGCGGACGCGCTCGTCGAACACGCAGATGCGGAAGAACGGCCGATTCTTGCGGCCAAGGCGCTTGAGGCGGAGGGCGACTGCCATGGAGGCGTGCGGATCGTCTGGAAGGGCGGGGAACGGCCGGACTAGGCGGAAGGGAAACCAGGCATGCCGGGCAGGCGGCCGCGCCGCTCGAGGTCCTTGAGAAGCCGCTTCTTCGAGCGTCCGCCCGAGGTGAAGAGGCTGCTCATGGCCTTCATCTGCTTCTGCATCTCCTGGAAGGATTTGTAGAGCCGGTTGACGTCGGCGACCTCCACGCCGGCCCCGCGCGAGATGCGCCTGCGGCGGCCGCCGTCGAGAATCTCCGGGTGGAGCCGCTCCGCCGGGGTCATGGAGAGGATGATCGCCTCCATCCGTCGGATCTGCTTTTCGTCCACCTGCTCCAAAAGGCCGGACATTCTACCCATTCCGGGCATCATTCCCAGGACCTTCTGGAAGGAGCCCATTTTTTGCAGGGTCCGGAACTGGTCCAGCAGATCCTGCATGGTCAGTTTGCCGGACATCAGCCGCTGGTAGTCCACCGCGGCTTCCTGCTCCTGCAGGGCTTCCTGGGCCTTTTCCACCAGGCCCACCACGTCGCCGAGGTCCAGGATGCGGCTGGCGACCCGCTCGGCGTCGAATTCCTCCAGGTCCTCCGCCTTCTCGCCGACGCCGAGGAAGCTCACCGGCCGCCCCGTCACGGCGCGCGCCGAGAGCGCGGCGCCGCCGCGCGCGTCGCCGTCCATTTTCGTCAAGATCAGGCCGTGCAGTTCCAGGCGCCCGGCGAAGGCGCGGGCGGATTCCACGGCGTCCTGGCCGGTCATGGCATCCAGCACCAGGTAGGTGGCATCCGGATGAGCGGCGGCGGCCACGGCCGCGATCTCATCCATCAGGCCGGCGTCGACGTGCAAGCGGCCGGCCGAGTCCACCACCACGGCGTCGAAGCCATCGCGCGCGGCGCGCGCGCACGCGCGCTGGGCGACGCCCACGGGATCCACGCCCGGCGCCGGATCCTCGGCGTGCACGGCCAAGTCGAGACGCTGACCGAGCTGGCGCAACTGCTCGACGGCGCCGGGGCGCTGCAGGTCGCAGGCGGCGAGCAGCACCTTGCGGTTCTGCCGGCGCGTCATCCAGAGGCCGAGTTTCGCGGCGGTGGTGGTCTTGCCAGCGCCCTGCAGGCCGGCGAGCAACAGCACCATGGGATGGCGCGGATCCTTCGGCAACGCCGGCCGATCGGGCTGCATCAGCGCCACCAGCTCGGCGTGGAAGGCGCCGATCACCTGCTGCGCGCCGGTGACGGCCTTCAGTCGTTGTTGCGCCAGCAGGCGCTCGCCGACCCGCGTCGTGAAATCCTTCGCAACTTGCAGGTGGACGTCGGCCTCGAGCAGGGCGCGGCGCACTTCGCGCATGCCTTCCTGCACGTCGGCCTCGGTGAGCTGGCCGCCGCGGAAGCGGTCCACCACCTTGTGCAGAGATTTTTGGAGCTGCTCGAGCATGCCGCTGCGCGCCGCGGAACGCGGCCGGACCGCAGATTGTAGTGGGCGCTCAGGGCTTCTGCTCGTCCGGCGCGCGCTCGACCTGGCCGCCGAGCGACCGCAATTTATGCTCCAAGCGCTCGTAGCCGCGATCGAGGTGGTAGACGCGGCGGACGACCGTGACGCCGCGCGCCGCCAGTCCGGCCAGCACCAGGGCCGCCGAGGCGCGCAGATCGCTGGCGATCACCGGCGCCGCCGACAGGGCGACGGGTCCCGACACCACCACGGAACTGCCGTCGCGCGTCATCTGCGCACCCATGCGCTGCAGTTCGGGCACGTGCATGAAGCGTTCCGGGTAGATGGCGTCGGTCACGCGCGTGACGCCGCGCAGGCCGGTCGCGTAGGCGGTCCACTGCGCCTGCAGGTCCGTGGGGAAGCCGGGATAAGGCTCCGTGTGGGCGTCCACCGCGGTCGGCTCGGCGCCGCGGGCGTCCACCTCGATCCAGTCCGGGCCGGCAACGAGGCGCGCGCCGCTGGCGAGCAGGCGCGCGTTCAGGGGCTCGAGTTCGGCCGGACGCGCGCCGCGCACGCGCACGCGCCCGCGGGTCATCGCGCCGGCGATCAGCAAGGTGCCGGTCTCGATCCGGTCCGGCGGGATCAGCATCGGCACGGGTTGCAGAGCTTCGACGCCCTCGATCAGGATTTCATCCGTGCCCTCGCCCGTGACGCGCGCCCCCGCCGCGCGCAGCCAGTGGGCCAGACCGACGACCTCCGGCTCGCGCGCCGCGCCTTCGATCACGGTGACGCCGCGCGCCAGCGAAGCCGCCATCATCACGTTGGCGGTGCCGAGCACGGTGGTGCCGAACTGGGAGCGCAGCGGCACCCGCGCGCCGCGGAGTCCGCCGCGCGGGGCGCGCGCGTCCAGCAGTCCGTGCTCGAGGGTCACGCGCGCGCCGAGCGCTTCCATCCCGCGCACGTGCAGATCCACCGGGCGCGGACCGAAGACGCAGCCGCCGGGCAGCGGCACGCGCGCCCGGCCGCGACGCGCCAGCAGCGGCCCCAGCACGCAGATCGAGGCGCGCATGCGCCGCACGATCTCGTAGGGCGCCTCCGTGGGGCCGGCGGCGGCGGCGCGCAGCGTCCAAGTGCGCGCGCCGCGCTCCGTGCGCGTCGCCACGGCCGCGCCACCGCCTTGCTCCTGCTCGAGCGCCATTGCACCCGCGGCGGCGCCGCCATTTTCCTCCGCGATTTCCGCGCCGAGGCCGCGCAGCAACTCCCCCATCGTGGTCACGTCCAGCAGGCGGGGCAGGCGGAGCAGCCGGGTTTCGCCCTCGCCCAACAGGGCGGCGGCCAGGAGCGGGAGGGCCGCGTTCTTGGAACCAGCGGCATCCACGGCGCCGTCCAGCGGCACCCCTCCTGCGACGCGGAAACAATCCACGCGGGCAGTCTGCCGCGCCACCGGGGCGGTTTCCAGCCGACCTGCCGACGCTTGCCGGGCGCGCTGCAGGGAGCGGCGCCTGCCGTTGACCCCCGCCCTGCGCCGCGCCTACAATGTGCGGCCCTTTTCGGCTCCACCGCGCCCGTCCCAACATGCCTCAAGTGGAAGCTCTCGCGGCCCCGGCCGCCGACATCGCCGCTTTCTTCTCCGCTCCGCCGGCTGATCCGGCGGGTCTGCTCGCTGCGCGCGCTCGCTTCTACCGCGACCCGGCGGCGGCGAGCAAGTTCGAGGACGCCGTGCGCGAGGCGCGCGCGGCCGGTCAGCAGCCTGCGGCCGGTCTCGGCTCGTGGGTCGCCGGCGAATACGCGCAGGCCATTGCCCTGACTCCGGGCAGCGACGAGCGCGCGCGTTTCGTGCGCGGCACGGCCCTGCTCGAGACCGGCAGCGCCGCCCTGGCCGCGGCGGAGTTGCACGGCGCCTGCCGCGGTCACGATGCCGCCATGGCCGCCGCCGAGCTGCATGCGCTCGCCGCCCTGCAACGCTTCGGCGAGATCCAGAAGTTGATCGCCACCGCGCCGCTCAGCGAGGCGGACAAGCACTACTTCCAGGGCCGCCTGCTGGAGAGCAATCGACAGCACGCCGAGGCCGTCGCCAGTTAAGAAGCCGCTCTCGCCCGCGACCCGGAACACCGCGCGGCGCGCTTTCGCATCGCCTATCGCGCCGACCTCTTCGGCGACGACGAGCGCGCGCTGCAGGAGTACGAGCGCCTCGCGGCCTTGCGGCCGGTCGCATCCACGGTCCTGATCAACCTCGGCGTCCTGTACGAGGACCGGAATCAATACGAGCGCGCCTGCGGCTGTTACGGCGCCGTGCTGCGCAAGGATCCGGCCAACGCGCTGGCGCGTCTCTACTACGCGGACGCTCACGACTCGCTGAAGGAGGACCAGCTGCGCAAGGTTCTGCGCACGCCGATCACCGATTTCGAGCTGTCAGTGCGCGCCCGCAACTGCCTCGCCAGCATGAACATCCGCACCCTGGGCGACCTCGTGTCGCACACGGAAGTGGAGTTGATGGATTTCAAGAATTTCGGCGAGACTTCGCTCAACGAGATCAAGCGCCTGCTGGCCAATCGCGGCCTCAAGCTGGGCATGCGCCGCGACGACGGCTCCTTCGTCATCCCGGACGACTTCAACGCCGGCCGCACGGTCAACATCCAGAGCGAGTTGGCGTGGCTGGGCGAACTGACCGAAGAGCAGAAGGAGGCGCTCGAGCTGCAGATCTCGAGCCTGAACCTGTCCGTGCGCTGCCACCGGGTGCTGGTCGAGCGGCTCAACCTGCAGCGCGTCGGCGACGTGCTCCTCTACACCGAGGAAGACCTTCTCTCCATGCCGAACTTCGGCATCACTTCGCTCAATGAGTTGAAGCAGAAACTCACCGAGTACGGCTTGCGCCTGCGCTCCGGCCGCGGCGACGAGTTGGAGGAGGAATACCTCGCGGAGGAATTCGACGAGGATGACGAGGACGAGGAGGATGGCGAAGGCGCCGCGCCCAGCCCCGAGGGCGAAGTGACCGGCGGCGAGACCGCCTAGGCGCGGGCGACCCCCGTGTACGACTTCCTCCGTGGCCGCGTCGCCGGGACGGGGCCGTCGCGCGCCGTCCTCGACATCGGCGGCGTCGGTTGGCTTGTGCACGTGGCTGATGCGGTGGGCGCGCGCCTGCGGCCCGGCCAGGAGGCCACCCTCCTGGTGCATCTGGCGGTCCACGAAAGCGCCCTCACGCTCTATGGTTTCGCCACGGAGTTCGAGCGCCGGCTCTTCCGCCGCCTGATCCAAGTGACCGGCGTCGGCCCCACGCGCGCGCTCGAGGTGATGTCTTCCCTGCCGACGGAGCCGCTGGTGCGCGCCATCGTCGAGGGCGACGTCAAGCGCTTGAGCGCGGTGCGCGGCGTCGGCAAGAAGACCGCCGAGCGTCTGGTGGTGGAACTGCGCGACCATCTGCGCGAGTGGGCCGCCGGCCCGGCCGCGGAGGACGGCAGCGCGCCGCCGGCGACCGACGACCTCGTGCGAGTGCTCACCGACCTCGGCGCGCCGTTGCCGGCCGCCGAACGCGCCGCCGCCAAGGCCCGCGCCACGCTTGGCGCCGAAGCCGATTTCCAAGACCTCCTCCGACAAGCCCTCCGCAATCCCGCATGAGCCAGACCTCCCCGCGCGTCGCCCTCCTGATGGGCTCCGACTCCGACTTCCCCCGCCTCGAGCCGGTGGTGGCCACCTTGCGCGCCTTCGGCGAAGAGCCGGTGGTGCGCGTGCTGTCGGCCCACCGCACGCCGGCGGAAGCGTGCGCCTTCGCCGGCGGCGCCCGCGCCGCGGGCATCCGCGTCATGATCTGCGCCGCAGGCGGAGCCGCCCACCTGGCCGGGGTGGTGGCCGCGCACACCACGCTGCCGGTGATCGGCATTCCGCTGGACAATCCGCCGCTCGGCGGCATGGACGCCCTGCTGGCGACGGTGCAGATGCCCGGCGGCGTGCCGGTGGTGGCCGTGGCGGTCGGCGGCGGCGGACCGCAGAACGCCGCGCTCACCGCGCTGCGCATCCTCGCCCTGCAGGACGAGGGCTTGGCGCAAAAACTCGAATCCTTCCGCGACGATCAGCGCAAGAAGGTGCTGCAGAAGGACGCAGCCCTGCAGGCGCGCGTGCGCGGCGCTTGAGCGTGCCGCGCTAGGCGCGGTAATCCGGGTAGATCGGCTTCGCCGCGCAGAGTTCCTGCACTTCGCGGCGCACCGCCGCGGCGACGCCGGCGTCTTCGGGCGCGCGCAACACGCGGTCGATCCAGGCCGCCGCGCGCTCCAGATCCGCGGGGACGAAGCCGCGGGTGGTCACGGCCGGCGTGCCGATGCGGATGGCCGAGGTCTTCATCGGCGGCTCCGGGTCGAAGGGAATCAGGTTCTTGTTGACCGTGATGCCGGCGCGGCCCAGCGCGGCTTCCGCCTGGGCGCCTGTGAGGCCCGGGCCGCCGGGCGCGCGCAGGTCCACCAGCATGAGATGGTTGTCGGTGCCGCCGGAAACCAGGCGATACCCGCGCGCCTGCAGGGCCGCGGCCAAGGCGCGCGCGTTGTCGAGCACCCGCCCTTGGTAGGCGCGGAATTCGGGACGCAGCGCTTCGCCGAAGGCCACCGCTTTGGCCGCGATCACGTGCATCAAGGGGCCGCCCTGCACCCCGGGGAAGACGGCCGAGTTGACGGCCTTGATCATCTCCTCGCTGCACAGAATGGCGCCGCCGCGCGGACC
>CAZDMB010000039.1:0-15704 GCA_964506175.1 uncultured Planctomycetales bacterium | reverse complement strand
GACGACTACACCGGCTTCAACGGCACTTCTTCCGCGACGCCGATCGTGGCCGGCCACCTCGGTCTCATCTACCAGATGTGGCACGAGGACGCCTTCGGCAACAATCCGACCGGCTCGGAGCCTTTCTATTCGCGCCCGCACAGCACCCTGGCGAAGGCCTTGCTGCTCAACACCACGCAGCAGTGGAGCTTCAGCGGCACCACCCACGACCGCACGCGCACGCACCAGGGCTGGGGCCGCCCGGATCTCGACACCCTCTACGACGACCGCGGCGAGCTCTTCTACGTCAACGAGGAGTCGGTGCTGCCGGAAGGCGGCGTCGCCAACTGGAGCCTGACCGTGCCGGCCGGCCAGCCCGAGTTCCGGGCCACGCTCGTGTACATGGACCGCGCCGGAACGACCAGCAGTTCCATGCACCGCATCAACGACCTCTCCTTGCGCGTGACCGATCCGAACGGCGTGGTGTACTGGGGCAACAACGGCCTGACGGCGGCGACCACCAGCACCTCGGGCGGCGTCTCGAACGTGAAGGACACCGTCGAGCAGGTGATCCTGAACAACCCGGTGGCGGGCGTGTGGAGCGTGGACGTCTTCGCGGACGAGATCAACCAGGACACCCACCCGGAAACGGGCGCGCTCGACGCCGACTTCGCCTTGGTGGTCCGTCCGGTGTCCGGCTCCACCGGAGGCGACCCGGTCAACACCATCGTCCTGACCGGCGTCGCCAATCCGATC
Source organism: uncultured Planctomycetales bacterium (assembly GCA_964506175.1). GTDB lineage: Bacteria > Planctomycetota > UBA1135 > UBA1135 > UBA1135 > JAQBVK01. Next base: position 14,969 of record CAZDMB010000039.1, on the reverse strand, counting down.
GCCGGCAACCTGCCGTACATCTACACCTACAGCGCGGCCCCGGCCGCGGCGCCGGTGTGGCTGCTCGCTAGCCCGAACGTGAACGGCACCACCTACCTCGGGCACGACTTCGACCTCGGCGCCCCGATCACGGTGGTCAAGACGGGCGTCAGCAACGCGACGGGCGCCGGCAGTTTCACGCTGGTGTTCCCGGCGGCGCTCGCCGGCAGCACCTACTACCTCGAGGTCGCCTGCAACGGCGCGAGCGGCTGGCGCGACTCGAACGCGCTGCGCATCGACATTCAGTAGCGTTGCCCTAGCGCGCCAGGGTGTGGCCCGGATCGGCGTACTTGCGCCGGATCCGGGCCGCGGCCGCCAATTCCTCCGCGCGCCATTCCCCCGGCGCGAAATCCAGGCCGAGGGCCGCGCCCAGCGCCTGAGCCAGAGCCGTGCGGTCGGGCTCGCGTCCCAGCGCGCCGATGCCGGGATTCTCGCGCGGCCGCGCCAGCACCAGCGAGCCGTGGAACAAGATCCAGCCGCCGCGCCGCCGGGCGGCGCTGCCGAGCAGCTTGCGGCCGCCGATGGCAAGGTCGAGCGGCGAGGAATCCTCGAAACACCAAGCGCTGCCGGGCGCGTCGCTCAACAGGCGCGGCGCGCCGCGCAGGGACACCGGCGCGCCGGCCTGCCGGCCCAGTTCCGCAGCCAGCGCATCGTGGATCGCGCGCATCGCCGCCGCCGGTCCGCCGGCCAGCGCGCCCTGCTCCGGCGCGCACAGCGCGTAGGTCAGTTCGTGCTCGTGGAGGATGGCCTTGCCGCCGGTGGGTCGGCGCACCACCTCGCCGCCGCGAGCCGCGACGGCCGCCAATGGCAGATCGGCCGCGGCCTGGAAGTGGCCCAGCGAGAGCGTCGGCCGGGCCCAACGGTAGAAGCGCAGCGTCGGCGCGAGCCGCAAGACCAGCAGCGCCTCGTCGCGCGCCATGTTGTCGGCGCCCGCCAAGGCGCCATCGTCGAGGCGGCGCGCCGGCGCCGTCATGGACGGGCGGCCGCCGCGTTCAGGAGCCGCACTGCCAGCAGAGCCGCGGCTCCTTGACCGCCCGCGCCTCGTCCACGCGGCCGACCGGCGTGTTGCGCGGCGCGGCGTGCAGGCCGGGATCGCCAGCCAGCGCCTCCTGCGCCACCTGGGCCATGGCCGCGGCGAAGCCGTCGAGGGTTTCCTTCGACTCGGTCTCCGTCGGCTCGATCATGATGGCCTCGTTGACCACCAGCGGGAAGTAGACCGTCGGCGGATGGAAGCCCAGTTCGATGAGCCGCTTGGCGACGTCCATCGTGTGCACGTCCTTGTCCTTCATGGCGCGCGTCGGCCGCACCACGAACTCGTGCATGCACACGCGGTCGTAGGCGATGCGCCAATGCTGCGCCACCTGCACGCGCAGGTAATTGGCGTTGAGCACCGCGTTCTCGGCGACGCGGCGCAGGCCTTCGGCTCCCAGGCGCTTGACGTAGAGCCAGGCGCGCAGCAGCACGAGGAAGTTGCCGTGCCAGGCGCGCAGTCGGCCGAAGGACTCCGGCCCGTTCTCCAGCGCGTATTTGCCGTCCTTGCCGCGCACTACGCGCGGATTGGGCAGGTAGGGGGCCAACTCCGCGGTGACGCAGATCGGTCCGGCGCCGGGGCCGCCGCCGCCGTGCGGGGTGGACATGGTCTTGTGCAGGTTGAGGTGCATCATGTCCACGCCGAAATCCGCGGGGCGCGCCACCCCGACGATCGCGTTGAAATTGGCGCCGTCCATGTAGACCTTGCCGCCGGCGGCGTGCACCAGGCGGCTGATCTCGGCGATGTTCTCCTCGAACAGACCCAGGGTGTTCGGGTTGGTGATCATCAGGCCGGCGGTGTCCGGACCGAGGTGGGCTTTGACGTCTTCCGGATCGCACAGGCCGCGCTCGTCGCTGTGGATGGTGACGACGCGGAAGCCGGCGAGGGTGCACGAGGCCGGATTCGTGCCGTGGGCGCTGTCCGGAATCAGGATCACGCGCCGGTGCGACTCGCCGCGCGCGTCGAAGTAGGCGCGCAGCACCAGCAGCGCGCTCAACTCGCCTTGCGCGCCGGCCGCGGGGTGCAGCGTCACGCCGGGCAGGCCGGTCAACTCGCCGAGGTCCCGCGCGAGCTCGTGCATGACGCGCAAGGCGCCCTGGACGTCGCGCGGATCTTGCCACGGATGCAACCCGGCCCACTCGCCGCGCCCGGCGGTGGCTTCGTGCACCAGCGGGTTGTACTTCATGGTGCAGGAGCCGAGCGGATAGAAATTCGTGCTGATCGCGAAGTTCTTCTGCGACAGGCGCGTGAAGTGGCGCACCAGATCCAGTTCGCCGATCTCCGGCAGCGCCGGCGGCGCCGCCCGCAGTTCCTCGGCGGGCAGGCCGGCCGCGGCTCGGGCGCGCTCCGCGCCGCGCGTGCGCATGCAGCGGCGGCCCGGGCGGGATTCTTCGTTCAGCAGGGCGACGGGGACGAGGTTCATCGCGCGGCCTCCTGGCGCGCAAAGCGCGCCGCCACCTTTGCCAGCCGGGCGATGTCCTCCGGCCGGGTGCGTTCGGTGCAAGCCAGGGTGAAAGCGCCCGCGAGCTGCGGATGCCAGCAGGAAAGGGGCACCACCGCGTGGATGCCCTCGGCGCGCAGGGCTTCGCGCAGCGCGCCGACGTCGGCGTCGGAGGCGAGGCGGAACGCGGCTTCGTTGAAGTAGGGCGTGCGCGGGAAGGCCAGCGGCACGCCGACCTTCTGCAGGGCGGCGACCGTCTCCTGCATGCGCTGGCGCGAGACGCACGCCACCTCTTCGATGCCCTGCGGCCCGAGCGCGGCCATGTGAATGCAGCCGCGCAGCGCGATGAGGGCGTTGTTGGTGCAGATGTTGGAGGTGGCCTTCTCGCGCCGGATGTGCTGCTCGCGCGTCTGGAAAGTGAGAGTGAAGGCGCGGCGCCCCTCCTGGTCCTGGGAGATCCCGACCAGGCGCCCCGGCATGCGGCGCACGTGCTCCATGCGCGTCGCGAAGAAGCCGAACCAAGGCCCGCCGAAGCCCATCGGCACGCCGAGCGGCTGGCCGTCGCCGACCGCCACGTCGAAGCCGGCGGCGCCGGGCGAGCGCAGCAGCCCCATCGTCACCGGGTTCACCACGGCGACGGACAGCGCGCCAGCGGCCTTGGCGGCCTGCTGCGCGGGCGCCAGTTTCTCGACGCAGCCGAGGAAGTTCGGCTGCTGCACGAACACCGCGGCCGCCTGCGCGTCCACCAGGGAGCCCCAATCGGTGACGCCCTCCTTGAGCGGCGCCTCCACCACCTCCGCGCCGACCTGGCTGAGGTAGGTGCGGATGGTGGCGCGCGCGTCCGGGTGCAGGCCGGCGCTCACCACGACCTTGCGCCGCTTGGTGGCGGCGAGCGCCATGAGCGCCGCCTCCGCCGCCGCCGAGGCGCCGTCGTACATGGAAGCGTTGGCCACCTCCATGCCGCAGAGTTCCGCGATCATGGACTGGAACTCGTAGATCCACTGCAGCGTGCCCTGCGAGCACTCCGGCTGATAGGGCGTGTAAGCCGTCAGGAACTCGCTGCGTTGCATCAGGTGGTCCACGGCGGCGATCCAGCCGTGGTCGTAGGCGCCGCCGCCCAGGAAGCAGGCCGCGCCCGCCGCGGGCCGGTTCGGGGCCGCCGCTTCGGCCGCGTGCGCGGTGAGCTCTTCTTCCGTCAGGCCGGGGGCGATCGCCGGCATCTGGCGGCGGCGCAGGGCTTCCGGAATGGCCGCGGCGAACAACTCCTCGACGGAGGACACGCCGATGCGCGCCAGCATCGCGGCGCGGTCCTGGTCGGAATTCTGGATGTAGGGCATGGCGGGGAGCCGCTCTCTAGGCCTAGGCTTCGGCCGCCACCACTTTTTCGTAGGCGGCTGCGTCCATGAGGCCGCTCACGGCGCCGGCGCCGGCGACCTTCACCTTGATCAGCCAGCCGCCCCGGAAGGGATCCGTCTGCAGCGTGCTGAGGCTGTCCGTCAGGGCGCCGTTGACCTCCAGGACCTCGCCCTCCACCGGCGAGTTGATGTCGGAGACGGCCTTGACGGATTCGACCTCGCCGAAGGATTCGCCGCGCTTCAGTTTGCGGCCCTGGGCGGGCAGGTCCAGATAGACCAGTTCGCCGAGCTGCTCGATGGCGAAGTCGGTGATGCCGACGGTGACCACGTCGCCCTGGAGTTGGGCCCATTCGTGGGTGTCGAGGTAGGAGCGGTCGTTGGGACGCATGGCGGGTTCAGGCGCGGGAGCGATGGGGGACGAAGGGGAGCGGAACGCGAGTGACGGAGATTTCCTTGCCGCGGGCGTCCACGGTCAAGGGGCCGGCGGTGCCGGCGCGGACGCTGGCGGTGGCGATCGGCCGATCGAGGGTCGCGGACCAGACGCCGGAGCAGACCTGGCCGACGACGGCGCCCTGGCAGAGCACCGGATAGCCCTCACGCGGCACCCGCTTCTCGGCGCTGAGCCCGATGATCTCGTGCGGCGGCGGGCCGGCGGCGGCGAGGCGGCGCAGGGCTTCCGCGCCGACGAAGTCGCGCGTCTTCCAGCCCTTGACGGCGAAGCGCAGGCCAGCCTCGAAGGGGTTGGTCTTCTCGTGGATCTCGTGGCCGTAGAGCGGCAAGGCGGCCTCGAGGCGGAGCACGTCGCGGGCGCCCAACCCCACGGCGCGCGCCCCCAGGGCGAGCAGCCGCTCCCAGACCGGGGTGATCTGCCCGGCGGTCACGAAGAGTTCGTAGCCGCGCTCGCCGGTGTACCCGGTGCGGGCGATGAAGATCTCGCCCCACGGCGAGGGCAGGGTGCCCAGATCCAGGAAGCGCGGGCAGAAGTCGGCGGCGCCGGTCAGGGCCGCGAGCAGGCGCCGCGAATCCGGTCCCTGCAGGGCCAGGATGCCGCCGCCGTCTTCGGTGAGGTCGCTGGCTTCGGTGGAGCGCAGGCGCGCGCACAAGGTGGCGAAATCGCGCGCGCGGCCGGAGGCGTTCACCACCATGAAGTACTCGTCCTCGGCGGTGCGGTAGGTGATGAGGTCGTCGAGGATGCCGGCGTCCTCTTCCAGCAACATCGTGTAGCGCGCCGTGCCGACCTCCTGGTCGGTGACGCAGCCGCCGAGCGCGCGATCCAGCTCTTGCGCGGCCTGCGGGCCGCGGAACAGGAAGCGCGCCATGTGGCTGACGTCGAAGAGGCCGGCGCCGGTGCGCACGGCGCGCGATTCCTCGAGGATCGAGCCGTAGTCGAGCGGCATCTCCCAGCCAGCGAAGGGCACCAGTTTCGCCCCGAGCGCGGCGTGCGCGCTGCGGAGCGGAGTGTGGAGGAGGGAGGCGGTGCTGGGGGTGGCCATGAAAGGAAAAAGGGCGCCTGGCGGGCGCCCTGTTGGTCCGGTGACGGTTCAGGCTCCTTCGGGCCGTGGTCCTCGGTACCTGAGAGTTTCGCCGCGTGGCTTGCCCCTTCGGTGCCTGGGGATGGGTTCCCCCAGGGCTCTCCCACGGCCTTCGTGCGGAGGGTGGAAAGTGTCCCTGAACGGACGAAATCGGTCAAATGGGGGGGGCGGTCCCGGGACGGGCGCAGGTTTGACCGGAGATGGGGCGGGGCCTAGAATGTCCGGCCCCTTTCGAGGAATCGCATCATGGCTCGTCGCTGCATCGTCACTGGCAAAGGCACCTCCGCCGGCAAGCAAATCGCCCGCCGCGGCCTGCCCAAGAAGAAGGGCGGCGTCGGCCTCAAGACGACGGGTCATACCAAGCGGACCTTCAAGTCCAACATCCAGAAGGTGCGGATTCTCCTGCCGGACGGGACGGTCAAGCGCATGAAACTGGCGACTTCCGCCATGAAGCGCGGCCGGGTCCCGATGACCATCGCCGGCAAGGTGCGCCTGGTGCCGATGGTGAAGGCTCTGCGCGGCCGCAACCGCGCCTTCACCAAGCGCGAAGCCTAAGGGCAGCGCTGCGGTCGCCGTTTTCGCCGCCGGATCCTCGGCACTCCTGCGCCCGCGTCGGCGCCGGCCAAGAATTTTTTCGGTTTTCTGGGAGAATCGTGATTTCACCCGCCGATGGGATGCATATTGGAACCAGATGTCGTGGTGGCAACTGGCTCCGCTCCCCCGGCGCGTCTTCATTTCGAAGCCGCCGAACCTTGGATCCAAGGAAACACAACTAACATGGCTGCTCGGAAGAAAACCAAGAAGAAAGCGACGAAACGCAAGGCAACGAAGCGCAAGGCGACGAAGCGCAAGTAGTGCCCTTCGCTCGGGGATGATCCCCGTACCGTCTTGACGGAACGGCAGACCCTGGATGCGATTGCTCCGGGGTCTGCTTCCTTTTGTGCGTAGCTGCATTTTCCCCGTCCTGCTCCCCTGGCGATGAACAAGCGTGACCTGGTGGACGTGGTCAGTGCCCGGCTCGGCACGACCAAAACGGCCTCCGAAGACATCGTCGAGGCCGTCCTCCGCGAGATCCAAGCCGGTCTGGCGCGGGATCGCGAGGTGGCCCTGGTCGGTTTCGGCACCTTCGAACTGCGCGCCCGCGGCCCGCGCATGGGCCGGAATCCGCAGACCGGCGCCGTAATGGAGATTCCGGCAGGCCACAGCGTGGTCTTCCGGCCGGCGCGCGCTTGGCGCGAGACCTTCGGCAGCGAGATCGAGGCCGAGGCCTAACGATCGGCCGGCGGCTTGGCGGCCGCGGCGGCCGCGCGCGCGTTCAAGCGGTCCACTTCGGCGGCGACTTCCTCGTCCTCGATCTTCCGGAACAGGATGCCCGGCTCCCCCAGGACTGCGCCGGCCGGCAGGCGCGCCGGGGTCTGGCGCGAGCCTTCCGACCCCCAGACGCCGGCTCCTGCCGCAGGTGCGGCTTCGCCCAGCATGGCGCGCAGATCGCCCGCCGCCCGCGGGCAGATCGGCGCGAGGCGCCGGGACAGGAGTTCCAGGTAGGCCAGGGAGCGCTCGATGCACTCCGCCATCGCCGCCTGATCCGCCGCAGCGGCCGACTTCGCCAACTTCCACGGCGCCACGGCGTCCACGTAGGTGTTCAAGGCGCCGGCGCCGGCCACCAAGACCTGCGCGGCGCGGCGGAACTCGCAGCGCTGCAGGTGCCCGCCCACCGCGCTGAAGGCGACGTCGGCCTCCAGGAGTTGCGGATGCGGCAGGGGGCCGCCCACCGTGGCCGGCACCTTGCCGCCCGTGGCGCGCTGGGCGAACTTCAGCACGCGGCTGGCCAGGTTGCCGATCTTGTCCGCCAGCAAGGCGTTGTTGGTGTTCTGGAACTCCTGCCACAGGAATTCGCTGTCCGCCGTCTCCGGGCAGGAGAGCATCAGGTGGAAACGGGCGGCGTCGGTGTCGTAGCGGGAGAAGAACTCGGCGTTGTCCAGGTACCAGCCGGCGCTGGTGCTGAATTTGCGGCCCTGCAGGTTGTAGAACTCGTTCGCCGGGACGGCCGCCGGCAGCACGAACTTGCGGCCCTCCCAGGCCTCGCCCTGTCCCATGAGCATGGCCGGGAACACCACGACGTGGAAGGCGATGTTGTCCTTGCCGATGAAATGGACGAGGCGCGTGGCGGGATCTTGCCACCAGTCGCGCCAACGCTCGGCGTCGCCGTGGACGCGCTCCGCCCATTCCGCGGTGGCGCTGACGTAGCCGATGGGGGCGTCGAACCAGACGTAGAGCACCTTGCCCGCGGCGCCGGGCACGCCCTCCGGCAGCGGCACGCCCCAGGGGAGGTCGCGCGTGATCGGCCGCGGCCGCAGATCCTTGAACATCGCCTGGACGTAGCCGTCCACGTTCGGCTTCCACTCGCCCGCCGCCTTCTTGGCGGCGTACCAGGCGCCGAGCCCCTGCGCATGGATCTTCGGCAGGTCCAAATACCAGTGCTTGGTGGGGCGCAGGACCGGCCGCGAGCCGTCCACCAGGCTGACCGGATCGCCGAGCTTGCGCGCGTCGATCCACTGGCCGCAACGGGGGCACTCGTCGCCGCGCGCTTTCTCGAAGCCGCATTCCGGGCAGCGGCCCTCAAGATAGCGGTCGGGCAGGAAGCGCTGGCTGACTTCCGAGTACCACTGGTCCTCGGTCTGGTCGAAGACGAGGCCGCGCTCGAGCAGCACCTGGAAGAAGCGCTGCGTGAGCGCCGCATGATGCGGACAGCGCGCGGTCCCGGACCACACGTCGAACTCGATGCGGAAGCGGTCGAAGAACTCCTTGATCTCCCGATGCCAGCGATCCACGTATTCGCGGTAGCCGAGGCCTTCCTGCTCGGCCTTGAGCGTGATGGCGACGCCGTGCTCGTCGGTGCCGCAGACATAGAGCACCTCGTGGCCGGCCATGCGCAGATAGCGCACGTGCACGTCGGCCGGCAGGTAGGCGCCCGCGACGTGGCCGAAGTGGATCGGCCCGTTGGCGTAGGGCAGCGCGGAGGTGACCAGGTACTTGGCCAAGGCGCTTAAGGATAGGGTTGCGGCGCGGGATTGCGCTTCATCCCGTATCCTGGAGAGGGCCATGGGACGACTTACGGCATTCTTTGTTCCGCCGCCGTGATCGTTCGTAGCGCTGCCGGTTGTTGTTGTCGGCCTTCTCGCGCCGGCTCGGGGACAGTCTTTGGTTGGCATCGATTCCTTGAACGGCAGTCTCTATTCCGTCGATGCGAAGAATGGCAACGCAATGGTTCTGGGCCAGGTCGGTCCGCCTTGGAACCTGTGGACAGGAATGGCGAAGGACAGCCAGGGCCAGATCTACGCCTCAAACGGAGCATTTTTTACAACATACGGAATTTACAAGATCGATCCTGTTGCGGTAACTGCGACGCTTATTTGCCAGACGAGCTTGAATTCGATTGGTGGCCTCGCCTTTGGCCCTGGAGACGTCCTTTACGCAATCCATGACACGACTGCTCCTGTTAGCGGTGGTCCTGACGACCTCTACTCGATCGATCTCCTAACTGGGATGACAACCAGGATCGGGGCCACGGGCTTGAGAAGTGTCAGCGCCCTGGCGTACGGCCAAGGGAGCCTGTGGGCTTGGGATCTTAATGAATCAGGCCTCATCTTCATTGATCCCGTCACAGGAGTTGCATCAGATGTCAATCCCCAGATTAGCGACGCTGGCGTTGGCTTATGCCAAACGCTTTGCTTCAGCGATAGTAATGTACTCTACGGCGGATTCGGCACGCTGGCCATTCTTGATACCGCAACGGGAGTCCCCTCGCACATTGGCCTCATGGCAAATGGATTGGGTCTCGTGACGGGGATGGAATTCCTCCCCAACCAACCCGACCCCTTCGCACTCTGGGTGCAAGGCAAGACCGGCGGACCGATGGCGATCCAGGTCGCGGGTGTCACTCCGGGCTCGGCTGTCGCCCTGCTCGGTGCCTTCGGTGCCGGCGGACCGATCTCAGTTCCTCCCGGCAATCCCTGCGCGGGGCTGCAGGTGGACCTCAATGGCACCACCCGGCTTCTCGGCATCGTCACTGCCGACGGCCAGGGACGTGCCGCGCTGGGGCCTGTCAATGTGCCCGTCGGCGCGCGCAACAACGCGCGCCTGCAAGCCGTTGATTTCACTGCCTGTGCGACAAGTAATCGGATCCAGATCAAATACTGATCAGGTTGATTCTGTTGAACGCGATTGAAACCAGTTCCTTGCCGGCCGCGAGCGAGGACGCACGATACGCGTCAATCATTGGCCGACGGCGCGAAAGTGGCGTGCCCGTGGCCGAGCCGAAGGTGTGAGACTGCTGCGAGGACCAGACGCCGCCAACCCAATCCATCCGGTGAAGCACGATGCGTCCGAAGTAGGAGCCGGATCCCGGTGCAGTTTCGATTTGCTCCTCGTAGGCGAGAATGAAGCGATCCTTCGTGGATCCCTCCGCGACCTCAGGCAGAATGAGGCCTGCCGCATCGTTGTCAGGACCATCGAAGCGGAGGGTCGTGATCAGCTCGACCGGAGCGGTGGCTGTGAACGGCAGGCCCGGATTCGCCGAGTCGAAGGTGGTGGTAGCGAAACGCATCTGGAAGTCGCGGGTCAGCGGCGTGCCGCCGGAGAAATGTTTCTGGTGCAAGTAAACGATGCCGACGGTGAGTAGGGCGGTGGAATCGTCCAGAAGGACGGCGTCCGGCACTCCGGCGCATTCCTTCACCCAGAGGTTGATGCCGTTCAAGCCGTCGAAGTCAAACACGAAGCCCTGGCCCGACGCCGGGGGTTGATTCGTGTAAGCCTTGAAAGTCTGGCTGGCCTGATCCCACTGGACCCAGGCACACTCCTGCGAGGTGGGGTGGTTTGTCAAGGTCGTGTAGCGGCGAGTCCAGTGCACCAGGAAGGAGTTGCTGGCGGCTACGACGTCGGGGCGCTCGCATCGGACGAACGAAACTCCACGACGCAGGGTATCAACATGAGCGTCGCCTAGCAGCAGATTGCCCTTGTAGTCCCAGGTATCGGTGCCGGTCCAGTGGAACATGGCCACTTCGATCTGGCTCGTATTCTGTCCGAGGTCGGGCCGGTTGGTGTCGTATGCCACGAGGATGTCCTTATCATTGTTCATCGCAACGACCGCGTGATCGGCGACGCGCGTGGCGTTGCCCCAACTTCCCACGCCCGTCAGGTTGTCGACCGTCAGCGGGATCTCGAATTGAAATCCGCGCGAGACGGTGATCGGGGGTGGCCCTTGCCAGCAGAGTGGCCAAATGGCAGAATGAAGCACGAGAGCGAGCAGTTGGGCATGATGGATCTGGTGAACCTCCATGTGCGAGAGTGGCTGTGAGGTGGAGCAAGCTCCAGTGGTAGCCTCTGGGGTATGGCTCTACTGCGTCCGCATCGAAGGCTGAGGCTGGCCGCTCTTCCTGTGATGGCAATGCTTGCCATCCAGACGAGGGCCGCCGCTCAGACCATCGTCGGGGTGGACTCCCTGACTGGCAACCTTTACGCATTGGATCCTCAATCTGGCTCCACGGCTCTGCTCGGCAATCTAGGCCCTCCATGGGGAATATGGACCGGTATGGCGAAGGACAGCCAGGGAAACATTTACGCGGCCCTCGCGGGCTCTCTGGGACTTATGGAGATCTATCGGATCGACGTCGCGAGCGTACAGGCGCAGTTCGTGGCTCGTACCACGCTGAATGATCTGCGCGGGCTGGCTTTTGATTCGACCAATGCGCTTTATGGCATTCACGACACGACTTATCCGATTGGCGGGGGTCCAGATGATCTCTACACCATTGATCTGACCACTGGCGCAGCGACGCGCATCGGCGCAACGGGGATGAAGTTTCTTCAAGCCTTGGCGTATGGCCAGGGCAAGCTCTGGGGCTGGGACTACACGGGCGCAGGATTGGTGACGCTTGATCCTGCAACCGGTCTCGCGACGGATGTCAATCCACTCCTCGATGATCCGCCGCTTGGACTTTTCCAAACGCTGTGCTTCAGCGACAACGGAGTCCTGTATGGCGCTGACGGATTCCTTGCTACCGTGGATCCTGTCACGGGCGCCTCCAGCTACGTCGGCCTGATTGAGTCGGGATTCGCCTTGCTCGGCGGCATGGAATTCCTCCCCAACCAACCCGACCCCTTCGCACTCTGGGTGCAAGGCAAGACCGGCGGACCGATGGCGATCCAGGTCGCGGGTGTCACTCCGGGCTCGGCTGTCGCCCTGCTCGGTGCCTTCGGTGCCGGCGGACCGATCTCAGTTCCTCCCGGCAATCCCTGCGCGGGGCTGCAGGTGGACCTCAATGGCACCACCCGGCTTCTCGGCATCGTCACTGCCGACGGCCAGGGACGTGCCGCGCTGGGGCCTGTCAATGTGCCCGTCGGCGCGCGCAACAACGCGCGCCTGCAAGCTCTGGACTTCGCGGCCTGCGCAACAAGCAACCGGATCCAGATCAAATACTGATCGTAGGCTCAAGTTCCGTCATAGCGAGGCCGGGGCGGCAGCATCTAGAATCAGTCGCCTCAGTTCGCAGCCACCACCATGCCCGCCTCCATCGCCGATCGCGTCCGCCAGGAACTCGACTTCATGAACCTCGATGCGCTCTACAGCGAGGAGGAGCGCGCGATCCGCGACCAGGTGCGCGCCTGGGCCGCCGAGCGCCTGCAGCCGATCGTGGCCGAGCACTGGGAGAACGGCACCTTTCCGAAGGAACTCGCGCCCGAGTTCGGCGAAATGGGGCTGCTGGGGCCGACGATCCCCGAGCAGTACGGCGGCTTGGGCATGAACTCGGTGCAGTACGGGCTGATCTGCCAGGAGATCGAGCGCGTGGATTCGGGCATCCGCTCCTTCATGAGCGTGCAAGGCGCGCTGGTGATGTACCCGATCTTCGCCTTCGGCAGCGAGGAGCAGAAGAAGCATTGGCTGCCGCAACTGGCGCGCGGCGCGAAGATCGGCGCCTTCGGCCTGACCGAGCCGGATTTCGGCAGCAACCCGGGAGGCATGCGCGCGCGCTGCCGCCGGGCGGGCAACGAGTGGGTGCTCGACGGCCAGAAGATGTGGATCACGAACGGCACGCAGGCCGACGTCAGCATCTTCTGGGCCAAGGACGAGCAAGGCGTGGTGCAGGGCTTCCTGGTGGAGAAGGAGCGCAAGGGTTTCAGCGCGCCGGAGCAGAAGCACAAGTGGTCGCTGCGCTGCTCGGTGACCAGCGAACTGGTGTGCGACGCCGTCCGCGTGCCGGAAGCGAACCGCCTGCCGAACACGCAGGACCTGAAATCAGCGTTGATGTGCCTGACGCAGGCGCGCTACGGGATCGCCTGGGGCGCGGTGGGGGCGGCGCAGGACTGCTTCCAGGAGGCGCTGGCCTACACCCTGCAGCGCGAGATCCACGGCGGGCCGCTGGCGCGCTTTCAGCTCACGCAGACGAAGCTGGCGAACATGGCCACCGAGATCACCAAGGGCCAGATGCTGGTGTGGCGCTTGGGGCGGCTGAAGGACGAGGGCAAGATGAAGCCGCAGCAAGTGTCCATGGCCAAGCGCAACAACGTCCACATGGCGCTGGAGGTGGCGCGCGAGTGCCGGACCCTGCTGGGCGCGAACGGCATCACGCTGGAGTACCGCGCCGGCCGCCACATGTGCAACCTCGAGACCGTGCTGACCTATGAGGGCACCCACGAGATCCACGGGCTCATCATCGGGCAGGCGCTGACGGGGATTGCGGCATATGGCGGGTAAGGCGAAGTCCCATCAAACGCGAGGCAAATCTAAACGGGTTGCCCGGTCGAAAAAAGTTGATTCGGCGCGAGGCCGAATCTATGATGTCCGTCGTATGCTGACGACCTGCACTCTCGGGGACACCCTCGCCCTCGCGCGAGACCTGCCAGACGCTGCCGTCGATCTGATCATCACGGATCCGCCCTACGGTATCCAAGGCGACACGCTGCACAAGCACTACAACCGCAATGAGGCCTTCGTGCTCGACGGGTATGCTGAAATCCCGGCTGATCAATATCCGGAATTCTCGCGCGCCTGGATCTCCCAAGCGGCAAGGGTATTGCGTCCCGGCGGCTCTGCACTGATCGTCAGCGGCTACTCGATGCTCCTCCCGATCCTCTCGGCACTGCATGATTCGGGCTTGCGAGAAGTTAACCACCTGATCTGGAAGTACAACTTTGGAGTCAGTACTCAGCGCAAGTTCGTCTCCTCTCACTATCACATTCTTTACTATGAGAAGCGCGGAGGCCGACGCACCTTCAATCAATTTGCGCGCTATGGCAGTAAGGATCGTCGCGACGCGACCGGGGGATCTGCCCTCTACGCTGACATGGAGGATGTCTGGCGAATCAATCGCGAGTACAAGCCTGGCAAGGTCAAGAACAAGAACCAGCTGCCCTACACATTATTGGCGAAGATGATCCAATACTGCTCCAAGCCCGGAGACTTGGTGTTCGATTTTTTCCTGGGAAGCTTCAGCACCGCCATTGCCGCGAAAGGCCTGCGGCGAAGGTACGGCGGCTTCGAGGTTAACCCGGTGGCCTTCAGACATGGCGCCAAGGCGCTGGCTGAGGTGGAGGAGGGCTGGCTGGAGCAGTCGGTGCCAACCGGCAAGGATGACCGTCCTGCCCGGTCGGGGGATCCGCTCTCCGTCCAGGAATCCGCCGAGATCCTCCGTTTCGTGCTGAATCGCCAGGAGCAAGGAAGCACGAAGAAGGAGGCCGTTGCCCAGGCAATGAGCCACTTCAGCCGCGGCTACTGGTCCATCGAGAAGTTGCTGAAAAAGGCGCGCGCTGGCACCCTGTAGGGTGTGACGGTTGGCCTGGAGGAGAGCGCGAAGCAGCTACTCGCTGCCATCGGCAAGGGCTTTCCCACGGAGTGGGATGGTCAGGAAGCGATCACCTATCTCAAGGATCGAGATTACCAGTGGCGCCAGATGGAGTGGATCGGCTGGTACTTCGAGAGGCGAGCCAAGGACAGCCTGCAGGCGGCAGGTCTTCCGCTCGGCAAGCCGTTCCAGCATGGTTCCGTCAACTTCGACGTGGCAATCCATGGCCACACCTTCGACCTGAAGGCGCACGTGTCCAAGCGGGGCGCGGACTGGATCGTGCTGAACGACCGTGAGGCAATCGAAGCCTGCATTCAGAGCAACGGTTCTTGGGGAGCGATCATTGCCTGTGGCAGTGCGGAGTACGATTCAGATGGCGCCTTCAAACACTGGCATGACTCCCTCAAAGGGGAGACAAGTCAGTACGAGCAGGATCGGATCCGTAGAGGCGCGCGTTCGCGGAGGCGCAAGACCGCTTTTTTACTTGAGCAATTGGTCGGACTCAGCATCAACACGCCCGAATTATTGGCCGGGGCGTTCCGCGACGGATGGATGAAGGATTTTCAAACCGGAATGCGCAATGCGGACGGATCAAGTCGTCGCGCAAAGATTCTCTGTAATCTAGCCCGTGTTCCGTCTAAGCATTTGCCCCGTTTGCTATCCTCGTAGAATTAGGCCATTGAATCATTGACCTATATAACATTGTTCCATTTTCTCGTCAGGAGTAATGAA
>CAZDMB010000038.1:0-15712 GCA_964506175.1 uncultured Planctomycetales bacterium | reverse complement strand
AAATCGCCGAGCATGAGCGGCGGGCGTCCGGCGGCGGCATCGCCGGCGGCGAGGGGTTCCGCGGCAAGGCGCAGAAGGCGCGCCTCGAAGCTGGCGCTCGGCAGCGGCTGGCCGGCGCGATCCGTGCGCGGCAGGCGCCAAGCGTCCGGGAACGCCGCTTGCATGTCCACGGAAGTCGCCCGCCGCGGGGCGAAGGGCGCGGGCTTCGCAGCGGTGGCGGCCGTTTCCGGGGCGGCGACTTGTGCCAGGCAGAGGATGGCGGCCAGCATTCGATGCCACTACGCGAAGCGCGGCGAAACGCTTGCTTCCTTCCCGGCTCAGCGGCCGCTCGCCGCCGCGGGTTCGCCCTCCAGGCCGTAGACGTAGCGGTGGAAGAGGCGTCGAACCTCCTTGGCGTGGGCGTCCTTGCCGGCGAGCAAGGCCTCGAGTTCGGCGGTGGTGGCGGGGTTCGGCGCGTGCGCGGCGAAGAACTCGGCCATCCGTTTGCGCAAGGTGTCGTCGCCGATCTCCTGCGCCACCCGCGCGAAGAAGATCGCCCCCGGGCCGTAGGACTCGCCCGGCGTGATGCGGTTGTAAGGGTCCGCGGAGCAGAGGGTGACCGGAGGCCCCTCTTGCGCGAGGTCCGGCTTGCGGCGGAAGCCGCTGGTGACGTACATGTTCCAGGCCTCGTCCCACCAGCCGTCGTTTTGCGAGGCGGGTTTGACGCCGCGCCCGTACCAACTGTGAAACATTTCGTGCTCGAGAGCCCCGAGGGCCGTGGTGGTGCCGCCGTCGTATTCCATCGAACGCCCGCCGGTCCAGATGTAGACCGGACAGTAGGACGTGTGGGCCCATTTGCCGGCGGCCTCGTCGTACTTCTGGATGATCGCGCCGGTCTGCGCGGCCACCTGCGCGGCGTCCACGGCGGCCTCCTTGCGCGCAAGGACTTCCACGCGCACCGCGCGCCCGGCCTTGAGTTTCACCGTAGCCTCCGCCACGTCCACTTCCGCGGCCGGCACCAGCACGATGAGATGCGAGAAGGCGGCGAAGGTCGGCGGGAAGCGCAGCGTCCAGGCGTGCTCGCCGCGTGCCTCCACCGCGGCGTTGGTGAGCAGGCGGTGCGGCTGGCCGGCCCCGGCCAGATCCAGGGTCAGGGTCAGCGGATGCTGGTCGTAGATCAGATTGGCGGGAAACCACGACTCCAGGTAGCGGCCCTGGTTGAGGTCGGAGAAAAAGGTGTCCCATAAGACGCCGCCTTCCCGCCACAGCAAGCCCTGCGCCTGCGGCGCGTCCGGCGTGCCCACGGCGTACTCGAGTTTGAGGTCGTGCCGGCTGCCCGCCGGCAGGCTGACCTCCAGGATGCGCATGGAGCCGCACTGCGCGGATACCGCGTGCGGCGCCAACTGCCTGGGATCCAGCGGCTTGCCGTCCAGCCAAGCCTTGAGAACCTCGCGCTGCCGCAGGTCGAACAACGGGAAGCCCTCGCCCAGAGTGATGAAACTGAGAGTGGCGGTCGCCGACGCCGTCTTGGCCGCCGCGTCCAGGAGCAAGCTGGCCTGGAGATCCACGACGTCGATCGGGACGCCGGTCAGCCCGTCCACCTGCAGCGGAGGGGGCGCCAAGGTCTTCTCCCGTGCGGATTGCGGCGCCGGCGCCGCAGACAGGAGGGGAATGAGAGCGGCGATCAAGGCGGCGAGAGCCGGCATTCCAACCATCCTACGAGCGCCTATTCTTGTGCCGTGCAAGCCCCGCTCCCGCTCGCCCTTCTGGCCCTCGGCCTGCTGGCCGCGTGCCAAGCGCCCGCCACCGGCTCCGCGGCCGCGTCTCCGACCACCACCCTCTGGAACGGCGGGCCGCTCGACGGCTGGAAGATGGCCGGCCCCGGCGCGTTCGTCCTCGAGGACGGCGCCCTCAAGACCACGGGCGGCATGGGATTGCTGTGGTACTCCAAGGAGGCCTTCGGCGACTTCCGCCTCGAGCTCGACTGGATGGCGGAGGAGCCGAGCGACAACTCCGGCGTGTTCGTGCGTTTCCCCGATCCCGGCGACGACCCGTGGGTGGCGGTGAACGAGGGCTATGAAATCCAGATCTGCGACGCCTCCGATCCGAAGCATCGCACCGGTTCGGTCTATTCCTTCGGCCCGTCCGCGAAAGTGCCGACCAAGCCGCCCGGCGAATGGAACCATTACGCCATCACCGTGATCGGGCAGAACTACCAGATTCAGGTCAACGGCGAGACCGTGTGCCGTTTCCTCGGCTTCCGCGGCGAGCGCGGTTACGTCGGCCTACAGAATCACGACGACGGCTCGCCCATTCGCTACCGGAACGTGCGCATCACGCGGCTTTAGTCCATGCTGCGCGCCCGCCTGTCGGCGATGATGTTCCTGCAGTACGCGATCTGGGGAGCGTGGCTGCCGATCCTCTATCCGTTCCTGCTGTGGCGCGGCTTCAGCCCGGGCGAAATCTCGGCAGCGTTCGCGGTGGGCGCGCTCGGCGCCATCATCGGCCCCTTCATCGCCGGGCAAGTGGCGGATCGCTGGTTCGCCACCGAGAAGTTCTTGGCGCTCTCCCACTTTGCGGGAGCGGCGCTGGTGTGGTTCCTGGCGGACATTTCGCGGCCGGCCACCTTTCTGGCGGTGTCGTTCTGCTACGGGTTGATCTACGCGCCCACCCTGGCGCTGACCAATTCGCTGGCCTTCCATCATCTGACCGACCGCGACCGCCAGTTCGGGCCGATCCGGCTGTGGGGAACCATCGGCTGGATCGCCGTGGGGATTGCGATGGGCCAGTGGCTCGCGAGCGCGCACACGCCCGCCGGCGCCACCGGCGCTGCACTCGAGGCCGCGTGGAACGCCGGCCGCGCCGACGCCTTCAAGCTGAGCGCAATCCTAGGGGCGCTGATGGGCGCCTACTGCCTGACTCTGCCGCACACCCCGCCGGCCAAGAACGTGGGCCGGCGCAACGCGTCGCTCGAAGCGCTCGGCGAGGTGCGCAAGCAGCCGCTGATCACGCTGTTCCTGCTGGCGGTACCGATCTCGGTGATCCACCAGTTCTACTTCGTGCACACCAGCGGCTTCCTGTCGGCCATCCAGGCCGGCAACGCGGCGGCGCAAGGCCTGGCGGAGACGATCAACCGCGTGTTCGGCGTCGGCGGCGGCGGACTGATGACGATCGGGCAGATGACGGAGATCATCCTGCTGGCGCAGATGCCGCGGCTGGCGAAGCGCTGGTCGCGCAAGACCCTGCTGGCGGCCGGCATCCTCGCCTACGCGGCGCGGATGGCGCTCTTCGCCTACGCCGATTCGGTGCCGCTGATCATTCTGGGCGTGGGGCTGCACGGAGTGTGCTTCGCCTGCTTCATCTTCGTCGCCTTCATGGTGGTGGACGAGGAGACGACCGCCGACGTGCGCGCCAGCGCGCAGAATCTGTTCAACTTGGTGATCGTCGGACTGGGCATCATCGTCGGCTCGTGGTTCGCGACCAGCGTGGTGGGCGAGTGGGCCGCCGGCGACTGGACCAAGCTCTTCTCCGTCCCGATGTGGCTGGCGCTGATCTGCTTCGCTGCGCTGATGGCCTACTATCCGCGTGCGCGGCGCACTGTATGAAGTCTCCGCTGCGCATCGGCTTCGTCGGCGGCGGCTTCATCACGCGCTTCCACATCCAGTCGCTGGTGGAAGTGCGCGGCGTGGAGGTCGCGGGCGTGGCCAGCCGCACCCGCGCCGGCGCCGAGGAAGCCGCCGCGCTGGCCCGCGAACTGGAGGTGGGGCCCGGCGCGCGCGCCTACGACGCGGTCGAGGAGTTGGCCGCCGACGCGACGGTGGACGCGATCTGGGTGTGCGCGCGCAACGACACGCGCGTGTCCACCATGCGCGCGATCGCCGCGGGCGCGGCCAAACGCCCGCGTTCCGCGCCCTTGCGCGGCGTCGCCATCGAGAAGCCGCTGGCGCGCACGCTGGCGGAGGCGCTCGAAGTGGCGGAGATCGCGCGCGCCATCGGCGCGCCGACCGGCTATCTGGAGGACATGCTGTGGGCGCCGGCGCTGGTGCGCGGCAAGGAGGTGCTGTGGCGGCGCGGCGCGGCGTCGAGCGGGCGCCCCTACCTGGCGCGCGCGGCCGAGGAGCACGCGGGCCCGCACTCGAAGTGGTTCTGGCAGCCGGAGATCGCCGGCGGCGGCGCGCTGCTGGACATGATGTGCCACTCGATCGAGGCCGCGCGCTGGCTGCTGACCGCGCCGGGCGCGCCGCGCGCGACGCTGACGCCGTTGGAGGTCAGCGCCACGGTGGCGAATCTCAAGTGGACGCAGCCGCGCTACGCCGCCGACTTGGCCGGACGTTTTCCCGGAGTGGACTGGGCCAAGCGTCACAGCGAGGACTTCGCGCGCGCGACCGTGGTGTGGCGCACCGACGCCGGCCAGACGCTGCTGACGGAGACCACGTCCTCGTGGTGCTACGTCGGCGCCGGCCTGCGGCACACGTTCGGACTCCTCGGGCCCGAGTATTCGCTCGACGTGGACATGGCCGACACCGGCGTGCGCGTGTTCTTCTCGCGCAACGTCACGGGCGCCGCCGGCGAGGACTTGGTGGAGAAGCAGAACGCCGAGCAGGGCCTGATGCCGATCTCCCCCAACGAGCCCGCGCACTACGGCTACGCCGGCGAGAATCGTCACTTCGCGCGCGCCTTCGCGCGCGGCGAGCCGCCGGGGCTCACCATCCAGGACGGCGTCGAGGTGATGCGCATCCTGATGGCGGCCTACAAGTCGGCCGCCGAGAAACGCAGCGTGGACCCGGCGGATCCGGCGCTGACGGCCTGGCGCCCCTAGGCGCCCGGGCTCCGGCCGCCCCGCCGGCTGGTGCTAGGCTGACCGCTCCGACCATGGCACCGACCCGTCGTACCTTCCTCAAGACCACCGCGGTCGCCGCCGGCGCGGCGGCGCTGACTCCCAAGCTCTCCGCCGCCTCCTATCGCCGCGTCGTCGGCGCCGGCGAGCGCGTGCGCATCGGCGTAATCGGGCCCGGCGGCATGGGCAGCGGCCACGTCGGCTCGTTCACCGACTTCCACAAGTCCGGACGTTTCCCGGTGGATCTCGTAGCACTGTCCGACGTCGCGATCCCGCACATGGAGCGCGCCAAGGCGATGGCCGACGAGCGCCAGGGCAACGTGCCGATCGCGCTGCACCAGGACTATCGCCGGCTCCTCGACATGAAGGACGTGGACGGCGTCGTCAACGCCACGCCGGAGCACTGGCACGCGCAGATCGGCATTCATGCCATTCAGGCCGGCAAGGACGTCTACGGCGAGAAGCCGATGACGCTGACCATCGAGGAGGCCTTCGCCGTGAAGGCCGCCGTGGACGCGAGCAAGCAGATCTTTCAGGTCGGCACGCAGAAGATGGCGCTGTCCAAGTACCGCGCCGCGCGCGACATGGTGAAGGCCGGCAAGATCGGCAAGCCGCTGTGGTCGCAGACCGGCTACTGCCGCAACACGCCGAGCGGCGAGTGGAACTACTACGCGATCGAGCCCGACCTCAAGCCGGGCGTCAACCTGGACTGGAAGATGTGGTGCGGCCCGAAAGGCGAGCGCCCCTTCGACCCGCTGATCTACCACCACTGGCGCCGCTACAAGGATTTCTCCACCGGCATCATCGGCGACCTGCTCGTGCACGAGATGACGCCGCTGATGTACGCGCTCGACGCGGACTACCCGGTGCGCGTGCACTGCGCCGGCTCGCACATGATCGACGTGGAGATGGAGAACCATGATCAGATCCTGATCACGGCGATGTTCCCGGATGGCCACGTGATGGTGGTCGCCGGCAACACCAACAACGAGCAATCGTTCACCAACATGATTCGCGGGCAGAAGGGCACGATCTACCTCGGCGGCAAGGACGCCGAGTTGCGCCCGGAGCGCCCGTTCGTGGACGACGTCGAAGCCGAGAAGTCCGACCTGCCCGACGTCGCGGATCAGGACGAGCTGCGCCTCAACTGGCTCGGCTGCATCCGCTCGCGCGAGCCGAACTTCTCGCAGGTCGAGTTCGCCACCAAGATGATGGTGGTGGTGGATCTCGCGACGCGCTCGGCCTGGGACGGACGCGCCTGGGTGTTCGACCCCGGCACGCACCGGGTCGCGCCGGCCTGATCAGCGCAACGCCAGGCGCAGCACCAGCGCGGGCGGGTGCCGCGCCGGATCCGCCCACGGCACGTTCGCCACGTAGTAGAGATCGTTGCCGGCGACGACGCCCAGGGTGGGTTCGCCGTAGCGCGGGTGCGCCGCCTCGAGGGTCTCGATCGCGGTGATCTCCCGGCGCGCGCGCGCGAATCGGAGCCGCAGCACGCGTGCCGGTGGCGCGCCGTTGACGATGGCGAGCAGGGCCCCGTCGTGCCAGGCCAGGCCGTCCACTCCGAGGAGGGCCGCGCCGGGAGGCAGTTTCACTTCCTGCGGAAGGCTGGAGCCGTCGTCCGGCCAGCAATACAAGCCGCAGGCATAGTCGGCCACCAGCAGGAGTGGCGCTTCCTCCCCCAGTGGCGGCAGAACCAGCACTCCCTGCGGCGAAAGCAGATGCCCGGGAGCCAGCACGGAGTCGAAGTTCTCGGCTCCTGGCGCCAAGCGCACGACGGCGCCGCCCAGAGGGTCGGTGGCGTACACCGAGCCGTCCGCAGCGATGGCCAGGTCGCCGAGCAGGCGCGGGTCGTCCGCGCCGCCTCGCACTCGGCGCACGAGCGCGCCGCTGGCGAGATCGAAGGCGAGCAGCGCGCCGCGTTCGGCCTCGCCGGGTTCGCCGCGGGCGGCGCCGGCACAGGCCCACAGCAGACGGCGCGCCGGATCCACGGCGAGGCCGTAGGCGCCGGTGCAGCCGGCGGCGGCGCAGGCGGCGAACTCCGATTCCTCGCGCTCCGCGCCGGCGCCGCGCACCCGCAGGATGCGGCCGTCGTCGAAGGAGGACAGGAAGATCGCGCCGTCGGCGGGATCCCGCGCGATGCCCTCGGCGCAGAAGCCGGCGTCACGCAACTCGACGGCGATCGCGCTCGCGAGCCGCGCCTCGCCGTTGGCGCGGAGCCGCGCGGCGAGGCGCGCGTATTCAGGATCGCTCGCCACCGCACCGAAGGCGGTGGCGTCGGCAAGATCCGCCGCCCAACCGGAGTCGGCCACGCGCGTGAGCGCCGCCAACGCCGCGCTTTTGTTCCCGGACAGCGCCTCTGCCGAGGCGAGCAGCAGCAGCAGCCCCATGTGCTGCGGGCGCAACTCGCTGGCGCCGCGCGCCGCCGCGAGGAAGCGCGGCGTCTCGCCGGCTTCGTTCGCCGCCGCGGCCTCGCGCTGGAGGCGCCGTGATTCGCGCACCCGATCCGCCGGCGCGGGCGCGGGAGTCTGGCACGCGAGCGCGAGCAGGACGGCGCCGATCATGCGGCGCGGCCGCGCCCGCGACCCGACGACAGCGAACTTCCGCGCATCCTCCCAGGGTACCATCCGGTGCATGAGCGAGACCGGTTGGCTGGCGGGCGGTTGGCGCACACAGCACGAGGAGTGCTGCCGCCTCGTACGCGAATCGCCCGGCGGCTTGCGGCTGGCTCTGATCGGCGACTCGCTGATCCAAGGTTGGGGCGGACCGGGCCGCAGCGTGCTGGCCGCGGGGGCGGCGCACTGGGAACGGTTTTTCGGCGGCCGTCGGGCCGGCAATCTCGGCATCGCCGGCGATCGGGTGCGCCACGTGCAGTGGCGGCTCGCCCACGGCCTGCTCGACGGCTGCGCGCCGGAGCGCGTTCTCCTGCTGATTGGCACGAACGACTTGGCCGACGGCGCCACGCCGGAGGCCGTCGCGGGGGCGGTTCTCGACGTGGCGCGGGAACTGCGTGCGCGCGCGCCCGCGACGCGCATCCTGGTGCACGGCCTGCTGCCGCGCGGCGCCGCGCAGGATCCGCTGCGCCATGCAGTGGCGAGCGTCAATCGGCTGCTCGCCGCGAGCGTTCCGGCCCTGGGCCGGGGCTTCGACTACGCGGACGCGGGCGCCGCCTTGTGCGCGGAGGACGGCGCGCTGCGCGCGGAATGCTTCGAAGCCGACGGTCTGCACCTGTCTGCAGCCGGCTACGCGGTCTGGGGCGACGCCCTGCTGCCGCTGCTCCGCCCGGCCGCCCCGGCCTTCGCCGACGGCGCGCCGTGCCGCCTCGAGCCCGGTTGGATCCAGGTCGAGCGCCAGCACGGCTGGATCCTGCTCGCCGTCGCTTCCTCCCTGGCGCTGGCCGCGCTGATCTTGGGCGCGCGCTCGGATTGGCTGCCAGGGTCGTGGCCGCCGGCGCTCTTCGCCGTCTGGGCTCTGGCATCGACCACCGCGCTCGGCCTCGCCACTTCCTGGCCGCGCTGGGAGTACCGTCGCGCGGGCTACTGCGTGCTTCCCGACCGCATCGAGGTCTGGCGCGGACTGCTGTGGCGCGCATCGGTGAGCGTGCCGGTGGCGCGCGTGCAGTACGTGGACGTGCGCCAGGGCCCGCTGCAGCGCCTGCAGGGCATCGCGACTCTGCTCATTCACACCGCCGGCACGGAGGGCGCGAAGGTGGAGCTGGCGGGCTTGCCGCCGGAGCGCGCGGTCGAACTCCGCGATTGGCTGGTCAGCCAGGCGGCCGACGATGGCGTCTGAAGCCGCCGCCGGTCGCCGCCTGCATCCGGCGACGCTGCTGTTCCGCGCGCTGGCGCACGCGCGCTCGCTGCTGGTGCCGGCGCTGTTGGTGATCTTTTTCGCGCAGGGCGACGCTTGGCAGAAGTGGCTGGCGCTGCTCTTCGTGCCGCTCGTCCTGTTCGACGTCTTTCAATACTTCACTCTTTCCTGGCGCTTCGAGGCGGATGAACTGGTGTTGCGCGAGGGCTGGATCTTTCGCAACGTGCGGCACGTGCCCTATGGGCGCGTGCAGAACGTCGAGGTGAAGCAGAGCCCCTTGCAGCGCGCCTTGGGCGTGGCGGAAGCGCGCATCGAGACGGCGGGCGGCGGCGCGGACGAGGCCGTGCTCAAGGTGATCAGCCTCGCCCAATGCGAGGAGTTGCGCGCGCGCGTGTTCGCGGGACGCGCCGCGGCGCGCCCGGCCCGGGAGCAGGCCGAAACCGTGCTCACTCTGCGCGGGCGCGACATTTTGCTGCTCGCACTCAATCCCGCGCGCGGCCTCTCGCTGGCGCTGCTGGCATGGGGCGCCGCCTGGGAATTCGACCTCCTCGGGCGGGTGAACCTCGGCGACGACCTGGAGCGCCTGCTGGCAGACGGAACCGCGAGCGGCATGCCCGCGCAGGCCGGTCTCGGCTTGCTGCTCGTCCTGGTCACGGTGTTCCTGCTGTCTCTCGCCGGCGCCGCGCTGGCCTTGTGGAATTTCCGCCTCGAGCAGGAGGGCGCGAATTTTCGCCTGCAGCGCGGCCTGCTGACCCGTCAATTCGCCACGATTCCGCGCCAGCGCATCCAGATCGTCACCGTCAGCCAGAATCCGCTGCAACGCGCCTGTGGCCGCGCGCGCGTGCTCGTCGGCACCGCCGGCGGCGACCAGGACGAAGCCGCCGGAAAGTCGGACAGCGGCGCGCAGTTCGCCCCGCTCCTGCCCGTCGCGCGCGTGCCGGAACTCCTGCGCCGCATCCGTCCCGAGGCCGATTTGTCGGCGGTCGCCTGGCGCCCGCTGGCGCCGCGCGCGCTCCGGCGTCTGCTCACGGTGCACATGGTGGCCGGCCTGGCGCTGTCCGGCGGCCTGTCATGGGCGCTCGGCCGCGAGGGCGCCGCCGCCGGCCTGCTGCTCTGCGCCGCCCTCGCTTGGCGGGCGATCCGCGCTGCGCGCGGTTCCGCCTGGGCAATCACGCCATGGGGCGTGGCCTGCCGCACCGCCGCCTTCGGCTGCACCGCCAGTTATTCCTTTCATGATCGCCTGCAGACCGCCGCGGTGCGCGACAATCCGCTCGATCGCCGGCATGGCCACGCCACGCTCGCTGTGGACACGGCCGGCGGGCGCCGCACCGGCCATCCGCTGCATCTGCGCTATCTGGCGCGCGCCGACGCGCTGAGCGCGCGCGAGCGCTTGGTGGCCGCCGCCGCCGCCACGCGCTTCCGCTGGTAAACCCGCCTTACTCGGCGTTGCGCATGCGCGCCGCGAACTCCCGGAACAGCAAGGCTTCCGCGGGGTCGTGCGGCCGGCCGTCGGGCTCCAGCAGATCGTGGAACCAGCGTGCGGGGATTGGGGCGCCCGCGGGGGAACCCCACGGAAAAACCGTGTTGGAGCGCCCGCGCACCAGGCCCCAGTTGATGCATCCGACCTTCGCCGCGGCAAAGACCGGCAGATTGTCGGCCACTTCGCTGTGGCCGCGGCGCAGCCACTCCGTGCACAGCAGCGGGCGGCCGAGGCGGCGCAGGTCGTCGATCTGCGCGCGCAGGTCCTCCGCGCCGTTGTAGTTGTGGAAGGTGACGACGTCCGACAGCGCGATCTGCTCGGCATTGAGACGGTCGTAGTCGCCGCCGCCGGCCCAAAGCCCGGCGCTGAGCGGCTGCGAGGGGCCGGAGGCGCGCGCCCACGCGAACGCCGCGCGCAGCAGCGGCAGCGAGCGCAGGCCCATGCCGCTGTTGCCGGGCTCGTTGTAGAGATCCCACAAGAGCACGCGCGGATCGTCCGCGAAGCGGCCGACCACCGCACGCACGTAATCCTCCAGGCGCAGCCATTCCTGCGGCTCCACCGTCGCGCGCGACCCTGGGCTGCGCACCCAGCAGGAGTTGTGCACGCCCGGCCGCGGCTCCGGCTGCGGTCCGATCTGCGCATCGTCGTTCCAACAGTCGTCGAACAGCACCAGCACCGGGCGGATGCCGCGGGCCGCAGCGATGTCGAGGAAGCGATCCACGCGTTCGAGAAACCCGTCCGGATCCGCCTGCCAGGCCAGATCGTGCAGATAGGTGCGCACCGTATTCATTCCCAACTGCGAGGCCCAGCCGAGCTCGCGGTCGATCGTCGCCGGATCGAAAGTGGCTGCCTGCCACATCTCCAGCTGATTGCACGCGGTGCTGGGAATGAAATTGCAGCCCGTCAACCAAGGCTGCGCTTCGTGCCACTGCCAGGCGCGCTCCTCGCTCCAGCGCGCGTGCGCGTCGGGGGGCGTCAGCGGGGCGCCGGTGTCGAGGATCACTTCCCAGTTGCCAGGCGCCGCCCGGCGCCACAGCGTCAGGTACTCGCCGCGCGCCAGCGTCTTCCCGCCGAGCAGGAAGGACCACTCGCCGCGAGTGAAGCCGAGGGCGCCGCCCGCGTACACCACCGCGTCCGCCGGATCCCACTGAAGATGTCCGCCCGGGGCGGCGAAGAGCGGCGCGTCGGCGGCACGAATGGCGTCGGGACCCTGCGCGAGCGGGCCGAAGAACTCCACGCGCACGGCATCGCGCGCCATGGCGGACATCCAGCCATCGAGGCCGCGCGCGGTGGCGGATGCGTAGAAGGCGCGGTCGGCGGCGCGCAACTCCGCCGCGAGGTCCGCGGACGCGGCGGCCGCCGGGGCCGGCTGCGGAGCGTGCGGATCCGCCGCGCAAGCGGCGAACAACAGGAACGAGAGGATCGGGACCGAGCGCACGCGAACATCCTACGCGGCCCGATACTGCCGCCATGTCCACGGTCCGGCTCGCGCTCGACGCCATGCGCACGCGCTTCGAGTGCGTCCTCGTGGGCGAGGGGGAGGCCGCCTTGCGCGCCGCCGGCGAGGCGGCGCTGCGCGAGATTCGCGCGACTGAAGCCGAACTTTCGTTCTTTCTTCCCGGCTCGGCATTGATGCGCCTCAATCGGCAGGCGGCGGTGGATTGGACGCGCGTGCCGGACCGCACCTTCCGCCTGCTCGAACTGTGCCAGAGCGTGCACGCGGCCAGCGGCGGCGCCTTCGATCCCGGCTACCGCGCGGCCCCGGCCGCCGGCTTCGCCGCGGTGGAATTGTCCGCGGACCGGCGCGCCGTCCGGTTCCGCCATCCCGGGTTGACCCTCGACTTCGGCGCGGTCGGCAAAGGCGAGGCCCTCGACCGCGCCGGACTCGCGCTGCGCGAAGCCGGCGTCGCCGCCGCCCTGCTGCACGGCGGCACCAGCAGCGTGCTCGCGCTCGGCGCACCGGACGGACAGCGCGGCTGGCAGGTCGGCATCGGCGAGCGCGCCTGCGTGCTGCTGCGAGACGCGGCGCTCGGAGTCTCCGGCAACGCGCGGGTCCACGTCCACGATCCGCGGCGCGGCGGACCCTGCGGCGGCACGGTGCGACTGGCCGCCGTGATGGCGCCTTCGGCGGCGGTCGCGGACGCTTGGTCCACTGCGCTGCTGGTCAGCGGCGCCCGCGAGTTCGAGTTTCGCGCGCTGGCGTGACGGCTCAGGCGCCCGGCCGCTGCGGATTGGCGGCCATCGCCGGCGGGCGGTATGCCGGATCCCGGCGCCAACGATCCCACACGCTGGCGTCCACGCTCTCGTTCACTGCCCGGCCGAATTCACGCGGGTGCCGCTTGTGAATCATTTTGTAGACGCCGCCCATCATTTCCTTGAAGGGATCGTGCAGGGGGTCGAGGTGGAACTGCGGCCCGACTTCGGCCTTGGTGCGCATCGCCAGTCCGGCAGCCTCGGCCTTGTCCTGCATCCAGCGCAGCGGCACCCGCTCGAGTCTCCCCGAGTCGTAGCCGCCGCCGACGTCGGCGTGGGCGCCCACGAACCAGACTTGTTGCACCTCGAGGTTCTCCGGCTTCACCTTCGTCCAGAGGGTCGGCGCGAAATCCTTGCGATCTTCGTCCGTGGCGATCGCGTGGTAGGCGTAATCGACGATCTTCGACAGCTCAGTGTCGTGCCACTCATAGTCCTTGCGGCTGAAGGGCAGGAAGTTGCCCGGCACGCCGAGGGCTCCGACCGTGTCCCACACGCCGATGAAGCGCACGCGCACCTCCCGCGAGCGCTCGCGGCGGAAGCGCGCCGCGGCCTCGTCCGTCGGCGCGACCCGCTTGTCCCGGTAGAGCGCATAGGCGGCGTCCACCGCGTCTTCGTCCGGCTGCAGCAGCAGGCCGCACTTGCGCACCATGCCCACGAGGCTGCGCGCCGCATAGGCGCCGCGGCTGAAGCCGAAGACGAAGATCGCATCGCCCTCCTGGTGCTTGCGGCACAGCCAGTCGTATCCCTGACAGATGTTCTTGCCGAGCCCGGCGCCGAACAGGCCGCCGCGAATGCGGTCGTACCAATGCGTGCCGACGCCTTCGTCGTACCAGGCGGGCTGGTCCGGATCTTCGCGCCCGACCGTCTGCATGCTCTGATGCAGACGGAAGACGTTGGTGTGATCGCGGCGGCGGTTCCACGTGCCGTCGAACAGCAGGCTGATGCGTTTGCTCATGCGCGGTTACATTCTGCCCGGCCACCGCATGGGAAACCTCCCCCGCCGCGACTTCCTGCTCCATGCCGGCAGCGGGCTCGCCGCCCTCGCCATCACTCCGGACCTGCTGGCCTGGGGCGGCCGCGCCCGCCTCCTGCCCCGCGGCGCCCGGCTCGCAGTGGGCGTGGTCGGAACCGGCGAGCGCGGCCGGCAGGCCCTCGATGAGCTCGCCGGCATGGAGAACGTCGAGATCGTCGCCGTGTGCGACGAGGACCCTGGCCGGCTGAAGGGCGGCCAGCGGCGCGCGGAGAAGGCGCAGGCCTTCACTTCCTTCGCCGATTGCCTGGAGAACGCCTTCGGGCTGCAAGCCGTCATCGTCTGCACGCCCACGCATCGGCACCGCGAGGTGGTGGAGGCGGCGCTCGCCGCCGGGCGCCACGTCTTCTGCGAGGCGCCCCTGGCGCATTCGTCCGCCGACGCGCGCGCCATCGCCGCGGCGGCGGCCGGAGCCGGAGGAAGCATCTGCGCCGCCGGCTTCACGGCGCGCGCCAATCCGCTGTATCTCCGCACGCGCGGCGTGACGCAGTCCGACGCGATGGGACCGATCCTCGCGGCGCACGTGCATGCGCACCGGCGCGAGTCGTGGCGTCAGGCGGCGCCGGAGCCCGAGTGGGAGGCCAAGAGGAACTGGCGCCTCGATCCCGCCGTCAGCCTGGGTTTGGCCGGCGAACTCGCCGCCCACTGGCTCGACTACCTGCTCCTGACGACGCGACAGGAGCCGGCGAGCGTGCGCGCACGCGGCGGCGTGCTCGCCTGGAACGACGGCCGCGCCGTGCCGGACACGGTGCAGCTGGAGGTGGCCTGCGCCGGCGGAGCCTGCTGGACGCTCGACTTGACGATCGGCAACTCCTACGGCC
Source organism: uncultured Planctomycetales bacterium (assembly GCA_964506175.1). Classification (GTDB taxonomy): domain Bacteria; phylum Planctomycetota; class UBA1135; order UBA1135; family UBA1135; genus JAQBVK01. The sequence goes on along the minus strand of CAZDMB010000038.1, from coordinate 1,502 downwards.
AGGAGCAGGTTCTCGTCTACGGCACGCACGGCGCGGTGAGGGCGGCGGAGACGCACGCCTGGCTCTACAAGGAAACCGACGCGCCGACGCAGGGATGGGAGGTCTACGCCACGCGCGAGCATCATCAAAAGGACGAGGGCCTCGTGTTGTTGGCGAACGCCACCAAGCTCGCAGAGCAGTCCAAGCTCAAAGAGGGCATCGGCCTGCCGCACGCGCCGCTGTGGTACGCGCTCGACGATTTCATCGCCGCCTGCCTCGCGGGCGGCAAGCCGGCCTGCGGCATCGCCGATGCGCTGCCCGCGACGGAACTGGCCATCGCCGCCGCCGCCGCGCTGCGCGACGGCGGCGCCGTCGAATTGGGCAAATGAAGGCGTCGCTCGCGCTGCTGGCGCTGACCGCCGGCTGCAGCCTGCCGGCGACGATGCGCCCCGTCGCCAGCGCCGAGGACCGCGCCGCCGCGGCCGGTTGGGGTTCGGGCACCTGGCTCGATCAGCATGCGCAGATCTGCCGCATCGGCCGGGACGGCGCCGCGCCTCCGCCCGAATTGGTGTTCCTCGGCGATTCCATCACCCAGTCCTGGGGCGGCCCCGGTCGCGCGGTGTCCGCGACGGCGCCAGAAATCTGGCAGCGCTTCTACGGCGAGCGGCGCGCCGCCAATTTCGGCATTTCCGGCGATCGCACGCAGCATCTGCTGTGGCGCCTGCGGCACGGCGCGCTCGACGGGCTGCGGCCGCGCGCCATCGTCATCCTGATCGGCACCAACAACGTCGGCCACGACCCGCCGGAGGACATCGCCCGGGGTATCGAGGCCGTGGCGGCGGGGGGGCGGCGCCGCCCCCCCCGCCCCCCCGGCGGCGGGGGGGGGAACTGGCCCCCCCGCGTTGCCCCCCCCCACCCCGCGCGCCCCGCCCGGCGCGCCGTCAACGCGGCCCTGGGCAGGCGCGCGCTCGATCTGGAGCCGCACTTCACGCGGGCCGACGGCAGCCTGCGCGCCGAACTCTTCAGCGGCGACGGCTTGCATCTTGCGCCAGCCGGTTATGAAGCATGGGCGGCGGCCATGGAGCCCTGGCTGGCCGCGGCCCTCGGCCCTGCGGCGCGCTAGCCTGTGGTCGGATGCTGTTGACGCTCGCGCTACTGGCCCTGCAAGAGCCCTCCGCCGCGCCGGTCGGAACCGGCGATCCGTTGAAGGACGCGAAGGACAAGGATCCGCGCGTGCGCATCGCTGCGGTCGCCGGGTTGGAGGCTCGCGGCGTCACGGACGCCAAGGCCTTCCAGGCGCTGCTGCACGCGCTCAAGGACGATGACTGGGAAGTCGCGGAGACCGCCGCCGATGCGCTCGGCCGCATGCAAACCGCTGCCGCCGGCAAAGATTTGGCCGAACTCGCAGCGGCAGCTCCCGTGCGCCGGCTGCGTGCCGCCGCCGCGCGCGCGCTGGCGGACGCCAACGACCCGAAAGCGGACGCCGCTCTTCCAACTGCGTGATCGACACCCAGTTCTATAAC
>CAZDMB010000037.1:0-15835 GCA_964506175.1 uncultured Planctomycetales bacterium | reverse complement strand
TGGTGTTGACGCCGATGAGGCGCCCGGCGCTGTCGAGCAGCGGGCCGCCGGAGTTGCCCGGATTGATGGCGGCGTCCGTCTGGATGACCCCGCGGATCGGGTTGCCGACCACGGACTGAATCTCCCGGTCGAGCGCGCTGATGATGCCGGTGGTGAGCGTCTGGTCGTAGCCGAAAGGATTGCCGATGGCGTAGACGTTCTGCCCGACCAGGAGGTCGGAGGAAGTGCCCACCGGCAGCGGAATCAGGTTGCCCGCCGGCGCCTCGATCTTGAGCACCGCGAGATCCACCGACTGGTCCATGCCCACGAGGCTCGCCTCCAGCGGCTCCTCCGAGCCGGCCAGGAACACGAAAGCGCGCTTGGCGCCGCGGATGACGTGGTAGTTGGTGACCACGTAGCCGGAGCTGTCCCACACGAAGCCGCTGCCCTCGCCGGCCAGACGCTCCTCGGCGCGCACCGCGAAAAAGTCCTGGACCACGGCGGTCGTGCGGATGTGGACCACCGAGGGCGACGCCCGTTTGAACAACTCGATGGTGGACTTCTCGGCGGGCAGCAGGTCGCCGCGGGCGGCGGGCGGCAGCGGCGCGGCGGCCGGGTCGAGCAGCGGATCCGGGTTGAAGGAGCGGGCGCCGAGGACGACGAGCGTCAGGAGCGCGGCAAGAACCACGAAGGGTGCGAGGCGGCGCATGAGTTCAGGCGACAAGAGGATTACGCGTCCATCTCGTACAGGATGGAGCATTCTTCCAGCCGGGCGCCACGGGCGTCGGCCACCGCGAACTTGGGCTCGCCGCGGCGGCCGACCAGGGAGGCGGCGCCGAAGCGCCCGTCCTTGCGGAGGGCGTAGAAGGTCAGGCCGAAGGCCGGCTTGTCCTTGGCCCACAAGGCGGGCTGCCACTTGGCCATCCGTTGGGTCTGCTCGGACACCCGCCGCAAGGCGTAGAGGCAGGCCGCCGCCGGCTCGTCGCCCTGGCGCATGCGCTCCACCACCAGCCAGGAGCCGCCGGCGTGGATGGCGGCTTCGCCGCGGCCCGTGGCACCCGCGCTGCCGACCTCGTTGTCGCAGTACAAGCCGCAGCCAATGAGCGGCGAGTCGCCGACGCGGCCCGGCACCTTGTACGCGAGCCCGCTGGTGGTCGTGCAGCAGCCGAGATCGCCGTTGGGGGCCAGCACGGAACAATGAATCGTACCCCACGGCCGCTCCTCGGCCAATTTCCACGGAGCGTCCGGGTCGGCGCCGTTGAGCGGCCAGAGGCGGTCGTCGTCGTCGCGCTTGGCCTGCCACTCCAGCCAGGCCTTGTGCGCGGCGGGCGTGAGCAGGTTCTCCTCCTTGAAGCCTTGTTCGAGCGCGAAGCGCTTCGCGCCGGCGCCGACCAGGAGCACGTGATCCGTGCGATCCATCACGCGCTCGGCGACCTGCGCCGGATGCATGATGTCCTCGATGCAGGCGACGCCGCCGGCATTGTGGCGCGGGCCGTCAATGCAGGCGGAATCCAGCTGCACCACCCCGTCTTCGTTCGGCAAGCCGCCGTAGCCGACGGACATGTCGCTCGGGTCGGCCTCGACGATGGCGACGCCCTGCACCGCGGCCGACACCGGGCGCAACTCCTCGGTCAGGACGAGGGCGCGCGCCCGCGCCACGGTGCGCAGCCCGTTGGCCGAGGCGATCACCACGCAATCCTGCGGAGGAGGCCAGGCGGCGACGGGGCCGTGGGCGCGCGGCAGGGCGCAAGCGGCCAGCGCCGCGCTGGAGGCGCCGACGAAATCGCGGCGGGTCATGCGGGATGCGGTCACGGGCGCGATGATAGCCCGCCGTGAGCGCGATCTCGGCGCGGCGTGGACGAGGTCGTTCATCCCCGTGCGCGAGCCGACTTCCGGGGAAGGGCAAGAGCGGCGTTCTTCTTTCCAGCCCCTCCCGATCTGCAACTTCCTTCTACCCGCGAACGCTGGCCGAAGCCGGCTTCGCGTTTCGCCGTTGCCGCCCCGGCAGAAGTTCAGCGCTCCGCGCGGTACCAGCGGGCCAGTCGCGCAGGCGGGATGCCGAGGCGATAGAGGGCCGGGAACGTCCACCAGCAGAGGGCGGTGCGCACGGGGCGCGCGGCGAAACGGCGCGCAGAGACCGCAAGTTCGAGCGGGAGAAGCGCGGGCGGGCCATGTCGTTGACGCAACTGCCGCGCGAATTCGAGATCCTCCATCAAAGCTTGCTTTGGCATGCCGCCAACGGCGTCGTAGGCCGCGCGCGTGCAGAAGACTCCCTGGTCGCCGTACGGCAAGGAGGTGCGGCGCGAGCGCCGGTCGGCGAGGCGCACCGCCCAGCCCTCGGCCGCATGCCGCAGGCGAAAGGCGCCCCAGACGGCGCCGGCGACCAAGGCGGCGCGGAGGGCTTCGGCGGCGCCGGCGGGCGCGCGCGCGTCGGCGTGCAGAAACCACAGCGCTTCGCCCGATGCCGCCGCGGCGCCGGCGCGCAGCTGCGCGCCACGTCCGCGCGGCGCGGTCAGCACGCGATCGGCGCCGGCGGCTTGCGCGCGCGCGACCGTGGCGTCGAGGCTGCCGCCGTCCGCCACCACCACCTCGTCGGCGCCAGCGGCGCGCGCCGACGCCACCGCGGCGCCGATCTCCGCCTCCTCCGCGAGCGCGGGGATGACCGCCGAAACGCGCATCAGCCGCGCAGCCGGATCAGCGACTTGAGAAGGCGCGCCGCGCGCGGCGTGAAGCGCCGGCGGTTGGCGGCGTCACCCAGGCGGCCCCAGACCGCCGCCATGGTCGGATAGGGATGGATGGCGGCGGCGAGGTCCGCCGCCCGCATGCGCCGCGCCACCGGCAGCAGGACGCCGGCGAGGATTTCGCCCGCATGCGGCGCCGCCACGGTCGCGCCGCGCAACCGGCCGCTGCGCTTCTCGATGACGACTTTGGCGAAGCCTTCGGCCGCGCCTTCGAGAATGGCCCGATCATGGCCGGAGAAGTCCAGGCGCAGTTCCTCGAGTTCGCAGCCGGCGCGCTCCTGTTCGTGCGCGTACAGGCCGGCGTGCGCCACTTCCGGGTCGGTGTAGGTGGACCAGGCCATCGGCAGCTCGCGGTGGCTGGCGCGTCCGAAGAAGAAGGCGTTGCGGATGACGAGCCGCGCCATGTGGTCCGCCGCGTGTGTGAACTGCCACAGCCCGGTGACGTCGCCGGCGGCAAAGATGCGCGGGTTGGTGGTGCGCAGGCGCTCGTCCACCTGCACGCCCTTGCTGGTGAACGCGACGCCGGCCTCCGCCAGGCCCAGGTCTTCCACGTTGGGAACTCGTCCCAGCGCCAACAGGATCTGGTCGCCCGTGGCGACGCCGCTCGCGGCGACGCGGCCGTCCGGACCTTTGCGCGCCCAGTGCACGGCCTTGCGGCCGTCGCGCGCGGAGAAGCGCTCCAGGCCCGCCGCCAGCTCCAGCGTCACGCCGTCGGCGCGGAGCGCGCGCTCCACCAAGGCGGAGGCCTCGGGATCCTCGCGCGGCATCACCCGCGGATCCAGCGCCACCACGGCCACGCGGCTGCCGAAGCGCGCGAAGGCTTGCGCCATCTCGGCGCCGATCGGGCCCGCCCCCACCACCACCAGCTCGCGCGGCAGCTCGGTGAGCGTGAACAGGGAAAGATTGGTGAGGCAGCCGGCATCGGCGAAGCCGGGCACCGGCAGGGTCATGGGACGCGCGCCCGTGGCGAGGAGCGCACGCTTGAAGGACAAGGCCTGCCACGCGCCGTCCGGCTGCTCCACTTCGGCCAATTGCCGCCCGGCGAAGCGGCCGCGGCCGAGGAAAACGTCCACGCCCAGGCTGCGGAAGCGCGCGGCGCCGTCGTGCGGAGCGATCTGCGCGCGCAACCGGCGCATGCGCTCCATGACGCGGGCGAAATCGGGCGCGGGATCGGCGTTGCGGCCGCCGAAATCCTCCAGGCGGCGGGCGCCGGCGAAGGCGCGGGCCGCCGCCAGCAAGGCTTTGGAGGGCACGCAGCCGTAGTTGAGGCAGTCGCCGCCGAGCAGTTCGCGCTCGACCAGCGCCACCTTGGCGCCGAGGCCGGCGGCGATCGCGGCAGCCACCAGGCCGGCGGTGCCGCCGCCGAGCACCAGCAGGTCGTAGCGCTCCGCGGGCTCGGGATTGCGCCAGTCGGGCGGCGCGACGGCTTGCTGCAGCGCGCGATCATGCCGGTCGTCGGGCAGCAGGCTCATGCGCGCTCCCGCGCGGCGGGCGCCTCGGCGGCCAGCGCCGGAGTTCCTTCGGCCAGCGCGCGGCGCGCGGCGCGCGTGACCAGCACGGTCACCAGCAGGGTGGCGAGGAGACCGGCGATCTTCAGCGCCAAGCCGAGACCGCCGGCGTCGGGCAGGCCGCCCGCCGCCAGTGCCGTCAGGTCTTGCACCGTGGAGCCGAGATAGACGTAGAGGAAGGTGCCCGGCAGCATGCCGCACCACGATCCCAGCGCGTAGGTGGAGACGCGCAGGCGCGTGAGGCCGAACAAATAGTTCATCAGGGAGTAGGGAAACACCGGCGACAGGCGCACCAGCACGAGAATGCGCAGGCCCTGCCGGGCGATCGCGGCCTGCAGCGCCTGAAAGCGCGGCGCGCCGGCGATGCGCTGCTCGAAGCGGCTGCGGAACAGCGTGCGGCCGAGCAGAAAGGCGCAGGTGGCGCCGAGGACGCTCGCGGGCGAGACCACCGCCGTGCCGAGCCAAGGGCCGTAGACGTAGCCCGCCAGCAGCGTGATGAGGGCGCCCGGGATCATGAGCACCGTGGCGAGCGCGTAGCCGAGGGCGAAAACGAGCGCGCCGGCCCAGCCGCGCGCCTGCACCCAAGCCACGAAGGCCGGCAGACGCTCGTCGAACCACAGGAACCACGCGGCCAGCGCGGCGCCGATCGCGAGCAGCAGCAGGAGCGGGCGCTTCATGCGCTCACCGGGGGGCCGTAGGGTTCAACAACAGGCTCCGCCGGCGTCCGCCGGCGCGCACATCGCGGCGGGGTCGCGCTCGGCGACGCCGTCCTGCGCGAGCCGCGTGAACGCCCCGGCGTAGGGCTCGCGCCCGAGCTGGGCGAAGGTCTTGGCGCAGTCCGGCGCGCGCGCGCCGCGGGTGAACTCGTGGCCATCGTCGTCCCGCACCTTGAGGAAAGGGCCGCGGTAGATCACGGACTGACCGGCGTCGAGGCATGGTCCGTGCTTGCCGGTGTAGGCGGCGACGGTCAGCGAGCGGAACTCGACGCCCTCGACCGTCTGCCACGGTTGCTGCTGGCGCTCCAAGACGTGGATGCCGTGAAAGCCGGCGGCGGCGAAGGCGTCGATGAATTCGCCCTCGACCATGGCCCCGCTGACGCAGCCGCTCCACAGCTCCGGATCCCGCTGCAGATGCTCCGGCACCGGCCGATCGGCGACGATGTCCGAGATGACGGCGCGCCCGCCGCTGCGCAGCACCCGGAAGATTTCGGCGAAGAGCTGCCGCTTGCGGCCGGGCGCCACCAGATTCAGCACGCAATTGGAGACGACGACGTCCACGCTGGCGTCGGGGACCAGCGGCTCGTCGGCCCGCAGGCGCTCCATCTCGCGCTCCATCGCCTGGGCGCCGGCGGCGTCGCGCACCGGCTGGCGCTGCAGCCAGGCCTCGAGCCGATCCCAGTCGAGGCGCAGGTCCTCGATGCGGCCGCGCCGGAACTCGACGTTGTCCCAGCCGATCTTCGCGGCCACCTCGCCGCGGTACTTGCGCGCCAGCGCCAGCATCTCGGGCGTCATGTCCACGCCGATCACCCGTCCCGCCGCCCCCACCACCTGGCTGGCGATGTAGCAGATCTTGCCCGCCCCGCAGCCGAGGTCGAGCACGGTCTCGCCGGGCCGCAGGTGGCGGCTGGGATCGCCGCAGCCGTAGTCCTTGTCGATGATCTCGCGCGGCAGCGCGTCGAGCCAGCGGCCGTCGTACTGCACCGGGCAGCACAGGGCGGGCTGCACCGCCAGGGCGCCGGCCGCATAGCGCTGCGCGACCGCGTCCGTCAGCGCGCCGGCGTCGAGTCCTTGTCCTTGGGATGCCATGCGTTGAGCGACCAATCGTAGTCGCGGTACTTGAGTTTCACCCCCGCCAGGGAGGGATGCTGGGCCACTGCGGCGGGCGCGAAGTCGCGGAGGATGGCGCGAATGCCGCCAGGATAGCGTTCGAGTTCTGCCTCGCTCCAATCGAAGATCTTCGACAGCCGCAGCCGCCCGTCGGCGATGGCGACGTCGTTCTTGGCGGCGTCCGCCAGGAAGGTCCGCGCCTGCGCCGCCAACTGCTCGTCGAGCACGGCGGCGCGGTAGGCGCCGGCGCGCAGCTCCGGGCAGGAGCGGGAGGCGCAGACGATCGCGAAGTGGAAGAGCGGCGTGCGCGCGGTCCGGCCGAGGATCTCGTGCTCGATCGCGCCGAGAGATAGCGGCTTGCTCGCGCCCGCGAGGTGCTGCAGCGGCACGAAACGCCGGTCGAAGACGCTGGAGAAGAGGCCGCCCAGATCGCGGATGCTGGCCGCGTCCGGATGATCCAGGATCAGGGCGATGGTCCAAGCGTTGTAGGCGTTGATCCAGAAAGCCTCGCGCTGCGCGGGCTCGAAGCGCGCGAACTCCGCGGCGTCCAGGCGCTGCATCGCGCCCAGGCAGGCGTCGAACTCCGCCCGGCGGCGCGCCAGCCCCGCGTAATCCACCAGGCCCTCGGCATGCACGAATTCGCGCAGCAGCGCGTCCCAGGCGCCGTATTCGTGGTCGAAGGCCGGCGGCGCGTCCTGCAGGCAGGCGAGCGCGAGCGAGAGGACTACCATGGGCGGGATTCACGCCGGACGCGCCGGCGTGACGGCATTGTCGCAGTTCCCCGCACCTCGCGCCGCCGTGCTGGTCCTCGCTCGCTGGTGGGCGGAAGGACCGGTGAAGACGCGCCTCGCGGCGGAGATCGGCGAAACTGCGGCGCGCGCGGCCTACCGCGCGCTCGCCGAGACGGTGTGGGCGGGACTGGCGCATCCGTCCTTCGAGCGCCATCTCTGGGTCGAGCCGGCCGCGGCCTTGGAGCGCGCGCGGCGGTGGTTGCCCGGCGCCGCGCGCGCCGCCGGCCAGGAGCCCGGCGATCTCGGCGCGCGCCTGCACGCCGCCATGGCCGCGGCCTTCGACGGCGGCGCGCCCTGGGCCGCGGCCGTTGGCAGCGACGCGCCCGAAGTGGATGCGGAGCGCGTCTTGGGCGCCGCCGCCGCGCTCGACCGGGCGGACGTCGCCCTGATCCCGGCGCTCGACGGCGGCTATGCCTTGATCGCTTTGCGCGCGCCGGAACCGCGCCTCTTCACCGGCGTGCCGTGGGGCTCGGATCAGGTGCTGGCGGTCACGCGCGCGCGCGCCGCCGCGCTCGGCCTGCGCGTGGCCGCGCTGGAACCGGCGTCCGACGTGGACACCGCCGCCGATCTCAGGCGGGCGGCCGCCCGCTTTCCGCGCGTTTGGCCTTCCATGCTGCCAGCACCCCCGCCATGACCTGGTCGAAGTCCGCGGGCAACTGCTCGGCGCTCACGCGGCCGGCGGCTTCGTGCACCCGGCGGAACTGGTCCAGATAGATGAGGCAGGGCGGGCACAGGCGCAGATGTTCCTCGATCACGCGCCGTTCGGGTTCGGGCAGGACGCCATCGAGGTAGTCGCTCAAGGCGCCGTAGCAGGTGTCGCAGCGATGCGTGCCGGAGCAGGGATTCATGCGGCCTCCCCGAGCTTGCCAGCGGCGCACTTGCGCACCGCCGCGCGACCGCGGTGCAGGATCTGCCGCAGATTCACCGCCGTCACCCCCAGCGCGGCCGCCGCCTCCGCGCTGTCCATGCCCTCCAGAGCGGACAACTCGAGCGCGAGACGTTGCTGGGTGGGCAGAGCGCTCATGCAGGAGCGCACCACGTCCAGCACCTCCACGTGTTCGCTCCAAGGCGCGAAGGAGGGGTTCTTCCAGTGCCCGCTGGCGTCGAAGGAGTCGCGCTCGGGATCCACGTCTCCGACGACGGCGTCGCGGCCGCGGCGGCGCTGCGCGTCGGCGATCTTGTGCCGCAGGATGCCGTAGCCCCAGGCGCGCAGGCTGACGCGCCCGTCGAAGCGTGCGGCGCCCTGCAGGATGGCGAGCATCGTCTCCTGCAGCACGTCCTCGGCCGCCGCGGCGTCGCCCAGCAGGCGGCGGGCGAAGCCGTACATCTCCCGGCCCAGGCTGCCGAGCAATTCCTCGGCCGCGGCATCCTCGCCGCGCGCGATGCGACGCGCGAGCGCGAGGTCGGTCTCGTCGGCGACGGTCACGCGCCCATTCTAGCGCGCAGCGCCGCCGAGCCCGCGCTCGGCGAGGAAGGCCTGGAGGCGCGTCTGCTCCGCCGCGTCGAATTCGATGCCGCCGCTCCAGCCCTGCTCGGTGAAATCGCCGCGCAGCCGCGCCGCCGGGAACAGCGCCGCGATCTCGTCGCGCGCGCCGAGCTGCGCGAAACTCAGGTGGAGCGGCAGTTGCGCCAGCACGACGATGCGGGCGCGGCCGGCGGCTTGCGCGGCGCGCGCGGCGGCCGCGGCGTAGGCGCGCGCCAGGCCGCCGGTGCCGAGCAGCACGCCACCGAAGTAGCGCACGCACACCACCGCGGCTTCGTCCAGGCCGGCGGCCTCGAGCGCCTGCAGCAGCGGCCGGCCCGCGGTGCCGCCGGGTTCGCCGTCGTCGGACGAGCGGGCGGCGCCGCCAGCGCGCCACGCCCAGCAGTGGTGGCGCGCTTTCGGGTGGGCGGCGCGCAGCTCGGCCAGGCGCGCCAGCGCATCCTCGGCGCGCGGCGCTGCGAACACCCACGCCAGGAAGCGCGAGCCGCGATCCTCCGCCTCGCCGCGGCCCTCGCACGCGGGACCGAAACGGGGCGCCGCGCTCATGTTTCCAGGTCGAGCAGCAGGCCGAGGCGGCGCCGGGCCTCCGGCGGGATGAGCTCCGGCGCGGTGATCAGGCCGGCGCGCGCCACGCCGCGCCACGGCGACGGGCCCAGCGCGGCCAACGGCGCGATGGCGCGGCGCACGAGATCGCGCACGTTGCGCGCGTTGCGTCCCGCGACCTCGAGGATCTTGGCGACGTCCACGTCGCCGTGGCGCTCGTGCCAGCAGTCGTAATCGGTGACCATGGCGACGCAGCAGAAGGACATGCCGGCCTCGCGCGCCAACTTGGCCTCGGTGACGTTGGTCATGCCGACCACCTTGCAGCCCCAGGCGCGATGCAGCTGGCTCTCGGCGCGGGTGGAGAACTGCGGGCCTTCGATGCCGACGTAGACCCCGCCGGCGTGCACCGTCACCGGCAGGCCGACCGCCTGCTCCTGCACCACGCGCGCCATGCGCGCGCACACCGGCTCGGCCAGCGGCACGTGCGCCACCGCGCCGCCGCCGAAGAAGGAGCTGTCGCGGCGGTACGTGCGATCCACGAACTGGTCCACCAGCACGAATTCTCCGGGCGCGTACTCCGCCGACAGCGAGCCGACGGCGCTGACCGAGAGCAAGCGGTGCACGCCGAGCGAGCGCAGCGCCCAGAGGTTGGCGCGGTAGGGAATTTCGCTGGGCGTCAGGCGGTGGCCGCGGCCGTGGCGCGGCAGGAACGCGGCGCGCACGCCCTCCCATTCGCCCACGACGATGCGATCGCTGGTCGGGCCAAAAGGCGTGTCGAGCGCGAGCTCGCGGACCCGCTGCAGGCGATCGAGGTCGTAGACCCCGCTACCGCCAAGGACTCCGACGGGAACTTCTTCCGGCATCATGTTGCGGGGGCGGCGGGGCGGGGCGCGGCTGGACGCGCGGTTCGGAGCGTTCCGGGCCGGCGTGCCCGCCGGCGTCGGGCCACACCAGTTCGTGGCGCGAGATCCACAGGCGCGGCGGGCGCGCGCTGTTCTCGGTGGGCATGAGCAGACGCTTGCACACGAGCGTCGCGTACTGGCCGCGGCCGAGAGTGAAACGCAGACGCATCTTCTGCTTGAGGCGGAACATCTCGTCCGGTTCGGCCGGCGCGGCGCGCAGGAACTCCGGGCGGATCACCACCGGCCGCGGCTCGGCCAGCGGCCGGAAGCCGGAGCGATCGAGCGCGAGGAACGCCGCCACGCTGAAGCCCTCGGCGGCGAGGACGGCGTCGTAGAGGCGGCGCGCCTCGGCCGGCAATTCCGCGCCGCCGCCGAGGAGCGGCAACTCCATGGCATCCAGCGCCGCCAGGGCTTCCGGCGCGATGGCGCGCCAGACCGGCAGCGCGCCCGCATCGCCCGGCAAGAAGTGGAGGTCGCCGCCGCTGACGGCCTGTCGCACGCGCAGCGCCACCGCGCGATTCCAGAGGTAGGACTGGTACGCGAAGAGGTGGATCGTGCGCTCGCGCGATGCGACGCCGCGCTCGAGGGCGCCGGCGAAGTCGCGCGGGTGCGCGCGCAGATGCTCGAAGGCGGAGGCCCCGCGGGCGCCGCGCGCGTACGCCGCGAGGGCGTCCCAGTCGCCCCAGCGCTTGGCGATGCCCTCCTTGTAGGCCTCGATCTTCTCGCTCCCGTAACGCGACGGCGCCGCCAACAAGGCGCGCAACGCCGCCTCGGCGTCGCCGGCGAGGAGGCTGCGCACGATGAAGCCCTGGCCGTGGCGCAGACAGCCGAAGCGCTGATCGTCGAAATAGTTGGGCAGCCCGAGACGCTTGACCTGCTCGATGTTCACCCGGATGCGGCGCATGTCGCGCACGAAGATCTCGAAGGCGTTGCCCGCGCTGTCCTCGGAGTTGATGGCGCGCACCGCCGGCCCGACGCGAAAAATGGCGAGGCCCTGCTCCTTCACGTTCACCGGCCGGCCGCCGAGCACCGTCATGAACTGGCCGGTGATTCCGTCCTTGTCCTTCAGCCCGGCGAAGGCCACGGCCTCGCGATCCACCCCGGCTTCCTGCGCCAGGCAGTCGGCGGCCTCGAAGGTGGTGAGGCCCGTCTTGGTGACCCGGTACATCATGTACGGGCCGTCGCCCTGGAGCGCGGCCTCGTCGCGCAGCAGTTCGGTGACGCGAAAATCCTTTTGAATGCGTTTGAGGCGCATGGCGTGGCGGGCGCCCCATCATGCTGAAGGGCGGGCGGCCGCGCCCGAATTCTACAGCCAGCGCTGCCGCCGCAGCAGCAGCCAGATGCCCACGCCGGCCGCCCCCATCACGCCGAGAATCAGCCAGAATCCGCGCGGACTGGCGCTCAGGGGAATGCCGCCGACGTTCATCCCGAGAGCGCCCGCCAGGAAAGTCAGCGGCAGGAAGATGCCCGCGATCACCGTGAAGACGTAGATGCGGCGGTTGAGCTCCTCGGTGGACTGCACGCTCATCTCCTCCATCAGCACCGCGGCGCGCTCGCGCGCGGCTTCGAGTTCCTCCACTTGCCGGGCGGTGCGCATGGCGGGGTCGCGCAGCTGTTCGCGCGCGTCCTCGCCGAGGAGCGGCGCAGCGTCGGCGACGAGGCGCTGCAAGGCGTCGCGCTGCGGCGTCAGGAATTTCCGCAGCACGATCACCTGGCGGCGCAGGTCGGCGATCTCGGCGCGCTCGGGGCTTTCGCGCGGGTTGGCGACGCGGTTCTCGAAGTCGTCCAGCCGCTCGCCGATCTCCTCCACCAGGGAATGCAGCTGGCCGACCATCTGGCCGAGCAGGCGGCTCATCACGTCCACCGGCGTGGCGCACGCGAGGCCCTGGCGCACCTCCTTGGCGACCTCGTCGGCGGCGCGCACGCGCAGGCGGCGCACGGTGACGAGCAGGCGCGGGATCATCAAGATGCGCAGGGAGACGAGGTCCTCGGGATCGGCGCCCTCGTTGAGGTTGGGCGTGCGCAGCACCACCAGCAGGGTGTCGCCGTAGTGGGCCGCCATCTGCCGCGCTTTCGGCACGACCGCGGCGCTGGCCGCCGCCGGGTCGAGGCCGGAGCGCTCGCGCAGCCAGCGGCCGGCCTCGTCGGCGCGCCAGTCGAGGTGGATCCAGCGGAAGCGTTCACCCGCGCGCGGCGGCGCGGCGGCTTCCTCCAGGCCGCTGAACTCGCGCGCGCCCGCGGCGTCGAAGGCGAAGCCGAAGAGGAAGCCGTGGGCCGCCGAGGCCATGCCGCCAGCCTAGCCGCGAGCGGATCCGCCCGGCGCGAGGCCGGACCAGCGCCGCAAATGCTTCACGGCCTGGGCGAAGTCGTCCGGATAGGGCGCCACGATTTCGAGTTCGCGCGCCTGCGCGGCGCCGAAGGCGGGAACGCGCACCGCCTGCGCGTGCAGCGAAAGCCGCTCCAGCAGCGGCTTCTCCGGCCGGCCCGGTTTCGGCCGGTAGCCGCGCTTGATGTGGGAAAGAAAGAGGGCCGGCGCGCCGCCGTAGCGCGTGTCCACGGCCAAGGGATGGCCGACGTGCGCCAAGTGCACGCGGATCTGATGCGTGCGCCCGGTGCGCGGCCGCGCCTCGACGAGCGCGTGCGCGCGGAAGGCCTCGAGCGGCGCGTAGGCGGTCATCGCCGGCTTGCCGCCGCCGTCCACCCGCATCTGCCCTGCGCGGCGCTCGTCCGGGCCGATCGGCGCCTCGACCACGCCGGCTTCCTCCAGACGGCCGAGCACGATGGCGTGATAGACCTTCGCGACCGCGCCGGCGGCGAACAGGCCGCGGTAGAAGCGCTCCGCCTCGAGGGTGAGCGCGAACAGCAGCACGCCGCTGGTGCCGAGATCGAGCCGGTGCAAGGCTCGCGGCCGCTTGGCGAGCGGTCCGCCGCCGGCGCGCTGCTGCGCCCAGGTGGTGACCGCTCCGGCCAGATGCACCGGATGCTCGCCCCAACGGCTGGGCTCCACCGGCAGGCCCGGCGGCTTCTGGATCGCCAGCAGGTGCTCGTCCTCGTACAGCACCTCCACCGGCACCGCGGGCATGCGCTCGCGCTCGTGCTGCTCGAGCGCCTCCTCGAGAATCACCACCTGGCCGGCGCGCAAGGCGTCGCCGGGTTGCGCCGGTCGCCCGTCCACCGAGATGCGCCCGGCGCGCACCAGTTCGCGAATGCGGCCCTTGGCCACCCGCGGCCAGTGCGCGGCCAGGAGTTCGTCGAGGGGGCAGCCGGCCCACTCCTCTTCCACGAACAGGGAATCCATCACGGACGCAGGCTCGCCGCGGGCGCGAGGGCGACGAGGTCCGGGTGGCCCCGCCAAGCCCCGGCCAGGTCCAAGCCGTAGCCGACGAGGAACAGGTCCTCCTCGAGACGGAGGACGCAGTCGTCGCAGGACACGGGTACGGCGCGGCGGGCGGGCTTGTCCACCAGCACGACCACCAGCACCTCGGCGGCGCCGGCGCCGAGCAGCCAGGCGCGGGCGGCGGCCAAGGTGCGCCCGGTGTCCAGCACGTCGTCCAGCAGCAGGATGGTGCGGCCGCTCACCGCCTCCGGGCTCGGAGTCCAGTCCGGGCGGGCTTCCCGCTGCGGCGCCGTGGCATCGCCGTAACTCTGGACGCGGATGAAATCGAGCCGGGTCTGCGGCGGCAGGCGGCGCAGGAGGTCGGCGGCGAAGATGAAGGCGCCGCCGAGCACGGGAACCGCCGTCACGCTCTTGCCATCGAGTCGCGGCCGGAGGCGGACGGCGAGGGCGTCCATCCCGCGGGCGATGCCCGCCGCGTCGAGCAGCGTCCGGCGGCCGGTCGCCTCCATGGGCGCATTCTATGAAAAGACTCCGCTGCCGTTGAACGCGGAGCGGGCCGCGGGCACAGTAAGTCGACGATCCGGACACCCGGACCCCGCTCCCCCCCGAGCCCATCCGTGAACCTCCAGCGACCGCTGCGGATTCTCATCGTCGAAGACGATCCGGACGAGACCAACCTGCTCCTCTACGGCCTGACCCGCGAGGGTTTCCAGGTGGTCGCCGCCGAGAACGCGCGCGCCGGACTGGAGCGCCTCAAACTGGAGCGCTTCGAAGTCATCGTCTCCGACCTGCACCTCGCCGGCGGCATGCGCGGCGACGAATTCCTGCGCACGGTGCGCCGCCAGCAGCCGCACGTCGCCTTCGTGATGCTGACCGGCGAGAAGGACGTGCCGACCGCGGTGCAGGCGATGCAGGACGGCGCGGACGAATACCTGCTCAAGCCGTGCTCGATCGCCGGCGTGGCCGACAAGGTGGTGGCGGCGTTGCGCAAGCGGTTGCGCGGCGAGCGCGAGCAACGCCGTTCGCGCCTGGCGGACCACGCGCACTTCATGGCGCAATTCAGCGCCATCCGCGTGCTCGTCAATTCGCTCGAGACCAAGGACCTCTACACGCGCAATCATTCGAAGAAGGTCACCCACTGCACCATGATCATGGCGCGCGAACTCGGCATGGACCGGCCGCGCATGCGCGAGTTGCGCGTGGGCGCGCTGCTGCACGACATCGGCAAGATCGGGGTGCCGCTGAGCGTGCTGCACAAGGAGGGCGCGCTCAACGACGCGGAGTGGGAAGTGATCAAGAAGCACACGACCGACGGCGCGCACATCGTCAGCCCGCTCGCCAAGCACCTGCCGGAGGTGCAGAGCATCGTGCGCCACGAGCACGAGCGCTGGGACGGCAAGGGCTATCCGGACGGCATCAGCGGGCTGGAGATTCCGCTGGGATCGCGCCTGATCATGATCGCGGACACCTACGACGCCATCTGCTCCGACCGCTCCTACCGCAAGGCGCAGTCGCCGGAAGTGGCGCGCGAGGCGATCTGCGCCGGCGCCGGCACGCAATTCGATCCGAACTTGGTGCCGGTCTTCGAGCGCACGTACCACCTGTTCCCGAAGCCGCAACTCTAGGCCGACGATGAGCGGGTGGCTCGCGGCGCTGCTGCTCGCCGGCGCGCCCGGCGGCGGCGCGGCGCCCGGTCATCCGGCCGCGCTCTCGCATTTGCGCATCCGGGTCGCGCCGGAGGCGCTGCGCCTCGAGTTGACGCTGCAGGAGCTGACCCTGCGCGAATCCCCGGCCTGGATGCTGGATCAGGATGCCGACGGGCGCATCAGCACGACCGAACTCGAGGACGCGTGGCCGGAGATCAGCGCCTATCTGAGCGCGACGACCTGGCTCACGCTGGGCGCGACGCGCGCGGCGGCTGAGTGGTCGATCGCCGACTACGAGGAACTTGGGGCGACCACCCCCGGCGGCGGCTCGCGCTTCGAGCGCGTCGTCGCCGCCGCCACCTTGGCGCGCCCGCCCGGGGTCGCCGCGATCGCGATCCACTCCGACCTCTTCATCGAGGAAGGCAACCCGGATCACCGCCTCATCATCACGGTCGAGGGCCTGTACGACCAGCCGCTCGAGTGGATGCTCGGCTACGCGCGGCGCGACTGGACCGTGCAGATCCCGGGCGCGCGGCAGCTGCTCGGCTCCTACCTGCGCCTCGGTTTCGGCCACGTGCTCTCCGGCTGGGATCACCTGGCCTTCGTCGCCGCGCTGCTCTTCGGCGTCGCCGCCCTCGGCCGCCTGCTCGGCGCCGTCACCGCCTTCACCCTCGCCCATTCGATCACCCTCGCGATCTCCGCGCTCGGCTGGTTCTCGCTGCCGCCCGCCTTCGTCGAGCCGTCCATCGCGTGCAGCGTGTTGCTGGTGCTGCTCGCGCACCTGCGCAGCGGGCCGGCGCGCGCGCGCGCCTGGCTGCCCGCCTTCGCCTTCGGCCTGCTGCACGGCTTCGGCTTCGCCGGCGCGCTGGGCGTCCTCGGCCTGCGGCGCGTCGGCCGGCTGCTCGGCCTGCTGGGCTTCAATCTCGGAGTGGAGGCCGGACAGTTGAGCTTCGTGCTGCCGCTGGCGGGCCTCGCCTGGGCGGCGCTGCGCCTGTGGCCGCGGCGCTGGCCCGTGATCCGCCGCACCGCCGCGCTGGTGCTGCTCGCCTTCGCCGTGCACTTGGTGGGCGCGGCCGTGC
>CAZDMB010000036.1:0-15869 GCA_964506175.1 uncultured Planctomycetales bacterium | reverse complement strand
GGTGATGCTCGACATCGCTTTCGATTATGCCGACGCGGGAGTCTTCGAAGAGGCGATTGCGCTGTTGCGGCGCCATCACGAAATACCCACGCCCGAGTCGCCGGTGCCGAATGCGTTGTGCCGGACGCCCTCGACCCGCTACGCGCTGGCATGGATGCTGGCGGCTGCGGCGCTCGTGTCCCTCGGCGGCGCCGCCGCCGGACGCTGGGCCGAGTGCCGCTACGGCCGCAAGGATCCGGGCGAGTTCGTGCTCGACGAGGTCGCCGGCTACTGCCTGGCCGCGGCCTGGCCCCACTATCCCGGCTGGCAGCATCTCGCGCTGGCCTTCTTCTTGTTCCGCGCCTGCGACGTGATCAAGCCGCCGCCGGCGCGGCGCCTGGAAAAGGTGCCGGGGGGCTGGGGCATCGTGCTCGACGATCTCGCCGCCGGTCTGTACGCGCTCGCGCTGGTCGCCGCGGCGCGCTTCCTTTTCTCGAACTCGTGGCCCGCGTGAGCCAGGACCCGGCGGAGAACGGCAGGCGCCGCGCGGGCGCGGGATTGGCCGCGCGCTTCACGCTCGGCCTCGGCCTCTTCACCACCACCCTGGCGGTGTTGGCGGCCTTCGCGCTCCTCAAGGGACTGGACGCGCTGCAGAAGGACATGGTTGAAGAAACGCGCCGGGACATGGCGGCGGAGACGGCGTGGATGACGGCGCGCGGCGCCCAGCAGCCGCCGTCCGTGGCCGCCACCCAGAGTCAGGGCCTCCACGGCCTCACCGTGCAAGCCGGCGACGCCACGGTGACGACCAGCGAGGGCGAGGCGCTGACGCGCCTCTACACCGTGCCGCCCGCGGCCCCGGGAGGCGCGCCGCTCACCCTCTTCGCCCCGCACGCGGTCGGCACGAAGGCTTCCTCGCGCCTGCTGCTGCTCGTGGCGCTGGTGACCGGCACGCTCGTGTTGGCCACGGTGATCGTCGGCGCCTGGACCGCGCGTCGCATTGCCGCGCCGCTCAACGAGATGGTGGAGGACGTGATGGCCATCAGTCGCGGCCGCCTCGACCGCAGCATCCGCGGCGACAAGGCCGTCGGCGAGGTCGCGCGCCTCGCCACGGCGATGGATCGCATGGTCGCGGATCTGCGCGAGGGCCAGGAAACGGAGCGGGAGCTCGCGGCCTCGCAGGCGGAGGCGGAGAGCCTGCGCGCGCTGCGCCGCAACCTGCGGCCGATGCGCATCGCGCCTCCCGCCGGCTGGTCCGTCGAGACGCGCCTGATCGAGCCGGGCGGCGGCGGCAGCGGCGACTTCGTGGATGCGCTGCAGGACGAACGCGGCCGCCTGACCCTCGTGGTCGGCGCGCCCGCGGCCACCGGCATGGCCGGCGCCCTCCTGATGGCCATGACCCGGGCCTACGTGCGCGGCGCGGTTCTCGCCGGCGCCGACCCGGCCGGCGCCTGTGACGCCGCCAACGCCGCCCTCAATCGCGACCTCACACGCGGCCTCTACTGCGCGGCGATGGTCTTGCAGGTGGACCCGCAGGCCGGGGACGCGGCGCTGGTCTCGACCGGACACCAGGCGCCGGCGGTGCGCTGGGACGCCGCCGCCGGCCAATGGAAGAAGCTGCAGCCCAATGGCATCGCGCTCGGCTTCGACGAAGGCCCGGTGTTTCGCAAGGCGCTCGAAACCCTGCGCCTGGAGATCCGCCCCGGCGACGCCGTGCTGCTGGCCAGCCCCGCAGTGCTCCGCGCGGCTTCGCGCTCGGGCAAGGAGCTGGGAGAGGGCGGGCTCGCCACGCTGGCCAAGATCGCGGTCGAGCAGGGCATGGAAGCCATGGAGTCGAAGCTGCGCGCTTTCCTTGGCGCCGAGCCGCAGGCGGACCTAGCCTTCGCACTCTTGAGGAGGAGCGCGTGAGCATCCGCGAGTTTCAGGACCTGGTCGAGCGCATCTACGGCGAGAAGGACCGCGCGCGCGGGCTCGCCGGCACCTACATGTGGTTCGCCGAGGAGGTCGGCGAGTTGACGCGCGCCTTGCGCCGCGGCGACGACCGGGAGAACCTGGAGGAGGAGTTCGCCGACGTGCTCGCCTGGCTCAGCACCCTGGCGTCGCTGCACGGCGTGGATCTGGAGGCCGCAGCCGCGAAGAAATACGCGCGCGGCTGCCCGTACTGCCACGCGGAGCCCTGCGCCTGCGCCCCGCGCGGGAAGTGAGGCGGGGCAAAAAAAAAGGAAGCGGGCAGAGCCCGGCCGTCAGCCCCCTGGATTTGTTAGTGACGACCGAACTCCCCTGCTTCCGCCTGTAAGAGGGTCCCGGAGGCCCCTGGGTTCCCCTTTTGTTCGGTAGAATCGGACGGAGGTAAACCCATGGCAGGCAAGGACTTGGAGATCCGGTGTCCGGAATGCGGGGTGCGCATCCGCTTGGATCCGCATTCGGGGCAGGTGATCGCCCATGGCCAGGAGGAGCGGGCCAAGGACCTGGGCGAAGCCGCCCGCCGGCACGCGGACAAGAGTTCGGGCAAGGACGCGGCCTTCCGCTCGGCCCTGGAGGCGGAGAAAGGCCGCAAGCAGGAACTCAACGACCTGTTCAAGAAGGCCAGCGAGAAGGCGCGTCAGGAGAAGGACGAGACCCGGCCGGATCGGCCGCTGGACGACCGCTGGCGCTAGGAAGCAGAGCGCCCGCCCCCTGGCCTGCAGGGGGCGGGCGCGGCGTCCGGGCTGGCGGCAGTCTCTAGGAGTAGAACTCGATGATCATGCCCACCTGGAAGTCGAAGGGCAGGGCGGCGGTTTTCGGCCGATCCACGACCTTGACCTCCAGCGCCTCCTTGTTGAAGGACAGCCACTCCGTGCGCACTTCGCCGCCCTGGAGCTCGACGTTGCGGCCGATCCACTCCTTGGAGGAGGGCCGGATGCCGATGACGTCGCCTTGCTTCACCTGATAGGAGGGGATGTCCACCTTCTTGCCATTCACCGTCACGTGGCCGTGGCCGACGATCTGGCGCGCCTGCCAGATGGAGCGCGCGTAGTTGGACCGGCGCACGACGTTGTCCAGGCGGCGCTCGAGGATCTCGATCAGGTTCTCGCCCGTGTTGCCCTTGCGGCGGCCGGCCTCGGCCACGTAGATCCGCATCTGGCGCTCCTTGATGTTGTAGTAGTAGCGGAGCTTCTGCTTCTCCCGCATCCGCACTCCGTAGTCCGACAGGCGGCGCATGCGCTTGGCCGTGCCACCCGGCGGCGTGTCGAGCCGACGGGAGTTGAGGTGCTTGGGGTTGTCGGAGATCGGGACTCCGAGCTGGCGGGACAGTTTGACCTTGGGACCGATGGTGGTGGCCATGGGAATGCGGCGGGGCGCCCAGGACGCGCCCAGGAGGGGCGCAAAATGGGCCGAATAGCCTAGATGCCCTGGCGGAAAGCGTCAAGGCGCATGCCGCCGGCTGGGTGGTAGGGTGGGGACTGTCGTGCGCCCATTCCACCTGCTCCTCCTGTTCTGGGTTCTGGGCTCCGCCTGCAAGCCGGCCGCTTCCTCCTTCAGCCCGGCCGGCGGGGATCCGCCGCCGCCGGAGGCCTTCTCCGCCTTCGATCTGGAGTTCGAGTGGCGCGGCGTGTCCGAGCCGCTCGACCCCTTCGACCGGCCGCTCGAACTGACTCTCGGCTTCGACGCCTACGCCGCGCAGAGCAATGCGGTGGCGCTGACCGAGTACACCTTTCCGTCGCCGGTGGACCCCGACGAGATCGTCGAGTATCACAAACTGATCGACACCTACGATCTCTTCCTCTACCCCGACGGTCGCTTCATCCTGGACACGGTCTACGACTACGCGGTCGGCGGCGTCTACGTCGTCGAGAAGGTGTCCAAGGAATTGCAGATGAACGCGGCGCGCACCCGCATGGAGGGGCTCGAGACCATCCAGGTGTACGAGAACGGTCAGTTGACCATCGTCTACGAGGGCTGGCTCACCCTCGACCGCCTGCGCTGAGCGGCGTCGCCGCCAGCGCCGCACGCAGCGCCGCGGCATAGAGGCGCGCCCACGCCCGCGCCCGGGCCGGACTGCGCAGCAAGTCCTGCCGCGTCTCGATCTCCATGCCGAGATAGGCGCGGGGGGAGAAGCGTCGGCGGAGCGCCGTCGTCAGTCCGTCGGCGCGCCCGGAATAGGGGCGATTGAGGGCGCATTTCAGCCCGGGGCGCAGGCGCCGCAGGGCGCGGCGCAGCGCGAGCGCCAGCGCGCGCTCTCCTGGACGGCGCGGATCGTACAGCAGGGCGACGTGCATCGGACGGCGCTCGCCGCGCAGCACCGGGGTGAAGGAATGGATGCTGAGGTGCAACGCGAGGCCGCGGCCCGCCGCCCGGCCGGCCAAGACCGCCGCGCGCGCGCGATAGGGCGCATGCCAGCGCGCGAGCAGCCGCGCCCGCTCCGCCGCGGGCAGCGCGCGCGTGAAGGAGCTGAAGACGCGGGGATGATCGGGCGAGCGGTTCAAATCCGCGACGAGCCGGCTCCAGCGTCCGCGCAGGAGGGGCGCTTTCAGCTCCGCCGCCAACTCCCGCGCGATCGCCGCGGCGCCAGGATCCCAGCCGCGATGCGAGCGCAGGACGCCGCCAACGCCGCGGAAGCGGCGGCGCAGGGAGGGCGGCACCGCGTGCGCGGCGTGCTCGCACGTGAGCAGCACGGCGGGCTTCATTCCGCCAGCAACTGCGCGAGCAGCGGATCGCGGCCGCGGAACCAATCCGCGCCGTTCTCCGGCACCGGCAGATCCACGGCCAGCACTTCGGGATCGCCGGGCACGAGATGGAAGGACTTCGTCGAGCACATCAGGTGGGTGCCGCTCACCGGCAGCACGATGGGAAGGATTTCGCCGTGGCAATTGGGACGCTGGGCGCTGGGCTCGCCGGCCAGGATCGCGCCGGCACGCTCCCGCAGCTGCCAGGCGTTCAACAGGCCGGAGGAAAAGGTGCCGGCGTCGGTGAGCGCGTACAGCTGCAGGCCGCGCCCGGGCCCGCCGCGCTCGAAGAGCGCGATGACCGGCGCGAACACCCGCGAATCGCCGCCGCCGTTGCCGCGGAGGTCGATGATCACACGGCGCGGATGCGCGCGCAGGGCAGCCTCGACGTCCGCGGCGAAGTCGGCCGGCGACTGCGCCGGGTCGGGCCGGCAGGCGCGATAGCGCAGATACAGCACGCCCTCCGCGGGGAACGCGTGCCAGTAGTTGCGCTCCGGATGGCGCTCCGCCCACGGGTCGCGGGTGACGGGTCGTATCCGCCGCACGCCGTAGACGCCGTCTTCTGCCACCGCCGGCAGCGTGACTTCGCGTTCGAAGCGATCCCAGCCCCGCACCAGCAGGCGCAGTTCATCCGGCTTCGCCGCGAGCCTGATGGCGTGCAGGAAGGCGGGACGGCGCAGGAAGGCAGGCGCCGCCTGGCGCAGGCTTTCCTCGTTCTCGTAGGAGGCGTACGGACGCAGGGCGTCGAGCACTTCCTCCATCGGGCGGCCTTCCACTTGCAGCACGCGCGCGCCGACCAAGTCCATGTGGCCGTCGAAGGCGCCGAAGATCCACCAGCCGTCGGCGAAGCCGCGCAGCAACACCGGCGCGGCGCTGCGCTCGAAAGGACCGAGGCCTTCCACGCGCGTGTGCGCGTCGCCGACCAGCGCGACCAGCCGGCGCAACTCCAGGTGCCAGCCGTCGGCGTCGTCCTCGCGCATGCGCGCGGCGGCTTCGGCCGCGGCTTCGCGGAAGCCCGCGACGCTGCAACGCCCGAAGGGATCCGGGTGCATGGCCAGGAGCGCGCGCGTGAGATAATCGGTCTCGCGTTCCGCGGGCGGCAGCGCGAGATTCGCCTCCGGCGGCTGGGGCGGCGGCGCGGCGCAGGCGGCCAAGGCGGCGCAGGACAGGATCAGAGCGCGGCGCATGCGGCGGGGGCGAAGGAGCGTCCTTCTTGCAGGCAGTCGGCGAGTTCGCCGTAGACCGCGCGCAGGCGCTCGCGGCCGGGAGCCGCGCCGCAGGCGGCGCGGATGCGGGTGGCCAGGGTGCCCTGCGCGCTGATCAGCGCGAGCGGCGCGCGCGCCGGCGCGTCGCGCGGCAACAGCTCGTCGGCGAGCCGGCGCCAGAACTCGCCGGCGGGGAGCGGCGCCGCCGGCAGGCCGAAGGCGGCGAGGTATTCCGCGTCGTCGATCACGGCGTCCTCGGCGGCGGCGATGCAGCGCAGCAGCAGGCGCTCGAGTTGCGGCACCGTGAAGTCACGCTGTCGCGCCGTCGCCAGCCAGCGGCCGTCCGCCAGCGCCTGCACCGCGGCCGCGACCAGGGCGCAGATGGCGAGGTCGGCGCCGGGCTGCTCCTGCACGTCGAGCAGGCGGATCTCGATGGCGCCGCGCGCGAAGCGGGCGATCGCGCCGCGGGCGTTCAACCACTCCTCCTGCAGCAGGCCGGCGGGGTCGTGCGGCGCGATGGCCGCGTAGAGCGACGCCAGCAATTCGCCTTCGTACTTGGCGCGCGTGAACACGGGCTCGGGAATGACCCGGCCGGAGATGATCGGCAGGCGCCGCGCGTTGTGCCGGTAGGTCTCGAGGCGGGTGTCGGCGAAGCCGGTGTAGGAGCCCTCCTGCAGCGGCGAGGACGCGGCCAACGCCGGCAGCGCCGGCAGCACCAGGCGGATGGCCGCGTGCAGGCGGCCGAACTCTTCGTCGTTGGCGAAGGGCAGGTTGAGGTGCGCGCTCTGCAAGTTGGCCCAGCCGTGGCCCGTGCAGCCGAACACGCGGTCGAAGGCGGCGTAGATCTCGCCGTTGTCGTGCGGCCAAAGGCGCATTTCGCGCGCGGGCTGCATCCAGGGATGCATCGCCGTCGGCAGCAGACGGCCGCCGAACGCCGCCAGCTGCTGATTGGCCAAGCGCACGTGGCGCTGGAAGTGCTCGGCCATCGGCTCCAGCCGCGGCTCGGGCGCGAGGCACTTGAACTCCAGCAGATGCAGCACGAGTTCGTTCGACCAGCCGACGCGCCCGTGCGGGCCTTCCGGCGCGGCGTCGCCGCCGTCGGCGCCGACGCCCGCCAGCAACTGATCCGCCACCGGCAGCACGTCGAGCGAATCCGCGCGCACGATCATGTACTCGAGCTCCACGCCGAAGGCGCTGCCGAGGCCCAGGGGATAGCTCCAAGTCACGCCAGGTTCTCCTCCAGGCGGGCGGCGAACCAGCGCATGATGCGCACATACAGCTCGTCGCCGAGCACCGCGTCCTCGCTGCCGGCGTCGATCGTCGGGTTGTCGTTGATCTCGATCACCACCGGACGCCCGGACAGCACCTTGATGTCCACGCCGTAGAGCCCGCGGCCGATCAGCTGCGCGGCCTGCACGCCGAGCGCCACGACCTCCGGCGGCGCGTCCGCCACGGCCAGCGTGGTGGCGTCGCCCTCGTGGGTCTTGCCCTCGGCGTGCCGCAGGATCTGCCAGTGGCGCGCGGCCATGAAGTACTTGCACACGTACAGCGGCTGTCCGTCCAGCACGCCGACGCGCCAGTCGAATTCGGTGGGCACGAACTCCTGCGCCACCAGCAGGTCAGACTTCTCGAACAGCGCCGGCAGCGCGGTCCGGAATTCCTCGGCCGTCTCGTATTTCTTGACGCCTTGGCTGAAGGCGGAATCCGGCTGTTTCACCACGCAAGGGAAGCCGAAGGCGCGCTCGATCGCGGCGGCGCTGTCCTGCGCGAAGATCGCGGTGCGCGGCGTCGGCAGCTTGTGGCGCTGCAGCAGTTCCGCCAGGTAGACCTTGTTGGCGCAGCGGATGATGGATTCCGGATCGTCCACCACCACCATCCCTTCGGCCTGCGCCGTGCGCGCGAAGCGGAAAGTGGCGTCGTCCACGCGCGTCGTCAGGCGGATGAAGAGCGCGTCGAATGCCGGCAGCCGGCCGAACTCGTCGCGGCCGAGGAGCGTCGGCCGCATGTCAGCCTCCTCGGCGGCGGCGCAGAACTTGCGGATGGCGCGCGCGTCGCTGGCCGGCAGCGGATCCTCCGCCTCCCACAGGATCGCAAGGTCGTGGCGCGCGGCCTTCGGCCGGCGCAGGCGGATCGGGTGGGCGAAGAATCGCTCGGCCTGCTCGGCGACGAACGGCCGGTGCTCCGGCGGGATCTCGGCGGTGCCGATGAGGCGCACGGATTCGAGCCGCCACCGTCCCGAGCGTCCGCGCTGAAAGCCGACGCGCAAGAGCGGCGCCGGGAATTGGTTGTAGAGCGCCAGCGCCAGGCGCTCGTAGCGGCTGGCCAGATTGCGCCCGAAGTAGATGGAGAGCTCGAAACTGGCCGATTTGAGCGGCGCCAGCGATCGCTGGATCAGCGCGTCGAGGTCTTGGCCGATGACCTTGATCACCGCTCCCAGGCGCAGGTCCTGGATGGTGGCGATCGAGGGCAGCGGCCGATGGCCGCGCGCCGCGGCGAGCAGCGACACGTAATAGCCGGTCGCCTGATAGCGGTGCGAACGGCAAAGGTTGATGACTTTCGCGTGCGGCAGCGCCGCCAGCGTCGGATCGGTCAGATAGTGGCGCGCGCTGACCACGCGCGCGCCGGGCAGCGTCAGCCGCCAGTTGCGCGGATTCTCGACGACGACGAGGTTCTCCATCAGGCGGCGCCGTCGGCGGGCTCGATCACCAGCAGGTTGCCGTCGTAGGTGAGCACGCCGAGCAGGATGGCCGCCGTCAACCGGCCGAGCGAGACCTCGTAGTGCAGGGAGCCGGCGGTGTGCTGGGCGCCGAGCGGATCCGCGACGCTGACGGTGCGCCGGCCCGGGTCGTAGCCGTGGAGCACGACGAAGTGACCCGCCGGATGGCCGCGCAGGTCGTCTTCGACGCCGTCGCGGCGCATCTCGCGCTTGGCGCGGTACAAGTAGGTGGCGGAGAGGCCGACCAGGATCGGGCGCCCCTGGCCGAGGATGCGCGCGATCAGCCGGCCGCTGAGATCCTCGAAGCGCACCCGTCCGCCCAGGTCGAGAAAGCTCAGGAAGGCGGCAGTGACGAAACTCAGCTTCTCCTTGCCCTTGGCCGCGGATTGGCCGCGCAGTTTTGCGGCCAGTTCGGCGCGCGGGAGGGAGGCGCCGTCGGCATCGAACCAGGTCGGGTCGAACACCTGGACGTTGTAGGTGTAGAGCGTGGCGCGGAAGCCGCGGCGCAGCGCGTCGGCGCCGAGCAGGGCCGCCACCGTGCCGCCGTCGTCCAGGCGCGGCACCGCCTGCATCAGATCCGGCAGCGGCACGTCCATGCCCCAGAAGCGGTAGACGGCGTGCAGCGCGGTGGGGCCGCAGCCGTCGTCCGTGGGCTGCGCCAGCACGGTCAGCGGCAGCCGGGTCGGGGAATCCATGCCGGAATGCTAGAACAGGCTCGCATGAGCGACCAGGACCCCGCTTGGATCGACGTCGGCGCGGCCGGCGAGTTGGCTTCCCGCGAGCTGCAGGAAGTGGTGCTGCGCGGCCGCACCAAGATCGCCTTGTCCTGCCGCGACGGCGTGTTCCATGCCATCAGCGGCGTCTGCAATCACGCCGGCGGCCCGCTCGGCCAGGGGCGCCTCGACGGCGACTACGTGGTGTGCGCCTGGCACGGCTGGAAGTTTCACCGCGCGACCGGCGAAGGCGAGCCGGGCTACGAGGAAGATCGCGTGCCGCGGCATGCGGTCAAGGTGGAAGGCGGCCGCGTGTTGGTGGCCGCGCAACCCGCCACCACGCGCGGCAAGAAGCCGCACCCGCCGCATCCGCTCGAGAAGGTGCTGCGCCGCGGCCAGCCGGGCGGACCGCCGCTCGACGGCCCGCTGCGCCTCGTCGGCATCTCCACGACGAACATGGATCTCGCCAATCCGCGCTACTCGACGAGCGACGCGCTGCTGGAGTCGGCGCTGGCCCGCGCGCGCGCGCGCGGCGCCGAGACGCGCCTGATCCGCCTCGCCGAGCTGAAGTTTCGCGCGTGCGAGGGCTACTACTCGAAGGCGGCGCGCGCCTGCACCTGGCCCTGCTCGATCACGCAGATGGACCCGCAGGATCAGCTCGACCGGGTCTACGAAGCCTTCACGCAGTGGGCCGACGCCTTCCTCATCGCCACGCCGATCCGCTGGGGCCAGGCGTCCTCGCTCTACTACAAGATGGTGGAGCGGATGAATTGCATCCAGAACCAGGAGACCATCGCCGACCGCGTGCTGCTGCATGACAAGGTGGTCGGCCTGATCGTCACCGGCGGGCAGGACAACATCCAGGCGGTGGTCGGCCAGATGATGACCTTCTTCGGCGAGTTGGGCTGCCAGTTCCCGCAGTTCCCCTTCATTGCGCACTCGCGCGGCTGGTCGCACGAAGACATGGAGAACAACGTGCGCATCGTGCGCGAGAGCCCGGCCCTGCACGAGGGCGCCGCCGAGTTGGCGGAGCGCTGCCTGGTCACCGCCCGCGCGCTGCTCGACGCGCGCGCCGGCCAGGGACCGACGAGCCGCGGCGGGCGCAAGGCGCACCGCCTCGACGTCGAGGGCTCCTGAAGCCTAGCGGCCGCCCTTCAGCATGGCCTCGACTTCGGCGGCCTTCTGGTCGCAGAGCGCGGCCAGGGCCTCGAAGCCGGACTTGCGGAACTGCTTGGCCAAT
The DNA here is from genome assembly GCA_964506175.1 of uncultured Planctomycetales bacterium. GTDB lineage: Bacteria > Planctomycetota > UBA1135 > UBA1135 > UBA1135 > JAQBVK01. Next base: position 5,313 of record CAZDMB010000036.1, on the reverse strand, counting down.
TTGTCGAAGTTGCGCGTGTGCGCGACCAGCAGGCTGCCGCCGAGGAGAGCGGGATCCAGCACCACGTCCATCGGCAGGCGCTGGATCTTCTCGACGTCGCCGGCGAGGTCGCGGAAGCGCAGCTCGCCGGCGTAGATCACGCACAGTTGCCCGCGCGCGTCGAACAGCAGGCTCGCCGGCAGCGGAATCACTTCGCTGCGCGCCAGCACGTCGGTCAGCGTGATGCTGATCGCGTCCTGCAGCGCGGCGCTGGCCACGCCTCCGAGCTTGTCCTGGGCGTAGCCCTTGAGCCAGGCGCGGGCGGCGGCCGGATCGGCGCCCTCCTCGACCAGCATCGGCACCACCTTGAGGCCCGATGAGCCGAGGATCTGCCGGCGCTTCTGGAACATCTCCATCTCCGAGGAGCAGGCCGCGCAGGTCGTCGAGAACAGGTTGACGAGCACCGGCGAACCGGCGAAGTCGGCCAGCGTCCGCTGGGGCTGATCCCAGCCGGGCAACGGCAGCGGCGCCATCGGCAGGCGGCTCAGCAGCGGCACGCGCACCACTTCACGCTTCTCTTCGGCTTTGGCGTATTCCGGCGTCGCCGACAGCAGCGCGAGCACGGGCGTCTTGGCGACCGGTTCGGCGCGGCCCTTGCCCTGCACCAGCAGGAAGCGGCCGTTGACCGCCGCGCCGGTGAAACTCTCCTCCGCGCCGCCCGGCCAGCGCACGCGCACGGCGTCCACCGTCTGCGCGTCGCCAAGACCGAAGTGCAGGCGCTTCGAGGACATGGAGAGGAAGCCCTCGCCGGCGCGGACGCTGTCGCGCATGCGCCGGCCGCCGGCTTCGACGAAGACGCGCGCGCCGATGGCGTCGCGGTTGGAACTGGTGCCCTTGAGGTCGAGCTGCAGCCAGTTGCCCGGCTTCGGCCAGCGGTTCAGCATCATCCGCAGGCGCGGCGCGTTGCGGCTGCGCAGGACCAGGTCCTGGCGGCCGTCTTCGTCCCAGTCCAAGCGGGCGCAGGCGCGGCCGTCCTCCATGTAGGCCGCGTCGGTCAGGCCGCTGACGTCGGCGAACTTGGCGCCGCCCATGTTGAGGAAGACGCGGTTGGACTCCCGCCCGCTCCACGACATGCCCTGGTTCTCCACCAGGATGTTCATGGTGTACCAGGCGTCCTTGTACTCCTCGTCGAATTGCTCGCCTTCCGTGGCCGATTGCGACGCGACGCGCCGCCAGAACATGCTTCACAAGTCGGTCGGATTGCGCCCCGTGAGGAAACCGTTCGGGGCGTAGATGTCGGGGAGGCCGTCGTTGTCCAACTCGAAGAACAGGGAACCCCAGCCCCACAGCCCGACCGCCACGCCGGCGTTGTCCGTCACGTCGGTGAACGCGCCTTTGCCGTCGTTCAGCAGCAGCGAATTGCCGCGCGCGTGCCGCAGGTAGTTCTGGTGCAGCTCCTGCTTCTCGCCGTGGAGGAACTGGTCCGCCTGCGTGGCGATGCGCCGGCCGGCCGAGGAGAACATGTTGGTCACGTAGAGGTCGAGGTCGCCGTCGCCGTCGACGTCGCCGAAAGTCGCGCCCATGCCGGCCGCCATGTCGTCGCAGCCGCGCTCGACCGCGGCCTCGCGGAACTTGCCGCCCTCGTTCAAGTAGAGGCTGTTGCGGCCAAAATCATTCACCACGTACAGGTCCTGGTCGCCGTCGTCGTCGATGTCCTCCCAGACGCCGATGAAGCTGTACTTGACGTTGTTCTGGCCGAAGCCGACCTCGTCGGTGGCGACCTTCAGGCGCCGCTTGCCCTCGTTGCGCCAGTAGATGTTGGGCGCGCCGTTGGTGGCGTCGTAGTAGGGGTTCGGCACGGCGTTCAGCACGCCGCCGGTCTTGTAGCGGCAGGCGTAGAGGTCGAGGTCGCCGTCGTTGTCGGCGTCCGCCGCGGACAGGGAATAGATTTCCTCGGTGCCGGTGCCTTGGACGCGCGCGGTCTGGAAGGCGCCGTGGCCGTCGTTCCAGCACATGGCCACGTCCTGGCCGATGCTCACGGCGAGGTCCTCGAAGCCGTCGCCGTCGAAGTCCGCGATCAGCGCGCTGCGCGTCTTGTCGAGGAAATCGATGCCCTCGGCGGCCGAGGTCTCGAGGCCGACCCCGTCCGGGCGCCATAGCCACAGCCGGTTGGGCAGCCCCGACTGCTGGCAGAAGTAGACGTCGTCATGGCCGTCGCCGTTGACGTCGCCGACCGCCAGGCCCTGGGCGCCGATGAAGGACTTGCCGATGATCTTGTCGGTGCGGTCGAAATAGTCCTCGGTGCCGATCAGGATCTGCTCGCGGTAGAGGGGGGTGTTGCCGAACACCGTCATGGAATGGTCCGGCAGCAGCCCGGTCGGCCCGCTGACTTCCTCGTACTGCAGCACCTTCATGCCGGCCAGGGTGACGTCCTGGTCCGTGGCGCCGACGCGCCAGGACGACTCGAACTCGACGTTCCACTGCAGCGCGGCGCCGGCCTCGGCAACGTGCGCGTGCAGGTAGGCGCGGATGCGGAAAGCGTCCTGGCCGTCCATGTCCACGCTGACGAGCTTCATCATCAGGGGGCCGGGTTGCGCGCCCGCGCCCGCCATGGCGCGGAAGGCGTGCGCCAGGGCCGGCAACTCCTCGCGGCCGTGCATTTCCGGCGGAATGGCCGCCGCCCGGCGCACCGCGATCGTGCGGTCGTTGTAGACGGTCTCCAGCTCCGGGCGCAGCACCGTGCAGCGGAAGTCGTCGGCGAAGGGGATGCTCTCGAACTCTTTCCCGAAGGCCAGGTCCTCGAGGAAGTGCTTGAAATGCGGCTTGGCGGCGTCGTGCAGGACCTCGGAGCGCCATTGATCCGCCTGCGGATCGATCCGCGCGATGTTCTCCTTGGCCCAGGCCGGCAACTCCTGTTCCGGCTTGGTGCGCAGGCTGCCCTCCTGGCCTGCAAGTGCCGCCGACGCGCCGCCGAGCCAGAGGCCCAGGAGGCTGACGACCGGGGAGAACCTGGGTTTGGGCATCCCGTGATCTTATCCCCGAAGGCCGCCTGCGCGGGCGCATCTCGTCCTGGTCCCCGGGCCAGGCCGCGGGATCAGCCGCCGAGCGCGGTTTTCACTTCCGCAGCGCGCCGCGTCATGGCGGCGGCGGCAGCGGGGAAACCGAGTTCGCCAAATCGCGCGGCCAGGGCCGCGAAATCGCGCACGCGCGGCAGCAGGATGCGACCGCCGCACAGGCGCGGATCCAAGGGCGCGTCCACGGGCAGGCGCGCGATCGCGTCCAGGTCGGCCGCGAGCTCCTTGAAGCGCACCACCCCCGGATAGACCACGCACAGTTGCCCCTTCGCGTCGAGCAGCAGGCTGCAAGGCAGCGGCACCTCGGCTTCGCCGAAGAACACGTCCTCGAACACAGCGCGGATAGCCGCTTGCGCGGGCTCGTCGGCGGTTCCGGCGAGAGCCTCGAGCCCGTGCTCGGCGAGGATCGCGCGCGCCTTCGCCGGGTCGGCGTTGTCCTCGACCAACAGGGGGACGATCTTCAGGCCGCCGCGGGCGAAGACCGCGCGCCGCTTCTCGAACATGTCCATCTCCTCGAGGCAGGCGGCGCAGGTCGTGGACCAGAGGTTCACCAGCACGGGAGCGCCGGCCAGGGCGCCGATCTTGCGCTGCGGGTCTTGCCAACCGGGCAGCGGCAACTCCGCCAAGGGCAGGCGGCTGAGCAGGGGAACGCGCGTGACCTCGCGCTTCTCGTCGGCCTTCGCCGGCTCCGGCTGGGCGGCAAGCAGCGCGGCGGCCGGCTCCTTGGCCGCCGGCTGCGCCGCGCCCGCGCCTTGCACGATGCGCCAACGCTTGTTGGCGGCGAGATGGTCGAAGGATTCCTCCTTGCCGCCCGGCCAGCGAACGACGACGCGATCGGCCTGTTGCGCCTCGGCCAAGCCGAAGTGCAGGCGTTTCGAGGAGCAGGCGAGGAAGCCCTCGCCGGCGCGCACCGCGCCGCGCAGACGGCGCCCGCCGGCCTCGACCAGCACCTGCGCGCCGACCGCGTCGGCGTTGCAAGCCGTCCCCGCCAGGTCGAGCTGCAGCCAGTTGGCCTGACCCGGCCAGCGGTTGAGCATCAGCCGCAGGCGCGGCGCGTTGCGATTGCGCAACACCAGGTCCTGGCGCCCGTCCTCGTCCCAGTCGAGGCGCGCGCAGGCGCGGCCGTCCTCGAGCCAGTCGGAGCCCGTCAGCGCGCTGACGTCGGCGAAGCGACCGCCGCCGAGATTGCGGAACACGCGATTGGATTCGCGCCCGCTCCAGGACATCTTGCCGTTCTCCGCCAGGTATTGCATGCTCGCCCAGGCGTCGCGGTAGGCGTCGGTGGGCGCCTCGCCTGCCTGGCTGGATTGCGACGTCACGCGCCGCCAGAACAGGCTTCACAAATCCGTGGTCTTCTCGTTGGTGAGGAAACCGTTGGGCGCGTAGATGTCGGGCAGGCCGTCGTTGTCGAGTTCGAAGAAGATGGAGCCCCAGCCCCACATGCCCACTTCCGTGCCGGCCGCATCGCTGGCGTCGCGGAAGAAGCCCTTGCCGTCGTTCAAGAGCAGCGAATTGCCGCGCGCGTGGCGCACGTAGAAGGCGTGCAAGTCCTGGTTCTTGCCGCCCATGAAGCGATCGTCCTGCGAGGCGATGCGCCGTCCGGCGGAGGAGAACATGTTGGTGACGTAGATGTCCCAGTCGCCGTCGAGGTCGGCGTCGGCCACGGTGGCGCCCATGCCCGCGGACAAGTCTTCGGCGCCGCGCTCGCCGGCCACGTCGCGAAATTTGCCTCTGTCGTTCAAGTAGAGGTTGTTCCGGCCGAAATCGTTCACCACGTAGAGGTCAGGGTCGCCGTCGTCGTCCAGGTCCTCCCACACCGCCGCCAGGCTGTAGCGGTCGTTGTTGTGGTCCAGCCCGACCTCGGCGGTGGCGACGCGCAGGCGCCGGCCGCCCTCGTTGCGGAAGAACAGGTTCGGCGGCCCGTTGGTGGCGTCGTGATAGGGCACGGGCACGGCGTTCAGAATGCCCTTGCGCGCGTAGCGGCAGGCGTACAAGTCCAGGTCGCCGTCAAGGTCGTAGTCGGCGGCGGCGAGGGAGTAGATCTCGGCCGCGCCCTCGCCCGCAATGCGCTCCACCGTGAACTTGCCGCTGCCGTCGTTCCAGTACATCGCGAGGTCGGCGGATCTGGAGGTCGCTGAGGAGTTCTTTGACGGCGTTTCTCGGGGTGTCGGGCTGGAAGCGGGTGACCCGCGGCTGGCGGTCAGGGAGCGCCTGGTGTCGGAGTCGATGTCCCCGAACGGAGTCGCGCCGATTGTGCGGC
>CAZDMB010000035.1:6279-16115 GCA_964506175.1 uncultured Planctomycetales bacterium | reverse complement strand
CGTGGAAGCCGGGCAGATGGGCGGCGTAGCGCTGGAAGGCCTCGGCGACCTGGATGGCGAGCTCGCGCGTCGGCACGAGCACCAGGCTCTGCGGCGCCAGCAGCGCGAGGTTCAGGCGGCAAAGCAGCGGCCAAGCAAAGGCGCCGGTCTTGCCGGTGCCGGTCTGGGCCTGGCCCACCACGTCCCGTCCCGTCAGCAGCAGGGGCACGGTCGCCGTTTGGATCGGCGTCGGAGTCTCGTAGCCAACCCCCTCGAGCGCGCGCAGCACCGGCTCAGCCAGGCCGAGGGCGCGGAAGCCGGAGACGTCGGCGGGGGCGGTTGCTTCACTCATGCGGATTCGGCGGACAAAGCCGAACCGGTCATTCTACCCGCGCGGCGGGGGGCGGCGGCGCGCTACTGGATCGGGATGCGCTCGAAGGAGAGCGCGCCCACGCCGCTGGCGTTGGTGATCCAGCCGCGGATGAAAGAGCCGTTGTGGCTGCCGTAGCCGACCTCGGTCATCGTCGAGGGCGCGGCCAGCTGCACCGTGAGAGTGTTGCCGGCGGGGATCAACTGCGTCACCACGTCGCCCGGACCGAGCTTGAGATCCGCCTCGCAGCCGGCCTCGGCGATGATGGTGTCGCCGGCCTGGCGGAAGGTCAGCACGAAGGCGTCGTGCGCGGCCGACGTCCAGCGCGCATCGCGGATGTTGGGCGACTCGACGTCGTGCGTCAGCGGCGCCGCGTAGTAGTCGCGGCCGAGCAGCATGGCCATGCGATCGCCGAGGATGCGGTAGCCGTGGTAATAGAAGTGGCAGGTGTCGTGGTCCGGGATGGCGTTGGCGGTGCACGGCACCACCCGCGGCAGCAGGTCGGCGAGCCGCCGCTGCAGGTCCCGCAGCTCCAGGCTGGGGCTCAGGCAGCCGGGGCGCACCTGCACCACGTAGATGCGCTCGAGCGCGGGGAAGTCCGCCAGCCAGTCGGCGTGCAGGGAGGTGAAGGCCGGCAGGTAGCCGGCGGCGTCCGAGCCGTCGGATTCGCCCTGGTACCAGAGCATGCCGCGCGCCGCGTGCGCCACGCGCGCCGCATGGGTGCGCCACAGCAAGCGGCCATAAATGGTGTTGAGATTCTCCGGGTCCTGGTCGTCGCGCTGGTGCAGGTCGATCCAGGTGCCGCCGACGGCGCCGTTGAGGATCGCCAGCGGCACGCCGCTGCGGGCGATCATGACTTGCCCCATGCGCAGCGCCCAGGCGCCGATGGTGCCGGCGTCGTTCATCCCTTCGCCGTCGGCCAAGTGCCAGCTGAGATCCGCCCGGACCGCGGCCGGCTGCGTGCTGGCCGTGCCGAAGGAGCGGATGAAGGGGCGCTGCGACTGGTTGGCGAGCATCTCCCCGTGGTAATCGGAGGCCACCATGTTGGACTGGCCCTGGCACAGGAAGACGTCGCCGGCGACAAGCCCTTCCCAAGAGCCGGCGACCACCGCGCGCGCGCCGCGGCGCAAAACCAGCAGAGCGTCGTGATTCACGCACACGGCGCGCAGCGGAACCTGCAGCGCAAAGGGCAGCGTGGCGCCGGCCGCGGCGCGCGACAGCGGCTGGCGGGCGACGGCGGTCCAGCCGTCCTCGCCGACGACCTCCAGCGCGATCTCCTCCCAGCCGTCGGCGGCCTGGACGCGCCCGGCGGCGACCGCGTGCCCGAAACCGTCGGCGCCGCGCGGGTAGAGGCGCAGATCGGCGGGCGCCTCGTCGAGAGCGACGCCGAACTGCGCGGCGATCTGCGCTGCGGCGAGGAACAGGGGCAGGAGCGCGGGGAGCATGGTGCTCCATCCTAGACCAAGGAGCCGCCGTCCCGGCGCCCCTCCGCCGCCGTCAGCGTCCGAGCAGCGTGCGGCCGGCGCGCACGACGTCGGCTTCGGCGATCAGCGCGAGGCTGGCGGCCGGACCGAGCGGCACGTAGGTGTCGGCCGCGCGCACGGCCCCCAGCGGCTGGCGCGCGCCGGACTCCGCCAGGCGCGCGATGATCTCGTCCGCCACGCCGCCGCCGGTGGCGCGACACTCGTCGGCCACCAGCAGCGCGCCGCAAGCCGCGGCGTGGCGCGCCACCTCCGCGTGCGGCAGCGGGTTCAGCCAGCGCAGATCCAGCACGCGCGCTTGGATCCCATGCGCGCGCTCCAGATCGCGGGCGGCGCGCAGGCTGATGCGCACGCCGTTGCCGTAGGTGACGATCAGCAGATCGCGGGCCGCGGGCCGATGCACACCGACCTCTCCCGGCAGGATCGCGTCCTCCGGCGCGCCGCGCGGGGCGGGATAGTCGCACAGCCAGCCGCCGTCGCCGGGCTCGTGCAGGTCGCGCTCGTGGTAGAGCGCGATCGGCTCGAGGAAGACGACCACGCGTCCGTGCGCCTTGGCCGTCGCGAAGCAGCCGCGCAGCATGCGCGCCGCGTCGTCGCCGCGCGCCGGCACCGCCAGGAGCAGACCCGGGACGTCGCGCAGCGCGCCGACCGAATTGTCGTTGTGGAAATGCCCGCCGAAACCCTTCTGGTAGGCCAAGCCCTGCACGCGCACCACCATCGGGTTCGTGAACTGGCCGTTCGAGAAGAAGGACAGCGAGCAAGCCTCGCCGCGCAACTGGTCGAGCGCGTTGTGGAGGTAGGCGAGGTACTGGATCTCCGGCGACGGCAGCAGGCCCAGCTGCCCCGCGCCCTGCGCGATGCCCAGGATGCTGGTCTCGGCCAGCAGGGTGTCGACGCAGCGCGCCGCGCCGAACCTCTCCTGCACGCCTTGAGTCACCCCGTAGACGCCGCCCGTCCTGCCGACGTCCTCGCCGAACACCAGCAGTTCCGGGCGACGCAGCATTTCGTCGTGCAGCGCGGCGTTGACCAGCGCGCCCAGGGTGCGGCGCTGCGGGGTGGCGGCCTTCTCCGGCAGCCCGCCGCCGAAGAGTCGCGCGCGCGCGGCGGCGTCCGCCGGCAAGGCGGCGGCGGCGCGCACGCGCGCGGGGTCGAAGGGCGCCAAAGGCCGCATCAGTTCCGCCAGGCTGGCCAACTTCGGCTGGCCGGCGGCCTCTTCCGCCGCAGCCGCCACGCGCGCGCGCGTGTCGCGCACGATCTCCAGCAGGGCCGCGGGCGTGGCCGCCCCGGCGCCGACGAGGCGGCGCGCCGCCGCCAACAGCGGATCGAGCGCTTCCGCCGCTTCGATCTCCTCGAGCGTGCGGTAGCCGGTTTCGATGTCGCTGCCGGCGTGTCCCCAGAGCCGCGTGGTGCGCAGGTGCAGGAAGGCCGGCGCGCGCGTGCGCCGGCACACCGTGATGGCCGCGGCGGCAGCGTCGTAGATCTCGTCCAGCTCGCCGGCCGCGGCGAAATAGTGAAGGAATGGAAGGTTGCCGAAGGCGTCGCGAATCCATCCTGCCGGCGTTTCCACCGAGATGCCGAGGCCGTTGTCCTCGCACACGAACAGCACCGGCATCGGCTTGCCGCGCTTGGCGGCGTAGCGCGCCGCGTTGATGCCGGACAAGGCCGTGGCGTGGTTGGCGGAGGCGTCGCCGAAGGAGCACAAGACGAGCGCATCGGCGGGCAGGCCCGTCGGAATCTTCAGGCGCCGCGCCAGCGCCGCGGCGAAGGCGGTGCCCATGGCCTTGGGGAGATGCGAAGCGATCGTGCTGGTCTGCGGCGGCACCCACAGCGGCTTCGACCCCCAGACCTTGTGGCGTCCGCCGGAGATGGGGTCCGCCGCCGCGGCGCAGAACGACAGCAAGGTGTCGCGCAGCGGGTCCGCGCCTGGGAGTTGGCGCGCGCGCGCCATCATCAGGGCGCCCGAGCGATAGTGCAGGAAGCACGGATCCGTCAACCGCAGCAGGTCTCCCAGCACCACGTTCGCCTCGTGCCCGGCGCTGCCGATGGTGTAATAGGAGCGGTTCGCTCGTTTCAGTTCGCGCGCCGCCGCGTCCAGCGCCCGCGACAAGGCCATGTCGGCGAACAGGCGCCGCGCGCGTGCGGCGCTCAGGCCCGAGCCAGGGCGCAGCGGCTCCTCGTCGGCCAGCAGGCGGGCGGCCGGCGCCGCGGCGGCCAGCCAAGCCACCAGCTTGTTCTCGACGACGGCGACACGATCGGCGGACACGAGCGGGATTATCTCCGCGCGGCGACGCCTGCCGCGAGCGCGAGGGGGGGGGCTTCCGGCAGTCCCTTCGAACTTGCATGGACACCCGCGCGCGTCTCAAATACGCCTCAGGCTGAGGCCACCTCGGCCCCCCGAACCCCAATCACCATGAAAACACTCGCCACTCTGTTCACCCTGGTCGGGCTGATGAGCCTGGGCTCCTGCATGGCCGGCCCTCAGCAGTTGACGCGCACGGTCGACGACTGGGACCGTGACATGTACGTCTCTGAGCCCCTGATCGACGGCGTCCTGCACGTCATTCCGGTCGTGCCGCTGGCCAGCTTCGGCGCCCAGATCGTCGACTTCCTGATCACCAACCCGTACCACTTCTGGCTCGAAGACGTCTGGGATGGCGAAGGCACCAACTTCATCCACGCCGACGTCGCCACCAAGGACGGCGCGGTGAAGTCCCTGATGATCGACGGCGCGAAGTTCCTGAAGAAGGACTAGTTCACGCGCTTCACGGACGGCGTGCTTCCTCGAGCTCGAGGAGCACGCCGTCTTCCAATTTCCGCGCGAAGAAGCCCGCGGTCGGCGACCACCAGTAGACGGACACCTGTTCGCGGCCGTTCTCCTCGCCGGCGCGCGCGAGGCGCCGGACGATGCGCAGCGCGCGCTGCTCGCCGGCCGGCGTCGGCACGAGGTCCCAGGCTTCGCAGGCATAACTCGCGCGCCCCAGCAGCGCTTCCGGCTCGCCGGCGATGCGCAGGGCATATTCCGCCGACCAACGCTTGCCCGCCCACAGCGGAAAATCCAGGATGGGATCGGGCGGGTCGTTGGCCATCGCCGTCTCCGGCTGATCCGGCGCCATCTGGCTGGCGATGGCGAAAGAAGGCGTGAAGCGTTGCAGCAGGCCGCCGCGCTCTTGCAAGGCCGCGCCCTCCGGGCCGACGCTGCTCACGACGAACTCGGCGCGCGCCCAGGAACCGGCCACAAGGGTGAAGCGTTGTCCAGGGACCCACTGCGGCGCTTCGCACACTTCGGCGCCGGGCGGCGGCGTCATGTCGCGCGTGAGGAAGCCGGCGCCGGCTCCCTCCGGCAGGGCGAAGCGATCGGAGGCGGCGCAGCAAGGCGCGAGCACGAGACAGAAGCAAGCCAGGACGCGCACGGCGGGGGAGGATAGCCCCGCGCCCGCGTGGAGCGGGCCGCACAATCCGCCTGCGCATCCTCGGGCGCGTCCGTAGCCTGTTGACCTCTTCCTCATGAGTCTCCTGGCCACCCTTGCTCTGCTTCTCCCCGCGGCTGCGCCGCAGGGCCCGTCTCAGCCGCCCGCCGGCATGCTGCGCTATCCGGACGTCAGCGCCACGCAGATCGTGTTCAGCTACGCCAACGATCTGTGGCTGGTCTCCCGGGAGGGCGGCCAGGCAGTGCCCCTCGCCAGCCCGGCGGGCCAGGAGCTCTTCCCGCGCTTCAGCGACGACGGGCAATGGATCGCCTTCCAGGGCAACTACGACGGCAACCGCGACATCTACGTGATTCCGGCGGCGGGCGGCCCGCCGCGCCGGGTCACGCACCACCCCGCGGCGGAGACGCCGCTCGGCTGGACGCCGGACGGCCGCATCCTCTTCGCCAGCGGCGGTTACGCCGCCTTTCCGAAATGGTCGCGTCTGCTGACCGTGGATCCGAGCGGCGGCCTGCCGACGCCGCTGCCGCTGCCCTATGGCGCGGCCGGGGCCATCCATTCCGGCGGGCGCCTGCTCGCCTACACGCCGCACACGCGCGACCAGCGCACCTGGAAGCGCTACCGCGGCGGCATGGCGACGGACATCTGGCTTTTCGACCTGCAGGACCACAGCGCCCGCCGCCTCACGGACTGGGAGGGAACGGACTCGCAGCCGATGTGGCACGGCGACGTCCTCTATTACTTCTCCGACGCCGGCCCCGAGCACCGTCTCAACATCTGGAAGCGCGACCTGAAGGTCGATCAGGCGGTGCAGGTCACGCACCACACCGACTACGACGTCAAGTGGCCGGCCATCGGCCCGGACGCCATCGTCTACCAGCTCGGCGCGAAGCTGATGCTGCTCGACCTCGCCAGCGGCCAGCCGCACGAAGTCGTCGTGACGGTGCCGGGAGACGCGGCCACGCTCCGCGTGCAGCGGCACGACGCCGCCGAGAACATCGATTCCTGGGACATCAGCCCGAGCGCGAAGCGCGTCGCGGTCGGCGCGCGCGGCGACGTCTGGACGCTGCCGGCGAAGGAAGGCCCGCCGCGGCCGCTGACGCGCACCGACGGCGTTGCTGAGCGCTCGCCGGCGTGGTCTCCGGACGGCCGCTGGATCGCCTACTTCACGGACGCCAGCGGCGACTATGAACTCGCCGTCACGCAATCCGACGGCAAAGGCGAGACCAAGACGCTGACCTCCGGCGGCGGCCCCTTCAAGACCTGGATCTCCTGGTCGCCGGATTCGCAGCGCATTCTCTTCGGCGACAAGAGCGGCGCCATTTTCGCCATCGCCGCCGCGGGCGGTCCCGTGACCGAGATCGATCGCGAGCCCTTCGGATTCTTCGGCCAAGGCGGAACGCCGAACTGGTCGCATGACTCCCGCTGGATCGCCTGGTCGCGCACCCGCGACGACGCGCCGATCCCCGCCGTCTTCGTCTACGACTTCGACGCCGGCGAGAAGCATCAGCTCACGAGCGGCTTCTTCGGCGAGCGCAGCCCCAGCTTCGACCGCAAGGGGGACTGGCTGTTCTTCGTCTCCGGCCTCAACTTCGAGCCCACCTACTCCACGCTCGACTCCACCTTCGTCTATCGCGACACGAGCGTCCTGATGGCGCTGCCGTTGCGCGCCGACGTCAAGTCGCCGTGGTTGAAGAAGTCGGACGAAGAGAAGTGGGACGAGGCCAAGAAGGACGACGAGAAGAAGGAAGGAGGCGCCGAGGAGAAGAGTGATTCGCCGGCGCCCGCCGCCGATGACGGCTTCTCCGGCAATTGGGCCGGCACCGTCACGAGCCCCGACCTGCCCGGCGGCGGCTTCCCTCTCACGGCGAGCCTGCACCTGGACGCGGACGGCGCGGTGACCGGCTCCCTCTCGATTCCCACCGGAACCGCCACCATCACCTCGGGACACTACGACCGCGCCAGCGGCGATCTCGAAGCCGCGCTGCGGACGGACGATGGACCGGCCACGCTCAGCGCCAAGGTCACGGGCACGACCATGAAGGGCCACGGCTCCATGGGGCCGATGAACTTCGAGTTCATGCTCGAGCGCCAGGCGCCCGCCGGCGGCGGCCAGGAGGCCGCGCCCGCGGCCGGCAAGGACGACGGCGCCAAGCGCGAGAAAGTGGAGATCGAGTTCGACGGAGCGGAAGGCCGCGCCATCATGCTGCCGGTGCCGGCAGGCAACTTCGGCGCGCTCAACGTCAACGATTCCGGCGCCTTGCTGTACGTGCGCGCGGGCGATCACGGCAACAGCATCCAGGTCTTCGACTTCCTCTCGGCCGAGCCGAAGGAACAGGCGGTCGCCGCGGGCGCGGGCGGCTACGCCATCACCCCCGACGGCAAGAAGCTGCTCGTGCTGCGCGGCAACAGCGCCAGTATCCAGGGCGCCTCCGCCGGCGCCAGCGGCGAAGCCGTGCCGACGGGCGGGATGACCGTCAGCGTGGATCCGCGCGTGGAATGGCGCCAACTGGTGCAGGACGCCTGGCGTCTGGAGCGCGACTACTTCTACGACCCCGGCATGCACGGCGTGGACTGGCCGGCGGTGCTGCAGTCCTATCTGGCCATGACCGACCATTGCGCCACGCGCGACGACGTCGCCTTCGTGATCGGCGAGATGATCTCGGAGTTGAACGTCGGCCACGCCTACGTCGGCGGCTATCCGACCGAACAGCAGCCTTCCGTCAGCGTCGGCATGCTCGGCGTGGACTGGCAGCTCGATCAGGGCGCCTTCCGCATCGCCAAGATTCATCGCGGCGCCGACTGGGACGCGGACACGCGCGGTCCGCTCGATCAACCCGGCATCGACGTGAAGGAGGGCGACTACGTGCTGGCCGTCAACGGCGCGCCGCTCGACGCGGCGCAAGATCCGTGGACGGCCTTTCAGGGTCTTGCCGGCCGCACGACGGTGCTCACCGTCAGCGCCAAGCCGGCGTTGGACGCCGACGCGCGCGAAGTCGTCATCACGCCGATCGGCAGCGAGAACCAAGTGCGCTTCCGCGACTGGATCGAGCACAACCGCAAGTACGTGGAAGAGAAGACCGGCGGCCGCGTCGGTTACCTCTACGTGACGGACACGGGTGTCACCGGCCAGAACGACTTGTTCCGCCAGTTCTACCCGCAGATCGCGAAGGAAGGATTGATCGTGGACGAGCGCTGGAACGGCGGCGGCCAGATCCCGACGCGCTTCATCGAGCTGCTCGACCGTCCGGCCACCAACATGTGGGCCGGCCGCGACGGCCGCGACTGGCACTGGCCGCCCGACAGCCACCAAGGCCCGAAGGTCATGCTGATCAACGGCCTCGCGGGCTCCGGCGGCGACGCCTTCCCGGCCTACTTCAAGGAGAAGAAACTGGGTAAACTCGTGGGCCAGCGCACCTGGGGCGGCTTGGTCGGCATCAGCGGCAACCCGGCCCTGGTGGACGGCGGCCAGATCACCGTCCCGACCTTCGCTTACTACGACCTCGACGGCACGTGGGGGATCGAGGGCCACGGCGTGGACCCGGATCTGCCCGTGGTGGACCATCCGAGCCTGCTCTCGCGCGGCGAAGATCCGCAGCTGGACGCGGCCATCGCCGAGGTCCTGGACGAGATCGCGAAGCGCGGCTGGCACCAGCCGAAGCGCCCGCCCTACCCGAATCGGAAGGGAATGGGAATCCTCGATCAGGACAAGTAATTGGGCCTGTAAATCAAAATAAACGGATCCCTGCGTAGGATGTCGGATATCCTTGCGCCGGCCCCAGAAGCCCACCCATGCTCACCCTCATCCTCGCCCTCGCCGCAGCCCCGCAAGGCTGCCAGCCCTTCACGACCGACCTCCTGGCCGGTCAAACCAATGACGTCGGCAACGTGGTCATCACGAACACCGGCGACACGCTGCGCATCGACGTGTCCATCGGACATGGCGCTGCTCACCACCACAACGGCAACTTCACCCACCTGGCGATCTATGCCGGGTTCGGCGAGCCGCCGAGCAACGGTGGCGGCAACCACCCGCCGGGCGGATTCCCCTACCAGTACGACTTCCCGAACGGCGCCACCTCCTACAGCGCACTGATTCCGTTGTCGGACTTCGGCGCCCAGTGCGGTGACACCATCCAGATCGCCGTCCACGCGGACGTCCACTGCAACAACCACCCGGACGAGACCGCCTGGGCCAACGGCCAAAATCCCTTCACCAGCGGCCAATGGGGCTGGTGGATCGATTACGACGTCTGCTGCAGCGCCAACGCGAACTCCGGCATGAATCTCTCCGTGCCGGCTCTGACGGCCGGCTCCGCGGCGACCTTCTCGGTCAGCGGCGCGCTGCCGGGCGAATCGATCACGATCTACCGCAGCTCGGGCGCGATCGTGATGGGTTCCGGCTGGACCACGTCGGCCTTCGGCAGCACCGTGCTGGACATCAAGGCTCCGGTGCGCGCCCTCGGCACTTCCGTGGCGGACGTCAACGGGGTCGCCTCGCTCGTCAAGGTCATCCCCGCCAACGCTCCGGTCGGCCGCCTCTACGCCAACCTGTACGCGTTCACGCACGAGCGCGTCGCG
>CAZDMB010000035.1:0-6269 GCA_964506175.1 uncultured Planctomycetales bacterium | reverse complement strand
CGGCGGTGGCGCTGCGCGTCCCGGACGCTGCGGCCTCCAACCCCGCCTACGGCCTCGTGCAGTAAGGTCGGCTAATTTCCCTCATCGAAGCGCCAGGACGCCCGGTATTCCGGGGACAAGTCCTGGCGCTTCATGTTTGCCCGGATCATCTCGATCGGCATCGAGTTCTGGCGCAGCACCTCGTCGTGGAAGGCGCGCTCGGTCCAGCCGTTCTGCTGGACCAGATCCTTGTAAAGGGCGCGCAGCTGCAGCCCGCCCACCATGTAGGCGCATTGATAGAGCGGCCCGTAACCGCCCTGGATGCTGCGGCGCACTTCGGCCTCCGCGCCGCGCCGCTCGTGCCCGACCTCCTTCACCAAGAAGTCCACGCACTGCTCGGGAGTCCACTCGCCAAGATGAAAGCGCAGCGAGAAGAGGATGCGAGCGCAGCGGTGGGCGCGCCAGAACAGCGCGCCGACGCGATCCTCCGGCGTGGTGAAAAATCCCAGGTCCCAGAGGTGCATCTCCCAGTAGAGCGCCCAACCCTCGCTCAAGAAGGGCGTGCCGAAGGCGCGGCGATGCGTGTTCCAGCGCCGCGCCATGTAGCCCTGGAGGTGGTGGCCGGGGATGAGTTCGTGATGAACGGTGGCGCGGCAGAAGGGGATGTTGTTGCCGCGCAGGCTCATCTCCTTGTCGGCGTGCTCCATGCCCGCCGTGGGAAAGGAGATGGAGATGACCTCGCCGCCCGTGAAGTACGGGGTGTACTTCTGGCGCTCCGGTGACATCATCTCCATGCGCCAGGATTCCTTGCACAGCGCGGGGATGGTCACCAGCTCGCGTTCCTCGAGGAAGCGCACCGCCTCGTCGGCGAGGGTCAGGATCAGTTCCGGTTGCTCGCCGGGGGACACGTGCATCTGCTTCACGCGCTCGAGGGCGGCGAGGCGATCGCCGCCGAGGCCCATGTCGCGCGCGGCGGATTCCCATTGCGCGCGGCACCACGCCAGCTCGCGCTCGGCGATCGCGATCAGCTCCTCCGGGGAGTAGGGAATCATTTCGAAGGCGAGCTCGTCCAGCAGGGCGGCGCGCCCGAGCGGATCGCCCACCATCTGCTCGGGGTCGTCGGGCTTGAGGCCGCCGACCTTCTCGCGCACGAGGCGCGCGTGCTGGCCGAGCGCGGCCTCCAGCCTTCCCCAGGGCTCGGCGCACCACCAGGTGAACAAGGGGTCGTAGCCGGCGTTGAACTCGTACCACGCCGCGAGAGCCGATCGCAGTTCTTCGCAGCGCGCGGCGGCGCGGTTCGCCACCGTGGGACGCGCCGGCGGCGGCGCCGCCTCCCACTGCGCGCGCAGCTCGCCGAGGGCGCGCGCGGCCGCGTCGAGCCGCGCGGCGGCTTCCTCGGCGACCGGAAAGGCTCGCGCCAAGCGCTGCTCCACCAGCGCCACGAGCGGCGGGGCGAAGGGCAGCAGGGGGTCCACTTCGGCTTGGCGGGCGCGCTCATGGCCGATTTCGCGCAGTTCGTGCTCGATCCGATTGCGCAGCAGGATCCAGTCCACCCGGCCGTCGAGGTCGAGGCCGGAGAACGGCACCTTGGCGCGCAGGCGCGCCATCTCGGACTGCTGGAAGGCCTCCATGCGGTCGAGCGCGGCCGGCGTCCAGTCGAGCGGCGAGAGGCGGTCCAGGGCGCCCAGGTCGGCCTCATAGCGGTTCACGATGGCCGGCATCCCGTCGGAAGCCTGCAGCGCCAGGGCGAGGAGCGGGAGGAGAAACATGGACCTTACGCTAGCAGCGGCACCATGCCGGAATCGCCACACGGCGGCCCTGGATCGTGCGTAGAGTCTTGCCTCGCCTCGCCATGAACCGCAATTCCTCCCTGATCGTCCTTCTGGTGCTCGCGGTCGCCGCGGGCCTCTGGTTCTTGCTCGGCGGTTCGTCCGCCACCGACGCCGCAGGTGGAACGAATCCCGCCGCCGCGGCCGCCCAGGAGGCCGCCGCCGCCTCGCCCGGCGCGGGCGCGGGCGCGGACCAAGCCGCAGCGCTCCTCCGCAGCGAAAGCGCGCCCGTGCCCGCCGCTGGCGGGGCCGAAACCGCCCTCGCAGGCGGCCAAGCCGAGATCCTGCTGGCGGCGGTGGATCACGCGCAGCGCTCGGTGCCGAACGCCTGGGCCGCGGCCGAAGAAAGCGAGATGCCGGAGGGTCCCGGAGGATTCCGTTTCTCCCTGCCCAATCTCAATGCCGACGCCAACGCCGCCGCGCGCGTGTTCGCCGATGCGCGCGGTCAGATCAGCCTGCGCGTTCCCGCCGGTCGCCCGCTCGCCCTGCAGGTGGGGGGCGACGCCTTTCAAACCAAGACCCTCGAGTTGCAGCCCTTGCGCGCCGGCGAGCGCCTGACGCTCGGCCCCGTGCCCTTGCTGGCGGGCGCCACCCTCGGCGGCAAAGTTCTGGATCCGACGGGGCAGCCGGTGGCCGGCGCGCGCGTGGCGCTGCGCAGCGCGGATCGCACGCGCGGCTTCATGCCCGGCGGGCGCAACGCGGACACGGACGCCGCGGGGCGCTTCCGCTTCGACGGCGTCGAGCCCGGCGCCTATCTCCTGGAGGCGGAAGCCCACGGCTACGCCCCGGCACGCGGCGAAACCGGCGCGCGCGTCGAAGCCAAGACCGGAGCGGTCCTTCCGGAGGCCACGCTGCGCCTGCAGGAAGGCCGGGTGCTGCGCGGCATGGTGGTGGATCAGGACCGCCGGCCCATCGCCGGCGCGGAGGTGTATCTGCGCAGCCCGATCCGCGGCGGCGCCTTCGCCTTCACGCTGCCGGGCGCGGCGCCGGGCCGCGCTCCCGACGCCGTGACCGACGGCGCCGGGCGCTTTTCTCTGCAGGGCGTCGAGCAGGGCGCCGGCGCCCGCGTGAACGCGCGCGCACCGGGCTACGGTCTGGCCTGGGCCACCGTGGACGCACAAGCGGCGGAGGTGCTGGTTACGCTCAAGCCCGCCTTGCGGCTCGCCGGCAAGGTCCTCGATCCCCAGGGCAGACCGGTCGCCGGCACCGAGGTCAGCCTGGCGCGCGCCGAGGACGGAGACTCTGGCTTCAATTTCCTTTCCCTATTCGACGATCATACGGCCACGACGGCGGACGACGGCAGCTTCAGCATGGAAGGCCTGGATCCGGGCCTCTGGAACGTGCACGCGGCCGCCGGCAGCGCCAGCGCGCAGGGCGTTCAGGCGGATCTGACGCAAGATCTCGCGGATTTCATCGTACGGCTGGAGCCGGCTTCGGTGCTGGCCTTGCGCGTGACCCGCGACACCGACGGCGCCCCGGTCGCGGACGCGCTCGTGACCCTCACCCCGGCGCAAGCGGACGCCGACTTCGGCGGGCCTCCCGGGCAGGCGCGGCGCGACGTCCGCATCCGCGTCGGCGGCCCCGGCGGCGCGCGCGTGGATTTCGGCGGCGACGCCCAGCGCCGGCGCACGGACGCCGCCGGCGGCGTCTCCTTCGCCGACCTCGCCGAGGGAAATTACGAGCTACGCATCGAAGCGGCCGGCTTCGCCACGCACGAAGAGACTCTCGCGCGCGAGCGCGGACCGCAGGAGTTGCGCGTCGCGCTGCTACCCGGAGCGGACGTGGTGGTGCGCGTGGAGGACGGCGCCGGCGCTCCCTTGCCCGGAGTGGAAGTCGCTGCCACGCCGGTGGACCCGGCGCTGAAGGAAGTGGCGCAGGCGAAGACGCAGCGCACCGACGCCAGCGGACGAGCGGTGTTCGCGGGCCTGCCGCCGGGCAACTGGAGCGTGGACTACCGCGCCGCCGAAGCGCCGAACGGAATTCGCTTCGCCGGGCCCGGCTTGGGTCTGGGCGGCGATGACAAGCCGAAGGAGTCGCACACCGCTCAAACGGTCGGGCTCATCGCCGGAACGGTGCAAGAAGTGCTCTTGCGCGCCACCGGCCTGTGCATCCCGACGGTCGTCGTCACGCGCCGCGGCGCCCCGCTCCCAAACGCCAGCGTGCGCTCCGAAGCCGTCGGTGCCGGCGGTTTCCCCGGCCTGCCAGGATTCGGCGGCGAGCGCACGGACGGCGCCGGCCGCGTGCGCCTGCAGCCTCTGGAACCCGGCTCCTACGAAGTGGTGGTGACGCCGGGCGGCAACTTGCCCGAACGGCGCGAGAAGGTGGAGCTCGCTGCGGGCGAGCAGGAGATCAAGGTGGACGTGCGCGGCGGACGCGTGACCGGCATCGTAGAGGCCGATGGTCTGGCCCTGGCGGCGGCGAACGCGCGCCTCGAACCGGCTTCCGCCGGCGCACGCGGCGGTGGTCGGCGCGGCCGTTTCCTGGCGATCACCGCCACGGACGACGGCCAGGGCGGCGGCCAGATGACGTCCTTCGGCGGACCCGCGGCGACCGCGGCGACGGTGGACGGCGGCGGCAATTTCGTCTTCGAGGAAGTCCCCGCTGGCGAGTACGTCGTGTGCGTCAGCGCTCCCGGCTACGCCCCGTGGACGAGCGAGAAATTCGTCCTGCAGGAAGAGCAGGCGCATGACGTCGGCAGCGCGCGGCTCGCGAGCGGCGGCGTGCTCAAGGGCGTCAACCGCCGCGCGCAAGGCCAGCAAAATCAAGGCGGGTTCGGCAACGGCTTCGTTCTGCTGATGGATGTGAACGGCGGCAATGCCGGCTTCTCGCCCATCGGGCCCGACGGCGGCTACGAGTTCCGCGATCTCGCGGCCGGCTCCTACACCCTCACCATTCCGCCGGACTACAACTCGGATCCGATCGAGGTCAAGCCGGGACAAACGGTGAGCTTCGACATCCCGAAGTGATGCCCGGGGGCGGATAGGCTGGGCGGTCCTCGGACCGCCCATGCCGACCATGCTCCTCCTGTTCGCGCTCGCGCCGCAATCCGGCGCTCAGGATCTCACTTCCCAATTCGACGTCGCCGCGCCGGCGCGCGTGGATTTGTGGGCGGAGTCGCCGTTGCTCTACAACCCCACGGCGCTCGACGTCGACGCGCAAGGCCGCGTGTGGGTGGCCGAAGCCGTCAACTATCGCCAGTGGCAGGGCCGCAATCCGGGCCGTCACTTCGACGCCGGCGACCGCATCGTCGTGCTGGAAGATCGCGACGGCGACGGCGCGGCGGAAACCTCCACCGTCTTCGCCCAGGACCCCGAGCTGGTGGCGCCGCTCGGCATCGCGGTCATCGGCGACCGCGTGTTCGTATCGTGCTCGCCCGACCTGTGGGTCTATCGCGACACCGACGGCGACCTCAAGGCCGACGTGCGCGAGCGTTTCCTTGGCGGCTTCGGCGGCCGCGACCACGACCACGGACTCCACTCGGTGGTGGCCGCGCCGTGGGGCGAGCTTCTGTGGTGCACGGGCAACGCAGGTCCGCACCTCGTCACGGACGCCTCCGGCTGGACCCTGCGCAGCGGTTCGGTCTACAACGACGGCGGCCCGGGCAACCCTGGCAACCGCCCCGGGCTCGTCAGCGATGACGGCCGCATCTGGACCGGGGGATTGGTCGGCGCCATCCGCGCCGACGGCGGCGGCATGCGCGTGTTGGCGCACAATTTCCGCAACGACTACGAAGCCGCGCCGGATTCGTTCGGCTCGATCTTCGTTTCTGACAACGACGACGACGGCAACGGCGGCTGTCGCACGGTCGCGATCCTCGCCGGAGGAAACTACGGCTTCTTCAGCGCCGACGGCGCGCGGTTCTGGCAGGCGGATCGGCGGCCGGGGCAGGAGCGCCTCGCCGCGCACTGGCACCAGGACGATCCCGGCGTCCTGCCCATGGGTTGTGAAAACGGCACCGGCGGCCCGACCGGCGTGGTGGCGTACGAGGCGGCGCTCTTCCCGCAGTGGAACGGGGCCGTGCTGGACGCCGACGCCGGCCGCTCGCTGGTCTACCTGCACCGGCCGACGGCGCGCGGCGGCGCGCTCGCCCTGGAGCACGGCGTGCTGATCGCTCCGTCGAAGGACGGCGCCGGCGAGCGCGGCCAGTGGTTCCGGCCGAGCGACGTCACCGTCGCCCCGGACGGATCGATCCTGATCACCGATTGGTGGGATCCGGGCGTCGGCGGGCACGCCGCCGGCGACCGCGACGCGTATGGCCGCATTCTGCGGTTGACGCCTCCCGGCGCGCCGCGCGGCTGGGGCCCGCTCGAGGGCGGCCTCGATTCGCCCGCGCCCAACGTGCGCGGCACCGCCGCGCAGCGGGCGATCGCCGCCGGCGCCTCGCCGGCGCCCGCCGCGCCCACCGGCGACGCCCTCCGCGACGCCCAACGTCTCGCGCGACGCGTCTGGATCTGGGCGCAG
>CAZDMB010000034.1:15985-16312 GCA_964506175.1 uncultured Planctomycetales bacterium | reverse complement strand
CGCCAACGGCATGGCGACCGCCGCCGACGGGATGAGCGCCGCCTCCTTCCTGTCCATGGCCGGGCTCGTCTCCATGCTCGGCTACGACGGCTCCGTCTATCTGATGGGCTGGACCGGCGGCTTCGTGCTGCTGGCCTTGTTGCTGGCGCCGTACCTGCGCAAGTTCGGCAAGTTCACGGTGCCCGACTTCATCGGCGACCGCTACGAGTCGCGCGTCGCGCGCGTGACCGCGGTGCTGTGCGCCATCTTCATCAGCTTCACCTACGTCGGCGGCCAGATGCGCGGCGTCGGGATCGTGCTGTCGCGCTTTCTCGAAGTGCGCGTGGA
>CAZDMB010000034.1:2350-15975 GCA_964506175.1 uncultured Planctomycetales bacterium | reverse complement strand
ACCGGCGTCGCCATCGGCATGGCCGTGGTGTTCTTCTACGCGGTGTTCGGCGGCATGAAGGGCATCACCTGGACCCAAGTGGCGCAGTACTGCGTGCTGATCTGCGCCTACCTGGTGCCCGCGATCTTTCTCTCATTGATGATCGGCGGCCACGCCCTGCCGCAGATCGGGTTCCTGGGCGCGGGCGCGGACGGCGGCTCGCTGGTGCGGCGGCTCGACGGCCTGCAGCGCGAACTCGGCTTCAATTCCTACCTGACCGGAGCGAAGAGTCTGCCGGACGTCGCCTGCATCACCGCCGCTCTGATGATCGGCACCGCCGGACTGCCGCACGTGATCGTGCGATTCTACACGGTGCCGAGCGTGCGCGCGGCGCGCAAGTCCGTCGGCTGGGCGCTGCTCTTCATCGCGCTGCTTTACACGACGGCTCCGGCCATCGCCCTGTTCGCGCGCACCAATCTGCTCGACACGGTCAGCGGCCGGCCGCACGACGCGATGCCCGAGTGGTTCGCCAAGTGGGAGGAAACCGGCCTGCTCGCCTGGCAGGACAAGAACGCCGACGGCCTCATCCAGTACACCGGCCCGGCCTCCGCCGTGCCGAACGAGTTGACGGTCAACTCCGACATCATGGTGCTCGCCAATCCGGAGATCGCGGGCTTGCCGAACTGGGTGATCGCGCTGGTTGCGGCCGGCGCGCTGGCGGCGGCCCTCTCCACCGCCGCCGGGCTGCTGCTGGTGGTGAGCACCGCCGTCAGCCACGATCTGCTGAAGCGCACTTTCCGGCCGGGCATCACCGAGCGCGGCGAGTTGCGCGCGGCGCGCCTCGCCGCTGCCGCCGCCGTGCTCGCCGCCGGCTGGCTCGGAATGCATCCGCCGGGATTCGTCGCCGAAGTCGTGGCCTTCGCCTTCGGCTTGGCCGCCTCGTCCTTCTTCCCTGCCATCCTGCTCGGCATTTTCTCCCGGCGCATGAACGCCGCCGGCGCCATCAGCGGCATGCTGGCCGGCATCGGCTTCACGGCCGGCTACATTCTGTGGTTCAAGTTCGCCCACCCGGAGTTGTCGAACCCCGCGCATTGGTGGTTCGGCATCTCGCCGGAAGGCATCGGCACGCTGGGCGCGCTCATCAACCTGGCGGTGGCGGCGGCCGTATGCCGCCTGCGGCCGCCGCCCTCGCCCGCGGTGCAGGCCCTCATCGAGGAAATCCGCGTGCCGCGCAGCGGCGCCGCGGCGGCGCCGCCGGCCGCGCCTTAGCCGATTTCGATCGTCTCGCCGCGCGCCGGCTCGAGCACGCGCGCGGCGCCTTGCTCGCGCAGGGCGGACGCCAGCGCCGCCCGCGGTCCGTCTTCGCCGTGCACCAGCGCGACGGTCTCCGGCTTGCGGCCGATCGCCGCGTACCAGGCGAGCAGGCCGCTGCGCCCGGCGTGGGCGCTGAAGCCGCCGAGGGTATGCCGCTGCGCCGCCACGGCGATGTCCTCGCCCATGATGCGCACGCGCTGCGCGCCTTCGAGAATCTGCCGGCCGAGGGAGCGGTGGGCCTGGAACCCGGCGAACACCAGGTGGGTTTCCGGCTTCCACAGATGGTGCTTCAAATGGTGAAGGATTCTGCCGGCGTCGCACATGCCGCTGGCGGAAAGAATCACGGTGCCGCGCGCCTCGTTGAGGCGGATGGACTCCTGCACGGTGCGGGAGAAAATCGTCTGCTGCGTCACGATCGGCTGCTCCGGCGCGGCGCGGTACACTTTGGTGACGTCGATGGCCATCGGCGAATCGAGCACCACCGGACGCGGCTTGACGCGGCCTTCGCGCTCCAGTTTGCCGATGGCCCAGAGCAGCATCTGCGCGCGGCCGACGGCGAACACCGGGATGAGCACGTTGCCGCCGCTGCCCTCGGTCTCGCGCAGGATGGCCGCCAGTTCCTCCAGCGTCTCCGGCATCGGCCGGTGATCGCGGTCGCCGTAGGTGGACTCGAGCAGCAGCACGTCGGCGGCGGCGGGCGGCTGCGGGTCGGGCAGCAGCGGGTCGGGCGTGGGCCCGAGGTCGCCGGAGAACACGATGCGGCGCGCGGGGGCGCCGTCCGCCACCTCCATCTCCACGGAAGCGGCTCCCAGGATGTGGCCGGCGCGGAGGTAGCGCGCGCGCACCCCGTCCACCACGCGAAACCATTCGTCGAAGGGATGGGGGCGGAAGGCGCGCAACGCGCGCTCGGCATCCGCGGTGGTGTAGAGCGGCGCGACCGGCGGGTCGCCGCGGCGCCGCCGATACCTGCTGCGGCGCTCGGCGTCCATCACCTGGATCTCGGCGCTGTCGGTCAGCATGATCTGCGCCAGATCCAGCGTGCCTTGGGTGGCGTGAATGTCGCCGGGGAAACCGTCGGCCACCAGCTTGGGCAGCAGTCCTGTGTGGTCGATGTGCGCGTGCGTGACGACCACCGCGTGCACGTGCGGCGCGCGGAAGGGCAGGTCGGCGAAGTTGCGATCGCGCGCCTCGGCGTTTCCCTGGAACATGCCGCAGTCCACCACCACCCGCGAGCGCGCCGTCTCCAGGACGTAGCAGGAGCCGGTGACCTCGCCGGCAGCGCCGTGGAAGGTGAGTCGCGCCTTCATCCACTCATCCTGCCAGATCTTCGCGGCGCAGGCGCAGGCAGACGATGAACGGCTCCTCGCCCGCGAGCCAGTGTCCATAGGTGGTGGCCAGGAACGCGCCGTCCGGCAGGAGCTCCAGGCCGGAGTAGGCGCAATCCCACGGGTGCTGATTGTCCATCAGGCGGATGCGGCGCGCTCCGGGGCCGCCGTTCACGAGGTCTTCCCAGCGGCCGAGCCATGCCATCCAGTCGCCGGCGGTCGGCGAACCGGGGGCCATGTCGCGAAAGGTGACGAGCAGGCTCCCGTCCGGCGCGTACTTGGCCACGTGGCGGTCGCCGGTGAGCGCGAGGCTGGTCGCGCGCGGCGCGGACCAGGTCGCTCCCTGGTCCTCGCTGAAAACAATGAAGGAATGAAACTGGCGCGAGTTCTCGCGCAGCAACAGGGCGATGGTCTTGCCGTCCGGAGAGCGCACGTAGCCGGGCTCGCACAACTGCGCCGCGGGATGGGAGGCGATCGCGCGCGGCGGCTCCCAGCTGAGCCCGCCGTCGGCGGAGCGCGTCTGGTACACGTGGAAGCGGGCGTTGTCCGCGGGCTCGTAGGCGCGATTGCCGATGAAGCGGCCGTCGTCGTGAAACCACGCCAGCAGCGTGCCGTCCTCGAACTGCGCGAGGCTCGCCATCGCGACGATTCCGCCCCAATCGCCGACCGGCGCCAGCGGCGACCAGCTCCTTCCCTCGTCCTCGCTGAACGCCATGCGCAGCGGGGAAAGCCCGCTGAACAGCAGCAGCCGCTCGCCGCCTGCCGGGGCGCGGACGCGGTGGATGGTCGGCGTCTCTTGCGAGGTCGCCCAGTTTTCGGGGACGGGCTGGCGCGCGCTCCACGTGCGCCCGCCGTCGTCGCTGCGCTTGAGCACGATGGGGCCGCGGCCATGCCCCTTGGGGTAGACGCACACGATGCTGGCGCCATCGGCGAGCAGCGCGGTCGTCGGGTGGCCGAGGTACTGGCCGGGTTCGCGGTCCACGATCCCCTGCAGATCCGCGCGCGCGCTCAAGTCCAGGTACGGAGCGCCGCCGAACTCGACCGCCGCCTGCAGCAGGAGCATCCACATGGGACGATGGTACGCGCCCACGGCGGCTAGGATGCGCCCTGAACCATGCGCACCGCTCCCCACGCGCGAATCCTTCCCATCTTCGTCGCCTTTGCGCTGCTGGCCGCCTGCGGCCGCGACCCGGCGCCGCCGGCGGCCGCGCCCGCGGCGGCGGCGGCGGAGAAGGTGCAAGCTTTGCCCCTGCCGCAGCCGCCGGCCCCGCCGCCGCAGCAACGCTACGCGCCTCCCACCGAGCCGTACGAGCCGAAGATCGCCGCCGCCAGCGCGCAGGGACAGGAGCAGATCAGGAATTTCCGGGTGCCCGCGGGAATG
Organism: uncultured Planctomycetales bacterium; assembly: GCA_964506175.1. GTDB lineage: Bacteria > Planctomycetota > UBA1135 > UBA1135 > UBA1135 > JAQBVK01. Next base: position 11,976 of record CAZDMB010000034.1, on the reverse strand, counting down.
CAGGTGGCGCTGTGGGCCGCTGAGCCCGACCTCGCCAATCCGGTGGCCTTCGACGTCGCCGCCGACGGCCGCGTGTACGTCGCGGAGACCTTCCGCCAGGAATCGGAGGGGGTGCCGGACAACCGCAGTTTTCCGGAATTCCTCGAGCGCGACCTGCGCACGGTGACGCCGGAGGAGCGGGGCGAGAACTACCTCGCCAGCCACCCTGAATTCTTGGGCGAGTGGACGGACCAGGAGGAGCGCATCCGCGTCCTGTGGGACGCCGATGGCGACGGCCGCGCCGACACCTCGAAGGTGTTCGCCCGCGGCTTCCGCGATCTCCTTGACGGCACCGGCGCCGGCGTGCTCGCCGTGGACGACGACGTCTACTTCACCTGCATTCCGAAGTTGTGGAAGCTCACCGACGCCGATCGCGACGGCGTCGCCGAGGATGGCGTGGCGTTGCACCACGGCTACGGTCCGCGCATCGCCTTCCGCGGCCACGATCTGCACGGCCTGATTCTCGGGCCCGACGGCCGCCTCTACTTCTCGGTCGGCGACCGCGGCTATCACGTGCTCACGCAGGAGGGCGCGCTCTTGTCCGAGCCGGGGCGCGGCGCCGTGTTCCGCTGCCGCCTGGATGGCACCGAACTCGAGGTCTTCTACCACGGCCTGCGCAATCCGCAGGAGCTCGCCTTCGACGACTTCGGCAATCTCTTCACCGGCGACAACAATTGCGACGCGGGCGACCGCGCGCGGCTGGTGTACCTGGTGGAAGGCGGCGACAGCGGCTGGAGCATGAATTTCCAGTATCTGAACGATCGCGGCCCATGGATGCCGGAAGGCTGGTGGCAGCCGCGCGAGCAGGTGCCTGATCAGGCAGCCTTCCTCAATCCGCCGCTCGCCAACATCGCCAGCGGTCCCAGCGGATTCGCCGCGGCGCCTGGCGTCGGCCTGCCGGCCAAGTACGCCGGCTCCTTCTTCTTGTGCGACTTCACCGGCGGCAGCGGCTCCAGCGGCATCCGCCGCTTCACGCTCGAACCCGACGGCGCCGGTTGGAAGATGAGCCAGCAGGAGGAGTTCTGGTGGGGAATGCTGGCGACCGATTGCTGCTTCGGTCCCGATGGCGCCCTGTGGGCGCTCGACTGGGTCGAGGGCTGGACCGGTGCCGGCAAGGGCCGCATCTATCGCGGCGCCTTCGAGGAATCGCGCTCGGATCTCGCCCGCGAAACCGCCGCACTGCTCAGCGCGAATTTTCGCGAGCGCTCGAACGACGAACTGGGCGCGCTGCTCGCCCACCCGGACCGGCGGGTGCGCCTCAAGGCGCAGTTCGCGCTGGCAGCGCGCGGCGCCGCCGACGAGTTGCGCAGCGCCGCGCTGGCGGAGGAAGAAGCCACGGTGCGCGTGTCCGCGGTGTTGGGCGCGGCATGGCTGCCGGCGGCGCAGGGCCGGATGCACCGGATCCACGGCATCTGGGGCCTGATTCAGCTCGGGCAGGTGGCGGAACTGTCCATCCTGCTCGACGCGCGCGATCCGGAGTTGCGCGCCCAGGCGGCGCGCGCCTTCGGCGAGGCGGGAGACGCCTCGCAGACGGATCGCCTCGTTGCCCTGCTCGCGGACGGCGACGCGCGCGTGCGCCTGATGGCCGCCACCAGCCTGCGCAAGACCGGCGCGACCGCCGCGGTGCCGGCGCTGCTGAACATGCTCGGCGCCAACGCCGACCGCGATCCCTGGCTGCGGCACGCCGGCGCGCTGGCGCTGGCGGAACTGTCCTCCGCCCCGGCCTTGGCGGCCATGACTTCGGATCCGGATGCGGCGCGCCGCACCGCCGCGGTGGTGGCCTTGCGGCACCTGCGCAGCGCGGCGGTCAGCGGCTTCCTGGCGGACGCGGAGCCGCGGATCGGCGCCGAGGCGGCGCGCGCGATCTGGGACAAGCGCATCGAGGCCGCCTACCCGGCGCTGGCGGACTGCGCGCCGCGCGCGCACGAACTTAGCCAGCCCTTCGCGCGCCGCGCGCTCGCTGCGGCCAATCATCTCGGGCGCGCGCAAGACGCCGCCGCCGTGCTGGCGTACGTGCAGCGCGACGACGCGGACGAAAAACTCAAGGAGGACTGCGTCGAGTACGTGCGCGAGTGGTCGGCGCCGAAGGAATTCGACCGCATCCTCAACGAGTCGTTCACGCATCCGGCGGGACGCGCGCGCGACTGGTTCGACGGCAAGGACCTGCCGTTTCTCACGCGCAAGGCGCTCGATGCGATCGCGCGCGGCGAGAAGACCTTCCGCGAGAACCTCAAAGCCACTTGCACCAAGTGCCACTCGGTCGGCGGCTCCGCCGTCAGCGGCGCGCCCAACGAGGCCGGCCCGGACCTCTCGAACGTCGGCCTGCGCCTGAGCCAGGAGCAGATCCGCCGCGCCATCCTCGATCCGGAGGACACCATCGCCGCCGGTTTCGAGAAGTTCGACGCCGCGGGCAAACTGGTGAAGGAATCCGCCATGACCAAGAACCTCGGCGCGGTATTGAGCGAAGCCGAGTTGAACGACCTGGTGGCCTTCCTCGCGGCGCAGCAGCGGGTGCGCCAAGTGCTGGTGCACGTCGAGTCGCGCGGCTTCGAGCACGACGTGGCGCGCGCCGGCGACGACGGCCTGTCGCTCGTGGAGAAGAGCTGGCAGCAGTGGGCCGCCGCCGACCCGCGCTTCGAGGTGACCGTCGATCGCGGCAACGGCTGGTGCAATGCGGACGGCCTGAAGCGCCTGGACGCGGTGTTCTTCTACACCACCGGCGAGTTGAACTTCGACGAGGCGCAGAAGAAGGCGCTGTTGGACTGGGTCAGGGCCGGCGGCGGTTTCGCCGGCGCGCACTGCGCCGACGACACTTTCTATCAGTGGCCGGAATACGGCGCGATGATCGGCGGCTACTTCGACGGCCACCCGTGGCACGAGGAAGTCGGCGTCAAGGTGGAGCAGCCCGGGCACGTGGCGGTGCGCCACTGGCCCCACGGCGGCTTCCGCATCGTGGACGAGATCTACCAGCACCGCGACCCTTGGAGCCGCGACCGCTGCTCCGTGCTGCTCTCGCTGGACGTCGCGACCACGGACATGAACAAGGGCGGCATCCACCGCACGGACGGCGACTTCGCCATCTCCTGGACGCGCCGCGAGGGCGAGGGCCGCGTCTTCTACACCGGCCTCGGCCACCGCGAGGACGTGTGGCGCTCCGACGCCTACCGCGCGCACCTCGTCGAGGGGGTGCTGTGGGCGGCGGAGTGAGCGTGCGCCGGCGGCGGCCCGCGTTATCCTCGCCATGGACGCCATGCAGCAGCCCCCTCCCTCCCGCCGCGATTTCCTGAAGACCTCCGGCGCCGCCGCCGCGGCCGTGCCCCTCGTGCGCCGCGCAGCCTTCGGAACGCCGCAGGCGAAGGTTCTGAAAGTAGGCCTGGTCGGCTGCGGCGGGCGCGGCAGCGGCGCCCTGCTGAACGCGCTCAACGCCGACAAGAACACCGTTCTCTGGGCTTTGGGCGACGCCTTCCCGGACCAGCTCGAAGCGCTCGCCGCGCGCATGGGCGGGGAAGAAGCGGGCATCGACGCCGCCCGCGTCCAACTCCCCGCCGAGCGCCGCTTCACCGGTTTCGACTGCTACAAGCGCGTCACCGACGCCGTGGACGTCGTCCTCTTCGCCTCGCCGCCCGCCTTCCGCCCGATGCAGATCGAATACGCGGTGAACGCCGGCAAGCACGTGTTCGCCGAGAAGCCCGCCGCCACCGACGCCTTCGGCGTGCGCCGCGTGCTTGCCGCCGCCGCCAAGGCCAAAGCGCAGAACACCGCCTTCGCGCACGGCTTCTGCTGGCGCGCGCACGACGCGTGGCGCGAGAGCATGCGCGAGATCCGCGGCGGCCGCATCGGCGACGTGCGCGCCTACTACGCCACCTACCTCGCCGGCTCGCTGTGGCACCGCGGACACAAGGCGGAGTGGTCGGAGTTGGAGTATCAGGTGCGCAACTGGCTCTACTGGACGCCGCTCTCCGGCGACCACCTCGTCGAGCAGGCCATCCACAGCGTGGACAAGGTCATGTGGGCGATGGGGGACCGGCCGCCGAAGCACTGCACCGCCACCGGCGGGCGCCAGGTGCGCACCGACGCGAAATTCGGCAACATCTACGATCACTTCGACGTGATCTACGAGTGGGACGACGGCGCGCTCGGCATCGTCCAGTGCCGCCAGATGGACGGCACGCTCGGCGAAAACCTGGACACCATCGTCGGCAGCGCGGGCGTCATGCGCACCGACGGCTGGAACGGCCGCATCGTCGTCGAGGGCGATTTCCCGCTGGCGAAGGACGGCCTCGGCAACGACATGTACCAGAACGAGCATGACGAGCTCTTCGCCAGCATTCGCGCCGGCACGCCGATCAATCAGGGCGAACAGATGGCCCATAGCACGCTCGCCGGAATCATGGGACGCATGAGCGCCTACACCGGCCAGCGCGTGACCTGGGAGATGGCGCTGAATTCGCAGGAGCGCCTGCTGCCGAAGGACGAGGACTGGGCCTGGGGGCCCGGCCTCAAGTGCGAGGTTGCGATGCCCGGCAAGACGAAGTTCGTCTAGGGCCGCTCGTGCGCCGCGACCCCGGCGGTCAGCGCGGGTCTTGCACCCACGGCACGGCGCCCGGCGCCAGTTTCAGCTTCGCCGGGTCGAGCCTCTCCAGGTTGTCTCCGGTGTAACCCAGGCGCGCCAGCTCCGCGCGCTGCTGCGCCGAGAGTTCCGCCTCGCCGACGTCCGTCAGGTCGCGCTGCAGGAGCCAGCCGCTGCCGTCGAGCGCGGCGCGCAAACGCTTCACGATTTCCGGCGCGGCGGCGGCGGCGTTCGCGCGCTCGCCGGGATCCTTGCCGAGATCGAACAGCCACGTCCGGCCGGCCATGCGCGCGTACCACGGGTCGGAGATGACCAGCTTGAAGCCCGGCTCGCGCCACATCCGCAGCGGTCCGGCCAAACCGGAGAGCGGGCTGCCGAGATAGTCGGATTCGGCGAAGGCCGGCGCGTCCGCAAGCGCCTCGCCGCGCAGCTGCGGCAGGAGGGACGCGCCCTGCAGCGGCTCGGCCGCCTCCGGCCAGGCGATGCCGGCAAGGTCCAGCAGGGTGGACGGCACGTCCATGAGCCGGACTTGGGCTGCGCGCACTCCGGGCTGGAGGCCCAGGCGCCGTCCCAAACCCGGGCTCCAGGCGAACTGCAGCGGCACCCGCACCAGTTCCTCGTGCAGCGAATGCCCGTGCCCGAGGTCGCCGTGATCGAGGAATTCCTCGCCGTGATCGGCGCAGATGACCACCAGCACGTCGTCGCGCTCGGCCAGCAGCTTCTCCACCAGATTGCCGACCTGATCGTCCAGCCAGAGGATTTCCTCGTCGTAGGCGAGGCGCATCGCCTCGACGTCCGCCGCGGAGAACGAGGCGCCGCCGCCGCCGCGGAAATCGCGCTCGGCGTCGCCGTCGAGCATCGGCGCGCGCCCGGTGCGATTGAACACGCCGCGCACGGGCTTCACGCCCTCGGCGGTGCGGCTTTCCGCTGGCGGCGCGTAGGGATAGTGCGCGTCGTTGAGATGGAGATAGAGGAAGTACGGCTGCTCGTCGGGATCGGCCGGCCGCACGCGGACGCGCGATTCCTCGATCAGAGTGTGGGCGTCGGCGGCGACGTCCTCGTAGAACTCCTGGAAGCCCTGGTCGAATTGAAAAGGAGTCGAGACGTTCGGATTGGAGGAGAAGGCGTAGGTGCGATAGCCGGCCACCGCGAAGGCTTCCGCCAGCGTGCGCCGTTCCCACGGCAGCGCGGAGTAGCGGCCGGTCGCGCCGTGCTGGCCGGGCGTGCGGCCCGTCATCAGCGTGGCGGTCGACGGCTTGGTCCACGGAGCCTGGCTGATGGCCTGCGTGAAGGCGGCCCCGGTGTGCGCCAGCGCGTCGAGGCGCGGCGTCGTCGGCAGCGGGCTTCCGCCCCAGCCCACGTGGTCCAGGCGCACGCTGTCCAACAGGATGAAGACGACGCTCGGTTTGCCTTGCGCGTCGGGCTGCAGCGCCGGCGCCAGCAGTTGCGGCAGGAGCGCCAGCGCCGCTGCGGTCAGCGCCATCCACGGCCGGCAGAATCCGTGGATGAAGCGCGCGGCTGCGACGATCCAGCCGCGGGCGCTATGCTGCCCGAGCGCGGCAAAAATCAGCGCGGCGACCGCGGCCAGCAGCGCCAGCAGCAGCCGCCGACCGCCGGGATCTTCCGCCCACGTGAGCCAGAACAGCACCCCGTCGCCGAACTCCGACCAGCGCCCCGCGGAGGCCGCGGACCAGGCGCGCCAGGCGCCCGGCAGCGCCGAAGCGAGCGCGAGCGAGAAAATGAGGAACCAGAGCCGGCCCACGGATTTGCAGGAGTATATCCCGGTCTTTCATTGGCCCAAGGACTCCTCGCGCCTCGTGTTCGCGCGCGCGACGCGCGCGGATTCAACAATCTTGAATGAGCTCTATAACCGCGCCTTTGGACAGCAACGTCCGCAGGCGCATTTCGAGTGGAAGTACTGGGCCAATCCAGCCGGCGCGCCCTACGGCGTCATCGCCAAGGATCGCGCCACCGGCCAGGCGCTGGCGGCGGCCTTCGGGCAGCGGCGCCGCGTCTGGATCGACGGGCGCGAGGTTCCCGCCAACCTGATGTGCGAGACCTCATCGGATCCGACCGCCCGCGCGGGCGGCGTCGCCTTCAAGGGAGTGATGCAAGCCATCGGCATCGGCCTCAACGACGAAGCCGGCATCCTGTGGTCCTACGGCGGCCAATCGAGCGACGAGGCCATCACCGTCGGCTCGCGCTGGCTCGGCTTCCGCGTCGCGCTCACCCTCATCTCATGGGAATGCCGCCTGAGCCTCGCGCCCGCCTTGAGCGCGCGCCTTGGCGGCGGTCTCGGCCGCGCGCTCGCGCGCTGCGCGGATCCACTCCTGCGGTTCCGCTGGCGCCACCCCGCCGGCTTTCGCGTCGAAGAGCGCAAGGACTTCGGGCCCGAATTCGACGCGCTGTGGGAGCGCTACCGGGATCGGCACCGCCTGAGTTTCTTTCGCGACTCGGCCACCTTGCGCTGGCGCTGGCGCGACTGTCCGGTGGGCGGGCATCGCTGGCTGCTGGCCTTCCGCAACGAGCAGCCCGTCGGCTGGATCTTGTGGCGCGAGTGGCGCCAGGGCGAACACCGCATTGCCACGGTGCTCGACCTCTGGACCGGCGGCGAACAGGCGGCAACCCTCGCGCTGCTCGACGCCGCGCGCCGCCGCGCCGCCGCCGCCGGCTGCGTGGTTTTGCGCTTCGCCGTGCCGGCCGGCAGCCCGGCGGAGCAAGCCTTGCGCGCCGACGGCGCATGGCGCGCATCGCCATACGAGCGCCCAGACCGCATCATCGTGACGCCGATGCCCGGCTCGAAGTTCGACGAGACGGAGGAGGACTACGCCATGCTCCGCGTGGTGGTGCGGGGCGAGAATTGGTACTACACCCAGGGCGACTGCGATTTCCTGGACTGAGGAAATCCCCCGGATCGGGGGGATTCATTCCCGCCATCAGCGGATCTGATCGCCTGATCCCGATCATGGGCTAGGTTTCAGGTGTACCGGCATTCCCCTCATGCCCGCCGCCTCCGCCCCGCAGATTTCACGCCGCGCCGCGCGATATTGGCGCCTCGCGCAAGGACTGGTTCTGGCCGTCGGCGTGTTCATTTGGGCGGCCCTGCTGGTGAAGCCGACCCTCGGCCTGAACCTGCTGTGGAATCTGCTCATCCCCGTCGCCCCTCTCCTCCTGCTGCTCGCTCCCGGCATCTGGCGCAACGTCTGCCCGCTGGCGACGGTGGCCCTTCTCCCGCGCAAATTGAGCCTCTCCCGCCGGTGGCGCATCCCCAAGAGCGTCCAGCCGAAGATGGCGTTGACCGGCGTCGTCCTGCTGTTCACGATCGTGCCGCTGCGCCACGTGGCGCTCGACCTCAGCGGCCCGGCCACCGCCCTTTTTCTCGCGGCGGCGGCGCTGGTGGCGGTGCTCGCAGGCGCCCTGTTCGAGTGGAAGAGCGGTTGGTGCGCGGGCATCTGCCCTGTGCGGCCGGTGGAGATGCTCTATGGTCATCAACCCCTGGCCTCATTTGACAATGCTCATTGCAAATCTTGCGAAGTGTGCACGGCAGCATGCCCGGATTCGGCCGTCGCGCCGCATCCGGGCATGGGGCACGCGAGCCGCGCCTCGCGCATGGTCAGCGAGCTGATGTTCGGCGCCTTTCCCGGGTTCATCTGGGGATGGTCGCACGTGCCGCATTACGAGCACGGCGACGGCTGGCAGCATCTCGGCCTCGTTTACGGCATGCCCGCCGCGGGCGCGGCATGCACGTGGCTGGCCTACGCGCTGCTCCGCCAGGCGCTCGGTCCGGCCCGGCGGAGCGAGCAGCAGCGCGCCTTCGCGCTGGTCTCCCTCGGCACCTACTACTTCTATCGACTTCCGGCCCTGATCGGCTTCGGGCTGCACGCGCAGGACGGCATGCTGCTGGACCTGTCCGCGCGCGTTCCGGCGTGGACGCCGCGGGCGCTGGAAGCCTTCGTCGTCACGGCGCTGGTCGCCTGGTTCCTGTGGCGCCGAGCCCCGCAGCGCAGTTGGCAGCGCCGGCCGCCTTTCGCCCGCGCCGAACGCTTCCCGGTTTAGGGCCCGGGTTGCATCAGAAGTCGCGGCGCTCGAAGGCCCACCAGCCGAGGCCGTAGAAGGCGGCGGTGGCGCCGGCCATGATCGCGGCGTTGCTCCAGGGCATGACCCCGTCGCTGATGGGGATCAGCGGGTCGAGATCGATCAGATTGTAGAGGGACCAGTTCCACACGCCTTTGATCATGTAGAGCGCGAACTGCAGCAGCATGAATCCCATCACCAGCACGGCGGCGCGCAACTGATGCGAGGACCACGCGGACGCGGCGCAAGTCAGGCTGTAGACCGCCAGCACGAAGAGCGCCACGTAGGCGGTGCCGCGCAGGGCGATGGCGAGGTCCAAACTCTCCTGCACGCCCGGCGCCATCTGCACCGCCACCAGCGAAGTGGCGAAGAGCGGCAGCAGCAGGAGCAGCGCCCCCGTGAGCCAGCGCTGGAAAAAGACCGCGCCGCGCGACACCGGGCGCGACAGCAGGAGTTCCGCAGTCCGGTTGTCGGCGTCGCGCGCCACGATGCCCGTGCCCATCAATCCCGCGGCGGCGACGCCGAACACGCCGGCGGCTTTCCAGAATTGCTGGAAGCAGACGTAGGCCCAGTAGCCGTAATCCTCCATGGCCTTGAAGAATTGCTGCAGCGGCGCCAGCGGGATGAGTTTCAGCGCCGCCGGCACGTTGTCGCGCAGGTCCGGCCAATACTGGATGGAGGCGACGATGTTGAGGGCCAGCAGCAGCGCGTAGCCGATGGCCAGCACCGCGTTCTCGCGCAACCAATGGCGAAAGATCATGCGCTTGCGGCCTCCGCCGGGCCGTAGAGCGCGCCGAAGGCGTCCTCGAGGCCGCCGCTGGCGTCGCGCAGATACAGCGGGTTGAGCTCGGCGAGGCGGCGCAGCACCGGTCCGAGGTCGCCCTCGAAGCGCAGGCGCCATTCGGCGCTGCGGCCGTCCGCCCCCGGGCGCAGCGCCGCCCAG
>CAZDMB010000034.1:0-2340 GCA_964506175.1 uncultured Planctomycetales bacterium | reverse complement strand
GCCCTCCGCCCTGCGGCAGATCGCCAACGGCGACGGGCTCCCGCAGACGCAGCCACAGCACGCGTCCGGCGCGCTCGAGCACTTCGTTCACGGTGCCGCATTCGACGATCCGTCCGGCGCGCAGGAAGGCGACGCGGTCGCAGACGCGCTCGACGCTGGCGAGGTCGTGGGAGGAGAAGAAGACGCTGCGCCCGCGGGCCGCTTCATCGCGCAAGAGCGCTTCCAGTTCGCGGCGCGCCTCCGGATCCAGGCCTTCCATCGGCTCGTCGAGCAGCAGCAGCGGCGCCTGGCTGGCGAGAGCGCCGGCCAGCAGCAACTTGCGCTTCATGCCGTGCGACAGCGCGCGCACGCGGGCGCGCGGCGGCAGGCCGAAGCGCTCCAGCAGGGCGCGGCCGCGGCCGAGGTCGGCGCCGGCGTGGAAGCCGGCGAGGAAGCGCAGCATGGCGCCGACCGACAGCGCGTCGTACATGGCGGTGTCGGCGGGGGCGTAACCGATGCGCCGGCGCGCGGCGAGCGGCTGCGCGGCGACGTCGATTCCCGCGGCCACGATCGTGCCGCGATCGGCGCGTGCCACGCCGGCCACGCATTTGAGGAAGGTGGTCTTGCCGGCGCCGTTCGGGCCCACGAAGCCGAAGATCTCGCCTGGCCGCGTTGCGAGCGACACGCCGCGCAGGACCTCCCGCGCGGCGTACCGCTTGAAGACGGCGTCAGCGCGGAGCACGCCGCCGATTCTAGGCGCGCTGCTTGCGCTTCGGGCTTTGCGGCGGCTCCGCCGCCGCGGCCGCAGGCTCCAGCGTCAACTCGCCGTCCTTGACCTCCACGCGCACCACCGGCTTGCCCTCCAGCTTGCCGGACAGGAGCAGTTCGGACAGAGGGTTGAGCAGCTCCTTCTCGATCACGCGCCGCAACGGACGGGCGCCGTACTCGTCGTCGTAGCCGTGCTCGGCCAGCCAGGCCCGCGCGGCGTCCGAGACCACCAGGCCGAGCTGCTGATTCTCCAGCAGGCGGGCCTCGATGCGCTGCAGCTGCAGGTCCACGATCCGGCCCAGGGCCTCGGGCGACAGGCTGCTGAACACCAGCACTTCGTCGATGCGGTTGATGAACTCCGGGCGGAAGTGCTGCTTCAGGGCGTCGAAGCTACGCAGGTTGCTGGTCATCACGATCAGCGTGTTGGTGAAGTCCACGGTCCGTCCCTTGCTGTCCGTGAGGCGGCCGTCCTCCAGCACTTGCAGCAGGGTCAGGAACACGTCCGGGTGGGCCTTCTCGACCTCGTCGAAGAGCACCACGCTGTACGGATGCCGCCGCACCGCTTCGGTCAACTGCCCGCCTTCCTCGTGGCCGACGTAACCGGGGGGCGAGCCGACCAAACGGCTGACCGCGTGCTTCTCCTGGTACTCGCTCATGTCGAGGCGCACCATCGCCTGCGGATTGCCGAACAGTTCGCGCGCCAGCGCCTTGCACAACTCCGTCTTGCCGACGCCGGTGGGCCCGAGGAAGACGAACGATCCGAGCGGGCGGTTCTCGTCCTGCAGGCCGGCGCGCGCGCGGCGCACGGTCTCCGCCACCGCTCTGAGGGCGGCGTCCTGCCCGACCACGTGCCGGCGCAGCAAATCTTCCAGCTTCAGTAGCCGCTGGCGCTCGGTTTCCACCATGCGATCCACCGGCACGCCGGTCCAGGCGGCCACGACTTCGGCGATCTCTTCCGTGCCGACCTCTTCGCGCAGCAGCGCGCCCTCCTTCTGCATGGCCTGCATCCTGGCCTCGGCCGTGGCGATCGCCTTCTTCAACTCCGGCGTCTCGCCGTAGCGGATGCGCGCGACCTCTTCGTAGCGGCCCTCGCGCTCCAGGCGCGCCGCCTTGGTTTCGAGGCTCTCGATCTTCGCGCGCGCGCCCTTCACTTCGTCCAGCACCGCCTTCTCGTTCTGCCAGCGGGCGCGCAAGGCGTCCGCCGCCTCCTTGGTCTCCTCGAGCTCGCGCTCGAGCGCGCGGATCTTGGAAGCGTTGGCGGCGGCGCTCTCGGCCTCCAGCCCCGCCTTCTCGATCTGCAGCTGTCGCAGCTTGCGCTCCAAGGCGTCCAGTTCCGCGGGCATGGAGTCCAACTCCAGGCGCAGACGGCTCATGGCTTCGTCCATCGCGTCGATCGCCTTGTCCGGCAATTGGCGATCGGCGACGTAGCGCGCCGTGAGTTGCGCCGCCGCCACCAGCGCAGCGTCGGTGATCTTCACGCCGTGGTGCGTCTCGTACTTCGGCTGCAGGCCGCGGAGAATCGCGATGGTGCTGGCGACGTCCGGCTCTTCCACGCGCACCGGCTGGAAGCGCCGCTCGAGCGCGGCGTCCTTC
>CAZDMB010000033.1:13922-16401 GCA_964506175.1 uncultured Planctomycetales bacterium | reverse complement strand
AGGGCTTCGCCAAGATCGCCCTCGCGCACGCTCAGGCCGGCGCGCAACTTGCCGCCGCGCCGTCCGCCGAATTGGCCGCCCGCGCCGCCGCCGGCGCCGCCAGCGGTCACCTGACCAGACAAAGCGTCCTCGAAGAACATCCCCAGGGCCTGCGCCTCGGCGTCGGTCTGGGGCGCTGCGGGAGCCGCGGCCGGAGCGCCATATCTGACGCCGTCCTCGTCCGACGCCTTGAATCCGAGGAGTTCCACCATTTCCTGTCGCCGACGGTCCCAGGCGACGGCGGCCTCCTGCGCCAAGGCCTCGTCGAGGATTTCCTGCGCCACGAAGCGCGTGCCGCCTGCGTAGCTGAACAGGGACGTGGCGGCGGTGCGCATCTCGGCCTGGCGCCAGACGCCCTCGAGGAAGTGCGCCTCGAGCGCCGGCGTGGCGTCCGGGGCGATGGCGAACAGGGACTCATCCACCACACCGAACGCGAACTCGGCTTCGACCGGCCGACCGCGTTGATCGGTCGCTTCGAGTTGCACTTCTGCCTCCTCTCCCGGGCGCCAGGTGGCGCGCGTGGGCTTCAGCGTCACGTGCATGGCCCGACCGGCGCGCAAAGCGAGGTGGGTGGCGTGCCATTCGCGCTCACGCATCAAATCCACGGCAACGGCGAAGTTCGGCCAGAACTCCGGACGCGCAGTGAAGCGCAGCATGTTGGCGCCCTCGGCCAGGTGCACCACGCGATATTCGATCACGCCGGCGCCGAGGAAGGTGATCAACGCGAGACCCGGGCCGGCGCGATTGTTCAAGCGCAACTCGGTCTCCGCGCCGACCTGAACTTCGGTCAAGTCGGTCAGGAAGCGCAACTTCTGCTGATCCTGCTCGCCCGAGACCTCGAGCCGCGTCTCCGCCGTCACGGGCCGCTGCTGGGCGTCCATGCCGGCCACGCGCAGGCGGTATTCGCCGCCCTGCTCCAGCGCCAGGGTGACGCTGGCGCGGCCCGTCTTCTCGTCGGTGCGCAGGTCCTTCTCCTGCACCACCTTCTCGCTCCAGACGTCCGGGATCTCGATCATGCGTCCGCTGATGCCCGCGGTCCGCTCGCGCCGCAATACGGTGAGGTGAAGATCGGCGGCCTGCGGCGCTCCGTCCCAACCGGTCGCGCTGAGTTCGACCGGGAACGATTCGCCGGCGAGGACCAGCGGCCGGCGCACGGACACTCCGGCGCGGAAGCCGGTGGGCGCGAGGTAGCACCGGGCTGCGGCGGTGGCGGTGCCGTCCGCCAGGGTCACGGCGAATTCGAGCCATTGACCTTCCTCGGCGCCCGCAGTGTCGTAGGCGTAGTTGGCGGCGCCGGCCGCGTCGGTGACGAGCGCCACGCTGCGGCCGTCGGGCAGGCTCAGCGCCAGGTTGGCTGCCGGCAGCGGTTCGCCGAACCAGGTCGCGGCAGTGAGGCGCAGGCTCAGCGACTCGTTGCGCATGGCGACCTTCGTTCCCAATTGCAGGTCGAGTCGCACCTTGGGCAGATCGAACTGCAGCACCTGGAAACTCGCGGCGTGCGCGGTCCCGTCCGGCGCGGCGATGCGCAGCTGATAGGCTCCAGGCGGCGCCCGCTCCTCCAGCGGCAGACTTCCTTGGAGAGTGCCGAATGGGGAGAGCTCCTGCACGCTGCTGCTGAGCAGCCGGCCGGCCGGATCCGCGAGCGTCACCCGCCATTTCTCGCCCGCCTGGAACGACCAGCGATCGGCGGTGACGCCGCGCACCACTGCCCGCCAGCGCACCGGCTCGCCAGGGCGGTATGCCGGCCGATCGGTGGCGACGTGGCCGCGCGCGCCGCGACCGGCGGAAGCGCCGAGGCCCTCCAGGCCGAGATGCGTGCCCGCGGAGCCGAGCGCCGAAGCGGCATAGACGCGAAGATCGTCCGGCGCGGCGATCCCCTCCGCGCGCCAGTCGAGTCGCGCCACGCCGTCGTCGCCGGTGAGCAGTTCGAAGAGGCGCGGCGCGCCGTCCTCGGCGGCGCCGGGCGCCGCCACCACCACGCGCACGTCCGGCGCGGCGTGCAGGCGCTTCATGTCCTCCGCCAGCACCAGCAGCTCCGCGCGAGCTCTTGACCAGGAGGTCGAGATCGGTGCGGAGCACGAGGGTGGTGGCGCGCAGGTCGGAGGCGCTGATGGCCACGGCCCAAGCGCCCGGGCCGTCCAGCGGCAACTCGATCTCGCGGGTCAGCGGCGCGAAGCGGCGATAATCCGGCACCTTCCAACTGAGTTTCTGCGCCGGCGCGATCAGGTCCAGATCCAGATCGGCCACGCCTTCGTGCGACAAGTGCTTGCGAAAATAGGCCTCGAGGTCCAGCGGGAAGATCTCGACCTGCAACTCCTCCAGGTTGCGCACGTCCACGCGGATCTTGGCCTGCTCGCCGCTGCGCCAAGCGCGCGTGGTGGCGATCGAGAGATCCTCCTCCAGCATGCGCGCCAGCCGCGCCTGCGCGCTGCCCTGCCAG
>CAZDMB010000033.1:0-13912 GCA_964506175.1 uncultured Planctomycetales bacterium | reverse complement strand
AGCCGCCGAAATCACAGCGGCGGTAGGCGGCGATCGCCTCGTCGAGGCGGCCGAGGCGGTCCTCCAGCAGCTCGCCGGCGGCGAACAGCGCGTGGGAGGCCTCCTCCGTGCGCGGCCAGCGCGCCGCCAGGTCGTTCCACTGCATGATCGCCGCCTCCAACAGCGGCGCGGCCGCCGCCGGCTCCTTGCCCTCGGCCTCGAAGGTGAACAGTTCGCCGATGGCGAAGAAGGTGCTGCGCGCGCCGTCATGCAAGGGGTGGCGCTCCAGGAACTGCGACCAGGCGGCGCGCGCCTCCGGCCACTTGCGCGCGCGCATGAGATCCGCGCCGATCTCGTACGAGGCGCGCACCACGCCTTCCTGCGCGGCGGCCCAATCGGCGCCGGTCGGAAAACTCGCGGTGTAACGCTCATAGGCCTGGCCGGCCTCGGCGTAGCGCCCGAGCGCGAACAGCGCGTCCGCTTTGCGGAAGTTGGCGCGCATGCGCAACTCGGCGTCGGCCGCGACGGCTTCGGCGCCGCTCAAGCCCACGCCGCCGACCCATGCGTCCGGGTCGCGCGGACGCGCGAGGAACGCGTCCCACGCCTGGATCGCTTCGGTCCAGCGCTGGCCCGCGGCTTCCGCCTCGCCGATGCCGAAGGCCGCGGC
The DNA here is from genome assembly GCA_964506175.1 of uncultured Planctomycetales bacterium. Lineage (GTDB taxonomy): Bacteria > Planctomycetota > UBA1135 > UBA1135 > UBA1135 > JAQBVK01. The sequence goes on along the minus strand of CAZDMB010000033.1, from coordinate 13,266 downwards.
GGCCATCCGCGGATGCGAGGGCAGCATTTTCAGCAGGCGGGAGAAGTCGCCGATCTGTTGCGCGCGCCGTCCCTGGGCGCCCGCGGCCACGCCTGCCTGGTAGATGGCTTCCCCGCGCAGTTCCTCCAGCCACGCCGCGCGGCCGAGCCCGGGCTCGGGCACGCGGCCCTGCAGCGGACCGCGTCCCAAACGGAAGGCCAGCAAGGCGGCCTCGAGATCCAGGAAGGAGCGTTCGGCGGAGCGCGCGTCCCCCTGGTTGGCCTGCGCGCGCGCCAACTGAAAGCGCACGTCGAACACGCGCTCCGGCACGGGCGCTTGCGGCGGCAGCGGCGGACGCGCGCCGGTCTCGAAACTCGGGTCCCACGCGCGCAGCCAGTCGGCGCACGCCGCGGCCGCGCCCTTCCAGTCGCCGAGTTCCGCCGCGCAGAAGGCGATGCGCCACTGCGCGTACTCGCGCGTCTGCGGCAGAACTTCCATCGCCAGCACTTCCTGATAGAGGGACCGCGCCTTGGCGAAGTCGCGCGACGGCGCTCCCGCCGGAGCGCCCGCCACCGGCGTGGAGGAGGCGTCGGCGAATTCCAGGACGACGGCGGCGAGGTCCGACTGGCGCCCGGCGGAGCGCAGCCGATCCGTCTCCTCTTCGAGCAGCGCCTCGGCTTCCCGCCACTGGCCGAGGGCGCGATAGGACGCCGCGCGCGCGAAACGAAGCTTGGGACGCCACGGGTCTTCGGCGCCGGCGCGGGATTCAGCCTGCTGCAGGAGGCTGAGGGCTTCGGCGTGCGCGCCGCTCTGCTGCAGGATGGCGCCTTCGATGAGCATCCAGAACGGCGCGCGCGCGGCGTCGTGATCTTCCACCTGCCGCACGAGTTCGAGAGCGCGCTGAGTGTCCCCGGCGAGGATCGCCTGACGCAGATCGTCCGGGACGCCGGGCAGGTCCTTCAGCAAGTAGGCGAGCGCCGCGTCCGAACCGCCAGGCTCGTGCGCCGGCGCGGAGGGAGCGAGAAAAACGAAGGAGAGGAGGGCGGCAAGGAGCATGGTGAAGAAACGAGGCGGTGTGAGCGGAACGAGCCGGAGACGCGGGGAGTTCAGCGAAAGCGGCCGGGGCCCTGCAGAAAGAACGGCGCGGGCCCTGGGCGGCTTGGCCTTTCTGACGCATGATGGGCCGCTCCGCCCGCACGGGCTAGCACGAATCCATGCGCGATGCCGTCGCCTCGTCCCGCGACCTGCCGCCGCCCATCGCCGAAATCGGCGCCTGGGCGGCGGAGGCGGGCCTGAATCTGCGCGGATCCCTGCCCGCAGCGCCGCTGGAGGCAGAGATCGGCCTCCGGGTACGCGACTGGCTGGAAGAGGGCCGGGCCGGTGAGATGGCGTACCTGCGAAAACTGCCTGCCGCCGGCTTGGATCTGCGGCAATGGAAGCCCTGGGCGCGAGGAGCCTTGCTCTTCGCCCTTCCCTACCACCGGCCAGGCGGCGGTTTTCGCGGCGGCGGGCGGGTGGCGCGCTACGCCCTGGGGCGCGACTATCACCATGTGCTCGGACGACGGCTGCAAAAGCTGGGCCGGCGCCTGCGGGTGGAGGGACGCGCCCGCAGAGTCCGTGCGGTCGTGGACGCGGCACCCGTGCTGGAGCGGGAGTGGGCCGTGCGCGGCGGACTGGGATTTCGCGGCAAGAACACCCTGCTCCTGCACCCGCAGCACGGCCCGTGGGTGCTCTTGGGTGAACTGCTCCTGGATCTGGAGTTGCCGGCGTGGGCGCCTCCCCCTGCCCGCCAGGCGAGTTGCGGCAGTTGCACGCGCTGTCTGGACGCATGTCCGACCGCGGCCTTCGATGCGGCCTATCTCCTGGATCCCCGCCGCTGCCTCTCCTACCTCACCATCGAGGCCAAGGGGGCGATTCCTCACGCTCTCCGCCCACTCGCGGGCGATTGGGTGTTCGGCTGCGACGTCTGCCTGGAGGTTTGCCCCTTCGGCGCGCGGGAGGAGGATCACGCCGGCGAGTGGGGACTGCATCCGGGGATCTCTGAACACTCCCTCCCGGACCTCCTGACGCTCCCCGAACCGGTTTTCCACAGAGTCTTCACAGGCAGCCCGTTGCGGCGAGCTGGCTGGGAGGGCCTCCTGCGCAACGCAGCCGTCGCCTTGGGAAATCTCGGGAGGGGGGCGGATGCCCTGCGGGAGGTCCTCCGGAGCCACCCCTCCCCCATGGTGCGGGGGCACGCTGCCTGGGCGCTGGGTCGCCAGGGGGCCGGCCGCGACGCCCTGGAGCGCAGCCGGGTCGGAGACCCCATGGCAGAGGTGCGCCAGGAGGCGGAGACCGCCCTGGAAAGCCTGCGCTCCTGAGCCGGGGAAGGGACGGCCTCATCAGCAAGATCCTAAAAAAGGCCCCGGAAAGTGGAAAAATCCACCTTTTCTCCACCCGGTTTTCCCCTCCTGGGCTAGCCTTCCATTGCCCCTGGGCGCAGATCTTTCCCCTGCCTTGCCATGCGCCATCCCGACTACTACCAGGAAACGAAGTACTGCCCTCGCTGCGACGCCTACGTGCGCTTCCTTCAGAGTTTGGAAGCCTGCTTCTGCGTGGAGTGCGGCGCCAAGGTTCGTCTGTTCAGTCCCGGCGACAAGCGCGCCTTCATGCAGTCCCTGCGCCCGCAAGGCAAGGGCGGCTCGGACCAGCAGAAGCGCGTTTCCTGAGGCATTCTCACTCCGCCCCGCGCCCGTCCTCGGCCGCGCGGCGCAGTTTCGCGTAGCGCCTCCTATCCTGTTTCGGCCCCATGAGCGGCCCGCGCTTTCGCCTGTGCCTGATTCTGACGCGCGCGCTGTGCCGGCGCCCGCCAATGGAGGTTCTGCGCGCGAGCGTGGCCGGCGGAGCGGATCTCGTGCAGCTGCGCGAGAAGGACATGACCGCCCGCGAACTCCACGCCTGGTGCGCGCAAGTCGTGCCTGAGTGCCGGGTTCTGCGCGTGCCGGTGCTGGTGAACGATTCCGTCGAGATCGCGCGCGTCGCAGGCGCCGATGGCGTCCACCTCGGCCAGGACGACCTCGCCCCCGCCGCCGCGCGGCGCATTCTGGGAGCCGAAGCCCTGATCGGCTGGAGCACCCACGACCCCTCCCAGTTGGAGCAGGCCATCGCGCTGGCACGGGCGGGGGTGGTGGACTACGTCGGCTTCGGCCCGGTATTCCCCACCGCCACCAAGGGGGTGACGGAGGGCTTGGGACCGGCGGTGGTCCGCACCGCAGCAGGGCGGGCCGCTGCCGCCGGCCTGCCGCTGTTGGCGATCGGGGGAATTCAGGTGGAGAACCGCCCCCTTCTTGGGGAAAACACGGGAATCGCCGTCTCCTCGGCCCTTTGTGCCGCCGCGGATTCTGCTGCCACCGCCCGCGCCCTTCGCGCGTAAAGTGGTTCCATGCGCACCCTTCCCGCCCTCCTCACCCTCGCGGCCCTCGCCTCCCCCGCGGCGGGCCAGTCCACGGTCGCTCCCGGGGACACGCCGTCCTATGCCTGGCGCACCACCCTTTTTCAGGGCGCCGGCGCCGCCAGCCTCGAAGACTTCCGCGGCAAGCCCGTCCTGATCGACTTCTGGGGCACACGGTGACGCACCTGCATCGGGCAGTCCGTGCCGGCTGCCGTGAAAGCGCAAATGGAATACGGCGACGCCATTCAGGTGATCCTGGTGGAGTCGCAAGGCGCCTCGGATGAGGACATGCTCGCCTTCGCGCTCAAGCACAAGTGGCTCGGCGGCGGCGCCATCTGGACCACGGAGCGCCCCTTCAGCACCGGCGGCAACGGCCTGCCTGCTTACGCCCTGCTCGGCCCGGATGGGCAGGTGCTCCTCACCGGCAACAGCGCGAGCGACCACTCCAAGATCGAGCAGACGCTCGCGGATCTGGTGAAGAAGGGCTCGAGCGCGCCGAAAGGCACGCCGGATGCCGTGGCGAAGCTCTACCGCGAATTGGACCGCGGCAACTACGCGAAGGTGGTCGCGGAGTCGCAGAAGCTCGCGGCGAAGGCCGGCGCCAAGGATCCGGCGGTCGCCACTGCGGCCAGGGATCTGGAGAAGGCCGCGGCCGCAAAACTGGAGCGCGAGATCGCGCGCGTCAAGTCTCTGGCGGCGCAAGGGCGCTACGGGAAGGCGCAAGCCCTGGCGGACGCTTTGGCGCAGGGCGTGAAGGGCCACGACGATTTCAGCGCCAAGACCGCGGATCTGCCGAAACTGTTCGAGGGCCCGGAAGTGCAGAAGGAAATCGTGGCGGAGCGCGAACTCGAGCGCATGACCGCGGATCTCTTCGCCGACGGCGCCAAGGACGCCAAAGCTGCCAAGAAATTCGGCAAGTTCGCGGAGGCCAATGCCGGCACCAAGGCCGGCGAGCGGGCCGCCGCCCTGGCCGCGATGGCCGAAAAGGCGGCCGCTCAGAAGGCCTAGGGCAGGGCGAATCCTTCCTCCCGCCCCGGGCGTGAGACGCTCACGCGCCCGGGGCGGCAGCGCTGTTTCGGCGTCGCCCTAAGCCGGCCGCTTCGCCACGGCGGCAATCACCAAGCCCGCCACGAACCACGTGACGACGTGGGTCGCCGCGGTGAGGAAGGACATCCCGGTCGCATCGAACAGGAAGTTCCAGTTGAGGAGCGGGTCCACCAAGGCGGCGAAGGCGCCCAGGCCGGTCACGGTGAGCGCGCGGCAGAAGAAGCCGAACTCCGCCCGCAGCATGCCGAGCAGGTGCACCGCCAGGAAGGCAGCGAGGAACTCGATCAGGAAGCCGATCAGCAGCGGCTGCACGCTCTCCATGTTGGCGCCGCCCTTGCGCACGGAAACCATGGCATACGGGCCGGCCTTGACGGCGGCGATGTACGGCTGACTCTCGAGCATGTTCCCGTCGGCGTCGGTGAGCGACGGCAGGAAGTAGAAGCCGTCGGCGGGCGCGTTGGCGTTGATGGCGGCCGCCACCGCCTCGGGATCGCGGAAATTGGACGCGAAGGCGGTGTTCAGGTGGAGCACGCCCCAGATGACGAACCCCGTGACGAAAGCGGCGAGCGCGCCGAGGAACGCGGCGAGGAGTTTGTTCGACATGCGAACTCAGGAGGAACGGGTGGAGTGATGCGCGAGCACTTGCGCCACGCAGGCCGTCAGCGACTTGCCGGTGGGCACGTGCAGGAACTCGTTCGGACCATGGGCGTTGCTGGCGGGACCGAGGACGCCCGTGATGAGAAATTGCGCGGCGGGGTATTTCGCTCCCAGCATGCCCATGAACGGAATGGAGCCGCCTTCTCCCATGAATGCGGGCGGATTGCCGAAGTGGCGGCGGGAGGCGGCGTCCACCGCGGCCTCGAGCCAGGGGGCCAGGGCAGGAGCGTTCCAGCCGCTGGAGCCCTTCTCGGCGCGAAAACTGACGCGCGCGCCGTAGGGCGGGTCGGACTCGAGGGTGCGCACGAGCTTGCGCACTGCCGCCTCCGCGTCTGCGGTGGGTGGCAGGCGCAAGGAGAGTTTCAGGGCGGTGTAGGGCCGCAACACGTTGCCCGCGTCCTGCAAGGCCGGCAAGCCGGCGGCGCCGGTGACGGAGAGCGTCGGCCGCCAGGTGCGGTTGAGCACGTGCTCGGAAAGGTCGTCGGCCACCGGGCGCGCGCCGCGGACGAACGGAAACTTTGCCGCCACGGCGGCGCCGAGCACCGCGGCGGCGGCGCGCGCCTGGGCGACGCGTTCCGGCGGGATGGCGACGTGGAATTCCTCGAGCAGGATGCGGCCCGTCCGCGCGTCCTCGATGCGGTCGAGGAGTTGGCGCAGGATGCGGAAACTGGACGGGACGACCCCGCTGGCGTCGCCGCTGTGCACGCCCTCGGTCAGCACCTCCACGCGCAAGTCTCCGGAGACCATGCCGCGCAGCGAAGTGGTGCTCCACAGGCGCTCGTAGTCGCCGCAGCCGCTGTCGAGGCAGATCACGAGATCCACGGCGCCGATGCGCGGCCCGAGGTGCTCGACGTAGTGCGGCAGGTCCGGGCTGCCGCTTTCCTCGCAGGCCTCGATGACCACCACGAGGCGGCCGTGCGCGCCGCCATGCTTCTGCACCGCTTCGATGGCCGTGAGCGAGGCGAAGGCGGAGTAGCCGTCGTCTGCCCCGCCGCGACCGTAGAGGCGGTCGCCCTCGCGCACCGGCTGCCACGGATCCAGGCCCTCCCGCCAGCCGCTCATTTCCGGCTGCTTGTCCAGATGCCCGTAGAGGAGCACCGCGGGCGCGTCCGCCGCGCCCGCATGCGGAAAGGCCGGCACCTCCATGAAAATCAACGGGGTGCGGCCGGGCAGGCGCACGACCTCGATGCGCAGGCCGCGAATGGGACGGGCGCGGCACCACGCCTCGATCTGAGCCACCGCCCGATCCATGTGGCCATGCTGCTGCCACTGCGGGTCGAACAGCGGGGACTTGTTGGGGATGCGGATGTACGCGTGGAGCTGCGGGAGGATCTCCTGCTCCCAGGCGCGATCGCAATGCGCGGCGACGGCGGCGGCATCCAAGACGTTCGGCGCGGCCATGGCCGCAGAATAGCCGGGCGAGAATTCGAGACTAAATGGTATGTTTTATGCTAGAATGCCGCCATGGAATTCAGCCACATCCTCCTTCCGGTCGACTTCTCCGAAGAGGCGCGACGCGTCTTCCCGATGGCGCTGAAACTGTCCAAGGCAAGCGGCGCGCGCATCACTCTGTTGCACGTCGTGCCCGACGTGCAGGTGGCCCCGCACGGCGCCACCTTCGCGCCGCCGCTGGGCAGTCCGGCCATGGCGGCGGAAACCGAGAGCGCCCGCAAGCAGCTCGAGGCTCACCGCGGACTGCTGGCCGGCGCCGCGCAAGTGGACGCGCACGTCTTGGTGGCCATTGATCCGGCGCGCGCCATCGCCGATTTCGCCGCCAGCCACAAGTGCGACTTGATCCTCACCAGCACGCATGGCCGCACCGGCTTCCGTCACTTCATGCTCGGGAGCGTCGCGGAGGGTATCCTGCGCCGCGCGGCGGTGCCCGTAATGAGCATCCCGCGGCATGCATGAACGGACCCTGCGTCATCGAAGTCGAACCCGGCCGCTACGCGTGGTGCGCGTGCGGCCAGAGCGCCAAGGCCCCCTATTGCGACGGTTCCCACCGCGGTAGCGGCGTCGTGCCGAAAGTGGTGGAGATCACCGAGAAGACGCGGGTCGCCTGGTGCGCCTGCCGCCGCTCGGGCGCCGCGCCCTTCTGCGACGGCAGCCACGCCAAGCCGCAATAGCGCCCGGCAAGGCGCCGGCGGTGGCTGCTAGCCTGGGCCCATGGCCCTCTTTCAGCGTCCGGCACGAACTCCCGCGGAAATCCACGCCAGCCGGCCGCTGGCCCTGACGCCGGCCGAAGTGGCGGAGCTGGACGAGGACGCGTGGTATGCGCAGGCCTACCGGGGCGACGCCGCGCCGCAGTTGACGCTGCGCGCGGTGCTCCTTGCTGGGATTCGGCCTGGCCTTCACCAATCTCTACATCGGCCTGAAGACGGGCTGGCATCTGGGCGTCGCCATCACCGCCTGCATCGTTTCCTTCGCCTTGTGGCAGGCGTTGCTGGCGCTGCGCATCGCGCGCACCCCGATGTCCATCCTGGAGAACAACTGCATGCAGTCCACGGCCTCGGCCGCGGGCTACGCCACGGGCAGCATCCTGGTGTCCGCGATCCCGGCCCTCCTCATGCTCTCGGTCACGCCGGAGCAGCCGACCGGCGTGCCGCTGCCGTTCGCGGTGCTCCTCGGGTGGGTGTTTTTCCTCGCGATGCTCGGCACCTGCCTGGCGATCCCGATGAAGCGCACCATGATCAACCGCGAGCGGTTGCGCTTTCCCAGCGGCACGGCGGCGGCGGTGACTTTGCAATCGCTCTACGCCGACAGCGCTGCGGCCATCCGCAAGGCCAAGGCACTGTTGTGGAGCGGCGCGCTCGCGGCGCTGGTGCCGCCGCTGACCGCGCTCAACCTCCGCTCGGCCGCCCTGCCGGACGGCCGGCGCTCGCTTTTGCCCGAGGCCTACGACGTCTTCAACGGCTGGCTGCCAGTGCGCGGCACCGATCCGAAGACGGGAAATCCGGCGCAGGCGTCGGACTGGGGCATCCAACTCGGCGCCGACGTCGCCCTGGCCGGCGCCGGGATGATCATGGCTTCCGCATCACCTTTTGGATGCTGGCCGGCGCGATCGTGCTGGCCTACGGCGCGGGTCCGTGGGGCTTGGAGCAAGTGTGGACGAATCCGCAGGAACAGGTGGTGCGAGCCGTGTCCACGCCGGGCCGCGGTTGGCGCGAGATCGGCTTGTTGTTCGGCGCGCCCTTCCTCATCGGCGCGGCCATGACCGCCTTCATCCTGCAGGGCAAGGCGATCGTGCGCGCCTTTCGCCGGGTCAGCGGCGGCCCGGACCGCTCCGCTTCCGAGGTGCCGAACTCGTGGTTCTACGCCGGCGCCTCCGTCGCCGCCGCGGGCCTGATCGTCATGGCGGACGCCTACTTCGGCATCCCCTACGTCTACGGGGCGCTGGCGGTGCTCCTGGCATTCGTGCTGTGCCTGGTCGCGGCGCGCATCACCGGCGAGACCGACGTCACCCCGACCGGCGCGATGGGCAAGATCGTGCAGTTGAGCTACGCCGGCATCATGCCGCAGAAGGCCGTTCCCAACTTGATGACCGCCGGCATCACCTCGGGCTCGGCTTCCGCCTGCGCCGATTTGTTGAACGATTTGCGCAGCGGCTACCTGCTGGGCGCCAACCCGCGGCGCCAGTTCATGGCGCAGTTCCTCGGCATCTTCTCCGGCACGCTCGCCACGGTGATCGGCTTCCGCTTGCTGGTGCCGGACGCCACCAAGCTGCCGATCGAAGGCGTGGACAACCCGCTCTTCGCCGCGCCGGCGGCCGTGCAGTGGAAGGCGGTGGCGGACCTGCTGACGAAGGGGCTCGAGAATTTCCACCCCACGCACCAGAAGGCGATCGTCGCGGGCCTCGTCCTGGGAGCGGCGCTGACGCTGGTCGAGAAACTGTCGCCGCGGCCGTGGCGCAAGTGGATGCTCTCGCCGACCGGATTCGGCCTCGGCTTCATCCTGCCCTTCGCCAACAACCTGCAGTTCTTCATCGGCGGCTTGGCCATCCTTTTGTGGGGGCGCGTCGCGCCCAAGAACGAACAGGATTACGGCATTCCGGTGGCTTCCGGCATCATCGCCGGCGCCGCGATCCTGGGCGTGATCGTGGCCTGCCTCAACAATTTCGTCTTCAAGTAGGCGGCGCCGCCACGCGCAGCGCGGCGGGCACGAGGTCGAAGCGCGCCGGCAGCCGGCCTACGGGCTCGCCGTCGCATTCGACGTGGACTTCGTCGATGCTCTCGGCGAGGAGTTCGACGCAGTCGGAATAGCGGATCTGCGGATGCCGGATTTCGCGCCCTTCATAGCTCTCGCCCAGGCGACGGATGGCCTCGATCCGGCCGAGGTCGCCGAAGACGACCAAACGCAGGCGGCCGTCGTCGACGCGCGCGCCCGGGGCGATGCACATCCCGCCGCCGGCGAACGGCGCGTTGGCGAGAAACACGGACTTGATGCGCTGGGTGACCGGCGGGCCGCCGTCGGCGCGCAGGGTGACCGCCGGGTTGCGCCATGCCAGCAGCGCGCGCACCGTCGTCCACAGATAGGTGGCGCGTCCACCGCGGCGCGTGCGCGCGTTCACGCGGCGCGTCACCTCGGCGCCGATGCCGAAGTCGGCCTCGTTGACGAAGTGGCGCACGATCGCGGTGCGTTTGGCGTCGAGGCCGGCGCAGCGCAGCCGGCCGACGTCGAGCGGGCGCGCGCCGCCGGCGGCGAAGAGGGCCAGGGCCTCCTCCGGCGCCTGCGGCAGACCGAGGCCGCGCGCCAGATCCGAGCCCGTGCCGCAGGCGAGGATGCCGAGGGCGCAGGCGGCGCGCGCCTCGCGGTCCGCGGCCATCATCCCGTTGGCCACTTCGTTGACGGTTCCATCGCCGCCCACCGCCACCACCAGCCGCGCGCCGTCCTCCACGGCGGCCGTGGCCAGGCGCGCCGCGTCGTAGGGCCGCGCCGTCATGACGGCGCGCGCGTCGGGTAGGAGGCTCCGGGCGAGCGGCTCCAGTTCCCGCCACCGCGCCGCCGTGCGGCCGCCCCCGGACGCGGGATTGACGATGAAGGTCGGAGGTGCCGGCACGCGGAAAGCCTAGTCGCCGCGCTACCTTGGGCGCATGGCGTTGTTCCAGAAGGCACCCAGCACCGCGGAGGAGATCGCGCGCGCGCAGCCGCTCGACATCGGTCCGGATCAGGTCCAGGAGATGTCGGAGCGCGAGTGGTACGCGAAGATCTACCGCGGCGACTCGGTCGCGCAACTGACTCTGCGCTCCGTCATCACGGGCTCGATCTTCGGCTTCGTGCTGGCCTTCACCAATCTCTACGTCGGCCTCACCGCCGGCTGGTCGCTCGGCGTGGTGATCACCGCGGCGCTCGTCTGCTTCGCCATGTGGCAGTTGTTCCTGGCCGTGCGCGTGGTGCGCTCGCCCATGGGCCCGTTGGAGATGAACTGCATGGCCTCCACCGCATCGTCCGCCGGCTACGCGACCGGCGGCACGATGGTCTCGGCCATCCCGGCGATGCTGATGCTCTCGGCCAGCGCCGCCAACCCGAAAGGCACCCCGATCCCGCTGCCGGTGGTGATGGCCTGGACCGCCAGCGTCGGCTTCCTCGGCACCGTGATGGCGATTCCGATGAAGCGCAACATGGTGAACCAGGAGCGGCTGCGCTTCCCCACCGGCACGGCGGCGGCCGTGACCATCCAGGCGCTGTTCACGCAGGGAAAGGAGGCGATGAAGAAGGCGCGCGCGCTGCTGTGGACGGCGGCGGCCAGCGGCGTCCTGCCCTTCCTCCTGGAGATGCGCATCGGACCGCGCCTCGGCCTCCAGCGCGACTCGCTCGTGCCGACGCAGATCAACTTCCTCGACTGGCTGCCGGGGCCGGCCAAGATGCCCAAGACCGGCGCGCCGACGGTGCCCTCGCAATGGACGTGGTATCTGGATCTGACAGCGCCCTACATGGCCGCGGCCGGCATGCTTGTTGGGCTGCGCACCACCTTCTCGATGCTGATCGGCGGCCTGGTGATCTACTACGGCATCGCGCCCGCCGCCGTCGCCTGGGAGTGGACCAACCCCGAAGGCGTCGTCGTCACGGCGATCACGGCGCCGGCGAGGGTCTACCGCGAAGCCGGACTGTGGCTCGGCGTCTCGGTGCTGGTGGCTTCGAGCCTGCTGGCCTTCGGCCTGCAGTGGAAGACCATCGCCCGCGCCTTCCGCGGCCTGGGCAAGAGCGGCGCCAGCGAGGACGACGCCTTCGAGACGCAGGTGCGCGCAACCGAGGTGCCGATCCGCTGGTTCCTCGTCGGCATGGCCTTCTTCGGCGGCATCACCGCCGTGCTCGCCGACCTCTACTTCGAGGTGCCGCTGCCGCTGGGCATCCTCGCCGTGGTGATGACCTTCCTGCTGTGCCTCGTGGCCTGCCGCGTGACCGGCGAGACCGACATCACGCCCATGGGGCCGCTCGGCAAGATCATGCAGCTCAGTTACGGCGCGATGATCCCGGGCAATCCGACCGCCAACCTGATGGCGGCTTCCATCACCGCCAACGCCTCGGGCAACAGCGCCGACCTGCTGACGGATCTCAAGTCGGGATACCTGCTGGGCGCCAATCCGCGCCGCCAGTTCATGGCGCAGTTCCTCGGAGTGGTTTCCGGCAGCGTCGCCACTGCCCTCGGCTTCCGCCTGCTGGTGCCGGACGCGACGGTGCTGAACGGCGTGACGGATGCGACCGGAAACCTCGTGCAGAAGCCGGTGTTCGACGCCCCGGCCGCGGCCACCTGGAAGGCGGTGGCGGATGTCTTCAAACACGGCTTCGACAGCCTGCATCCGATGCACGTGCTGCTGATCTGGATCGGCTTGGCGGTCGGCGTCAGCCTCGTGCTGCTGGAAACCGCGCTGCCGAAGATGCGCAGCTGGCTGCCCTCGGCCACCGGCTTCGGTTTTGGCATGATCTTCGGCTTCCAGTACGCCATCTTGATGCTGCTCGGCGCGCTGATCGCCTCGGCTTGGACGAAGTGGGGCAAGAAGAACGCCGAGAACTACTTGATGCCCGTGGCGGGCGGCGTCATCGCCGGCTACACCCTGCTGGCCGTGGTCGTGGCCCTGCTCAACACGACGGTGCTCAAGCCGTAGCGCGGCGCCCGCCCGCGCCTGGACGCGGGCGGGCGCTGATATCATTTCGGCCCCATGAAGCGCAGCATCGCCGCAGCCGCGCGGACCACGATCGGCGCCAAGGCGTTGATGGCCGTCACGGGGCTGGCGCTGCTCCTCTTCGTGCTCGCCCACATGGCGGGCAACCTGCAAGTCTTCGCCGGCCCGGAGAAGCTCAACGCCTATGCCGCCTTCCTGCAGGGCCTCGGGCCGGCCCTGTGGACGGTGCGGCTGCTCCTGTTTGCCTGCCTCGTGATCCACGTGTGGGCGGCCGCCTGCGTGGTGCGCCGGAGCCGCGCGGCCCGGCCGGTTGCCTACGAAGCGAAGAAGGATCTCGTCACGTCCTACGCCGCGCGCACGATGATCTGGAGCGGGGTGCTCGTGCTGGCCTTCGTCGCCTTCCACCTGCTGCACTTCACCCTCGGCCTCTACGACCCGGCCGGCGCCCACGACGCGGTCGACGCCCAGGGCCGGCACGACGTCTACCGCATGGTGATCGCCGGCTTCCAGCACGTGCCCACCACCGTCGCCTACGTGATCGCGCAGATCATCCTGTGCGTGCACATCCACCACGGGGCTTCGTCCCTGGTGCAGACCCTCGGCCTGCGCCGCGAAGGCTGTCGCCGCTGGGCCGACGCCGTCGGCCCGGTGTTCGCGGGCCTCGTGCTGGTGGGAAATCTCTCCATGCCGCTGGCCGTGGTGACCGGCTTGCTGGGAAGCTGACATGACGCTGAACCTCGACGCGCGCATTCCCGCCGGACCGGTTCACGAGAAGTGGACGAGCCGCAAGTTCAACGTCAAGTTGGTCAACCCGGCCAACAAGCGGAAGTTCAAGATCATCGTGGTGGGCGCCGGGCTGGCCGGCGGCAGCGCCGCGGCCTCGCTGGCGGAGCTCGGCTACCAAGTCGAGTGCTTCGTGTTCCACGACTCGCCGCGGCGGGCCCACTCGATCGCCGCGCAAGGCGGCATCAACGCCGCCAAGAACTACAAGAACGACGGCGACTCGGTGCGCCGCTTGTTCTACGACACGGT
>CAZDMB010000032.1:10038-16565 GCA_964506175.1 uncultured Planctomycetales bacterium | reverse complement strand
TGCCTGCCTCAAGGTCAGGCACGACGAGAATGTCGGCTTGGCCGGCGACCGGCGGACGGTCGGCGACGAAAGTCATGGTGTAGGCGGTGCCCCAGCGCAAGCCGTTGTTGTTCGGGTTGCTGTTCCAGGAGGCGGTCATCCAGCCCACGACGCGCGGCAGACCCGCGGCCGGAGCGTCCATCGGCGTCCAGTCGGTGCCCAGCACGCTTTCGCCGCTGTGGTACGCGATGTCGTGGAAGCTCATGTTGGTGATGGAGGCGCTCGGCGCCACCGGGAAGCCGAGGGCGCGCGCGCCGCGATCACTGTCGCGGTTGTAGAGCACGTAGACGTACTGCCAGGAGTTCGCCGACAGCTGGTTGACCTTGCAGGCCAACTGCATATAGCCGTCGTTCGGCAGGTTGAACTCGGTGAGCTGCACCGTGGGATCGATGGCTTGCCAGCCCTCGAGCATGGTGGTCTCGCGCACCGTCGGCGCGACGAAGCTGATGCTCCAGGGCGCGCTGCCGGCGTTGAAGCGGATCTCGCGGTAGGAGACGTTGTTCACGCCGTTGCCGAGCAGGGCGCTGTCCTCCGGATGCACGTACTGGGCTTCGACGAAGTAGCGGGCGCCGGCGTTGAGGTTGGGATCGATGTCGTTGTTGGGGATCTGCACCCGGCCGCCCAGCACGCCGGCGCTCGGCGAGAGCGTGGGCGGATACGGGAAGAAGCCGGTGTAAGCGTTCACGTCGGTGCGCGGACCGAGGTTGGACTGGGTGCCGTTCAGACTGGCGCTGTACGGGTCGCTGCAACCGATGCCGAGCTTGGTGCCGTTGGTCGGCTGGCAGGTGCCGCAGAGGTTCTGGTTCAGGGTGGAGAAGCCGTGCTTCAGCCAGTTGATGCCCAATTGCTCCAGCACTCCGTCCTTCAAGCGGTACACCGTGCAGCCGATGACTGGGTGATTGTTGGTGTTGGCGCTCCAGGTCAGCACTTCGTTGCCGATGTTGCAGGAGGTGGTGCCGAAGGAGTAGGCGCACAGGCCGCCGGAGGTGCCGTGTTTGACGTTGTCCTGGATGTCGCCCACGATCAGGTCCGGCGCGGTGGCCAAGTCATTGGAGGACGGGCCGGCCTGGGCGCGGCTGGGAATGATGGCCAGGGCCACGCCGCCGAGGAGCAGCGCCGGAAGGAGGAAGGGCAAGCGATCGCGCAACATGCTGAGGTGGGTTGGATGGAATGAGAGGAAGGGGTTCCCGAGTCTAGCAGTCAGGATCGGAATCTCCCCAGGACGCGGGGAGAAACTTCCAGGTTCCACGCTCCGTCAAGACTACCGCATCAGGACTGGTCTGGCCATGAAACGCGGCCGGGCAGCCGTTTCAGGCTGCCCGGCGCTTCGCGGACGGGACCCTTCCTAGAAGTCCCGCTTGCCCTGCGGAGGCCTCGGCGGGACTGCGTCCGCCGGCGCTCCTTCGGCATGCGTGGTGACTTGGCGTTGGATGATGACCGCCGTGCCCGTGCCGGCGAACTCCACCTGCGCGCCCTCGCCGTATTTCTCGTGCGCTTCGCGCGTCAGCCGCTCGCGCTCCTCCGGCGAAGTGCTCTCCGGGTAGCGCAGTTTGATCTGGGTGTTGGCGTCCGCCTTCAGCGGCTCGCCGGGATGCAGGAACAGCCCGCCGGGAGCACCCTCGAACTGGAGCGTGAAGGCGTCATCGCCGTCCCCGCCCAAACCCTGCAGACGTTCGTGCAACTGGCGCATCAACTCGGCGTGATGTTGCTCCAGGCCCTGCAAGCGTTGCTGCAGTTCCTCCATGCGCGGACCGAGGTCCTGCAACTGCGGCTGGAGATCATCCCAGTCCTTGAGATCCAACTGGAAGTCCGGGAAATCCATGTCTTGGAACTGGAAATTCGGAATCTCCAGACGGAGGCTCTGGCGGCCGCCGGCTCCGGGCGGCATGAACAGGCGGCCCTCTTCCGCTTCTTCAGCGCTGCTCCGCCCGGCGCCCGGCCGGCGCGCGAGCACGCCCAGCAGACTCAGTTCCTGGCTGCCGCGCTGCACCTTGAGCTCCACCATGTCGCCCGGCAGGCGCCGGCCGATGAGTTGCGCCAGCGCCGAAGCGTCGGCGACGTTGACCCCGTCCACCGCCGTCACGAGGTCCCCCTGCTGGAGTCCCATGACGGTGGCCGCGGAACGCTCCTGCACACTGGCGATCCGCGCGCCGACGGATCCAGCCGGAGCCGGTTCCAGGCTGACGCCCAGGAAGCCGCCCTGGGCCATGGCGGGGCTGGCGGCCAGCGCCGCAGCCGTGAGCAGTGAAAGGAAGGTACGGACCATGGTGCGTACCTTACGCGCGAAGGCGCGGGACGTTGGCTCCGGGTCGCCGCCGCACGCTGCGCCGGCGGCGGCGATTCAAACAGGGAGAGCCTAAGATTCGCTCTCCTTGAGCCAGCCGTAGCTCAACTGGAGAGAGCAGCGGATTTCTAATCCGCCGGTTGCAGGTTCGAGTCCTGCCGGCTGGACCCTCCTCCCGTTCCCCCGCCATGCTGCAGAAGTTCGACCCGCGCAATCAAGACCTGATCGTCAACGTCAACGGGGTGCTCAAGCACCGCCGCGAGGCCGGCGTCAGCCCCTTCGACTCCGCGGTCCAGGGCGGGGACGCCGTGTGGGAGGGCCTGCGCCTCTACGCCGGCAAGATCTTCCGCCTCGACGCCCACCTCGACCGCCTGTTCCATTCGGCGCAAGCCCTGGCCTTTGCGCAAGTCCCGTCGCGCGAACACATCAAGGAGGAAATCCGCAAGACCCTGCGCGCGAACCACATGCGCGACGGGGTGCACCTGCGCCTCACCCTGACACGCGGCGTGAAGTACACGAGCGGCATGGATCCGCGCCTCAACGACGCCGGTCCCACTCTGATCATCCTGGCAGAATGGAAGGCGCCGGTCTACGACCAGGCGGGCATCACCCTCCACACGAGCGCCATCCGCCGCTTCGCGCCTGACGCCCTGGATCCGAAAATCCATCACAACAACCTGCTGCAGAGCATCCTCGCCAAGATCCAGGCGAACGCCGCCGGCGCCGACGACGCCCTCATGCTGGACCCGCGCGGTTTCCTCGCCGAGACCAACGCGACCCACGTCTTCCTGGTCGCGGGCGGCGAAGTCCGCACGCCCTTCACGCACCACTGCCCGGAGGGCATCACGCGCGACACCGTCTTGCGGCTGTGCCGCGAGCACGGCATTCCGCACGCCGTCGCCGACCTCTCGCTGAGCGAGCTCTACCGCGCGGACGAGGCCTTCTGCACCGGCACGATGGGCGAATTGGCGCCGGTCATCGCGGTGGACGGACGCCGCATCGGCGCGGGCATCGCCGGCCCGATGACCCAGCGCCTGTCCGCGCTGTTCCGCGACTTCGTGCGCGCCGCGGACGACGAGATCCTGGTCTGAGCGCTGGCCCGCCGGGAGGGCGGGCGCTACACTTTCCGGCCGCAGAGTGGTGGGTGTAGCTCAGTTGGTTAGAGCACCAGATTGTGGCTCTGGGGGTCGGGGGTTCAAATCCCCTCACTCACCCCATTCCCTCTGCGCGGCATCCCGATTGCGGGGGTGGCGGAATTGGCAGACGCGCCAGGTTTAGGTTCTGGTATCGCAAGATGTGGGGGTTCGAGTCCCCCCTCCCGCACCCTTCCGATGGACGACCGCGCCGATCGCTACGCCCGCCAGATGCGCGTTCCGCTCGTCGGCGCCGCCGGCCAGCGGCGCCTCGCGGAGTCGTGCGCCGCGGTCGCCGGCCTGGGCGCCCTCGGCGCGATCGGCGCCGACCTGCTGGCCCGCGCCGGCGTCGGCCGGCTCGTCCTGATCGACCGCGACGTCGTCGAGTGGAGCAACCTGCAGCGTCAGTGCCTCTACACCGAGGACGACGCCGCGCGCGGCCGCCCGAAGGCGGAGGCCGCCGCCGAACGCCTGCGCGCCGTCAACACGCAGATCGTCATCGAGCATCACCCGGCGGACCTGAACGCCGCCAGCGCGCCGGCCTTGCTCGCCGGCACCCAGCTCGTCCTCGATGGCACGGACAATTTCGCCACGCGCTGGCTGCTGAACGATTGGGCCGTGCAGTCCGGAAACGCCTACGTCTATGCCGGCGTCGTGGCCAATCACGGCATGATCGGCGCCATCGTCCCTGGCGGCCCGTGCCTGCGCTGCACCTGGCCGGAACCTCCCCCGGCGGAAACGGAGCCCACCTGCCGCAGCGCCGGGGTGCTCGGCTCGGCGGTGGCAGTGATCGCCGGCCTCGCCGCCGGCGAAGCCTTGAAGATCCTCGCGGGACGCCCGCAGGAAGCGCTGGCCGGATTCCTGCACGCGGATCTCGGAGCGCTGGAGTTTCAGCGCGTGCACGCGACGCGCGACCCCGCCTGTCCGTGCTGCGGCGCGCGCCGTTTTCCTTGGCTGGACGGCCAGCGCGGCACCCGCGCCGCCGAAGCCGTGTGCGGCGGCAACGCCGTGCTCGTGCCTCTCGACGCCGCCGAACTGGACCTGACCGCCCTGCAGCACAAGCTCCGGGGCACGGTGGAACAGTTGCAGGCGGCGCCGCGCTACTTGCGCTGGCGCGCGCGCGGCCTGGAGGTCTACGTCTTCGCCGACGGTCGCGCCCTGGTGCGCGGCACCGAGGATCCGGCGCGCGCGCGCGCCGCGCTGGGCGATTCTTTCGGCGCCTGAAAAGTAGCGCCCCGGAGGCGCGAGCCTCCGGGGCGCAATCGGCGGAATGCCGGACTACAGGATGACCGTGTTGGTCGCCGTGCAGGTGGCGATGTCCACGCCTTGGACCGTCAGACCGCAGGCGCCCGCCGGAGCGTTGAAGCTCAGGCTCGCGCTGCCGGCGCCGTCGGCCGTCAGGATGCCACCGAGAGTCGGAGCGCCGATGCCCACCGTCAGGCCGGCGCAGGTGCCGGTCGGCTTGGTGAAGCTGCCGGCCGCGCCGTAGATGATGGCCACCGGGCCGCCGGCGGAGCAGTTCGTCGCGTTCAGCGTGACGGCGCCCGGGCAGGAGCCGGTCTTCGCCAGCGCCGGACCGGTCGGACCGACGACGTCGGTGTACAGGTTGCCGTTCCACTCGCGCGGAGTGAAGGTGCTGGAGGTCAGGCCGTCGCCTTTGCCGTAGTACGTGGTCAAGCTGCAGTGCGTGCCGCTGTAGGTCGTCGGCCCGCCGTTCGTGTAGCTGAGCACGCCCGCGGTCGTGGCGTAGTTCGCGACCTGGATGTACAGGCCGTAGGTCTGGCCGGCCAGGAAGACCGGGCTACCAGTGACCGGAACGTTCGACGGCAGGTTGGCGCCGGCCGCCACCACCGAGTTGGTGGAGATCAACTGCCAGGTGCCGAGTTGATTCTTGTCGTTGCCGACCACCGTGCCCGGGCACCACCAGACGGCGACGTCGATCGACTCGACGACGCTCCAGTTGACGTCCACGCATTCGATGGTCATGTCGACCGTCGGGGCGATGTCCACCATGTTGCCGGCGAAGCTGTTGCCGCCGGTGAAGGCGTGGGCCGGCGTCACGCCGGTGCCGCAACCGGTGCCGAAGGCCGGACCGCCCGCAAAGGACGGAGCATTCGGGAGGAAGGTGCCAGCGTCCGTCATGCCGGACTGCGCCATCGCCGGGGCAGCGGCCAGCGCCAGGGAGAAGAGGGAAAGTGTGAAGCGTTTCATGCGTTGCATCCTCCTGGGATGCGTCGGGGGATTGGGGGGGGGCCAGATAGCCCAGAACTCCAAGTTCCTAGAACCGCTGAGAAACGCAAGTCTTTTCCGTCATTTCCTGGACCTCCCGCCCTTCCCCACCCCATCCCTGCCCGAGGCCAGCTCGGGGAAATGAAAACGGCCTCCAGGGGATCCCGGAGGCCGCGGGGAAAGGCAGGTTCTTCCAGCAATGGAACCACGCCTGCACTCTGGGCGTCCGCGGGGCAGAGGGGGGGATTCCGCGCGGTCGCCCGTCCCCGCCTGGGGCGGGGAGGGTGCGCACAAGCCTACTCCGCGGGCTGGAACCTGACGGTGGATTTCCCCCGGGCGGAGGGCAATCATGCCTGCCATGGGGCGCCTTCTGCTGTGGAATCGGGCCGCCACCTGCGGGGCCCCCCACCCGGGAGTCGCCGAGGCCATGGTGGAGGGACTGCACGCCCCCCCCTCCGCACGCGGCACCCGCGGACGGGCCACGGCGGAACGGCTCCAGAGCATCCGGAGTCTGGCGGGGCGCCTGTTCGGCTTCCCCCATCCCGAGCGCGTGATCTTCACCCCCAGCTGCACTTGGGGCCTCAATCTGGCGGTTCATGGCGCGGTGCAGAGCGGCCAGACGGACCGTGCCCTCGGCGGGCTTGCCGGCGGCCTCGCGCTCCTCGGCGCTTTCCAGCCCGTGGTCGATGGCGTTGCGCAGCATGTGGGTGATCGGGTCGGCCAGGCGCTCGATCACGGTCTTGTCGACCTCGGTGCCTTCGCCTTCCATCACCAGCTTGACGCGCTTGCCGGTCATGTCGGCCACTTCGCGGGCCAGTCGCGGCATCCGTTGGAACACCGAC
>CAZDMB010000032.1:0-10028 GCA_964506175.1 uncultured Planctomycetales bacterium | reverse complement strand
CCAGACGGTGCTGACGACGGGCCTCGAGCACAACGCCCTCAGCCGGCCGCTCGAAGTGGCGCGGCGCCGCGGTGCGCGGGTCGAGGTCCTGCCCTTCGACGCGAGCGGCAGAATGCCGTTGCCGGCGCTCGAGGAACGCCTGCGCGCCGGCGGGGTGGATTGGCTCGCTTTCGCACTCGCGAGCAACGTCCTGGGCACGGTGGAGCCCTACCGCGAGGCCTGCGCCCTGGCCCGTGCCCATGGCGCGCGCATCATTCTGGACATGGCGCAGGGCGGCGGCGCGCTGCCCGTGGCGCTGCAGGAACTCGGAGCGTCGTATGCCGCAGTCTCGGGCCACAAGAGCCTTCACGGTCCGCGCGGGATCGGCCTCCTGTTCGTCGGGCCCGACGAGCACCCGGAGCCCTTCCTTCAGGGCGGAACGGGCACGGAGGGCATGCTGCTCGAGATGCCGCGCGAGTTGCCGCAACGCCTCGAGGCCGGAACCTCCAATTATCCCGGGATCTTCGGTCTGGGAGCCGCGCTTTCCTGGCTCGAGCGTCATCCCGTGGATCTCGCGCCGGTGCGCGCGCGCCTCGCCGCCCTCGACCATTGGTGCCGGGAGCATCCCGGCCTCGAGGTCTTCCCCGCAGAGCCGCCACCGTGGTCCGAGCGCTTGCCGGTGCTCGCGCTGCGGCCGCGCTCTGTCCCCGCCGAGGTTTTCGTTCAATATTTGGCCCAGGCCGGGATGGAGGTGCGCGCCGGCTCCATGTGCACCAGCCGCGTGCTGCCCGGTCTGGGCGTGTCCGGCGCCGTCGTGCGCCTCAGTCCGCCGCCGGAGGCGGACGACGCCGAATTCGCGGCGGCGCGCGCGCTTCTGGCCGAAGCGCTGGCGGCGCTCGGCGCATGAGCGCGCCGCAGGCCGAGTGGACGCCGCCGCCGTGCGAAGCCGTCCTCCTCGCGGCAGGCGCCGGCCGGCGCCTCGGTCAGCCGAAGGCGCTCCTCGAACTGCACGGGCGCTGGATGCTGCCGCAACTGGTGCGGGCCTTGCTGTCCGGCGGCGCCACGCACGTGCACGTGGTGCTCCGCACGGAGGAACTCGCCCTCGTCCGCGCGCGCGGCCTCCCGGCGGCAGCGCGGCTGCTGGTGAACCCGCAACCGGAGCGCGGACGCGGCGCCTCCCTGGCCCTCGGGCTGGCGGCGATCCCCGCGGATTCCGCCGTCCTGGTGCACCCCTGCGACGTGCCGCTTCTCTCCGCCGACGCCGTGCGCCGCCTCCTCCTGGCATGGAGTCGGCCGCGCGATCGCGCGCGCTGGGTGGCGCGACCGGTGACGGCCGGCGGACGCGGCGGGCATCCGCTGCTGCTCGGGGCGGAACGCGCCGCGGCCGCGCGCGCCCTGCAGGCCGATCGCAGTTTGCGCGATCTCGTGCACGCGGACCCGGCGCGCCGGCTGGACGTGGTGATGCAGGAGCCCGAACCCTTTCTGGACGTGGACACGCCCGAGCAGCGGCTGTGGATCGAGTCGCTGCTGCCCGGATGATGCCGGCACCTATTCCGGCAGCCACCAGCGATAACTGCCGCCGATCAGAAACTCGATGACGTCGGCGTGCAGGGAGAGGTCGAGCGCATGGTCTTGCTGCAGGCGCTCCAGCGAGGGCAGACGCGGCTGCATGCGCGGATGTTGGCTGGCAGCCCGCGTTCCGCCCGCGAGCAGATAAGCCGTCCACCGTGGTCCCTCGCGATCGATCCAGCCCTGGGCGCCCGCGCCGAGTTGACGCGACCAACGCGCCAACCAGGTGCGCTGCAGACTGACCTCGCCGAATCCGCGCTGCGCGAATTTCCAGATGGGCTGCAGATCCAGGCGCTCGCGCGCCTCAGCGTGCTCGATCGCCGCGCGCAGCAGTTCTTGATCCGGCGGGCCGCCGGCCAGAGCCAAAATCAGGGCGGCAGGGAAGCGTCCGGCGGCGGAGTTCGCCTGCGTGAAGACCTCGCGAGCCGCTGGCAGGCGCACGATCGCCGCGCGCTCGGCCGCAGTTGCGTCGCGCAGGGCGAGGCGCAGAAGGCCTGCGACCTCGGCCGGATCGAGGCCGCTCGTCGCCACCGGTGCAAGGTCCAGGCCAAGGTCGCCGGCCGCTCCCCACAGCCAGGCGCGCGCCGCCGGATCTTGCACGCGGGTGCGGAAGTGGTTGAAGAGTTCCGCCTGTTGCGCATCGGGGACCTCGTACAAGGCGAGCACCACGGCGGCGCTGGTGTCCGCCAGAGGTACGGTGCGTAAGGCTGCCAAGGTGCGCGGCGGGTGCTGGCGGGCCGCAAGCAGCCACTCGCGTGGGCAGACGGTGTTGTCGCCGGTGACGGGCCACGCCGCCGCCGGTTGCCCGGGCAGGACGCTCGTGAGCATCCTGCCGGTGAAAGCCAAGGGGTCGTCCGTCCGGACGCCGGGAACTCGCCCCAAGAGCACGTTGCCGATCTCCAGCAGGGCGGAAGCGACCGCATCGGGTTCATGCGATGCGAGCGTCACCCAAGCGTCCGACTCGAAGCGCGGCGCCTGCATGAGCATGCCGGCAAGAAAACAGGCCCGCTCGTACGCCGTGACGCCGCGCTTCCAATCCTCGCGCGGATCGAGGCCGGCCTCCGGGTGATAGGCGCCGTAGAGGAGCAGGGCGAAGGCCCGCTGCGTATCCGGTTTGCGCCCCCGCTCGGTCGCCTTGCGCAATGCGGCAAGCGTGGGCTCCGTTCCCTCGAGGGCGCAGGCCAGGAGCAGGGCGCGATCTTCCTCCGGCGAACCGCGGTCGAGTTGGCGAAGCAGCCACTTCTCCCACGTGGCGCCGCCGGCCGCGAGCTCGTGGGCCGCTCGCTGGCGCGTCGCGGCGTCCGTGTTGGTCAGGGCGCGCTGCAAAGCGTCCGGTGGCGCGCTCTGGAGGAGAAGGAGCAGCCCGGCCGAGAGGCTGGCGAATCCCACCGACGCATCCTATCGGCCAGGCCGCCCCACCGTCACTGCATCCGCACGATCCACGGAGTGGCCAGGCCGCGGCCTCCCGTGTCGAGCGCCTGAATCACCACCTCGGCGAAACTCATGCCCGGCGGTAGGGCCGGCACCGTCACGCTGGCGCTCGCCTGCCCCGCGGCGTCCGCCGTCATGGTGGCGCTTGCACCCGGCCACGCGCGCACCGGTCCCGCCGGATCCAACGCCGCGAGGTGGAAGCCCCCGCGCTGCGTGAGCTCGAGCGCGCGACGCACGCCCGCCAGACCATAGACGATGGCTCCGGGCGTGGCGCGCTGCACGTGGAGCGTCAGCGTCTGTCCAGGCGACACGTAGGATTGGTCCGCAGTCAGGAGCGGCGGTTCGACCAAGAACGCGGAGGGAAAGGTCAGGGCATCCAGTTCTGCGGCGCCCTGGAAGCCCCAGTTGGCTTCGCTGAAGCCGGCGAAGACCGTGCCGCCGCCGCCGTTCGAGAAGACCGTGGCGTCGTTGCTGCTCGGAGACTGCACGCTGAAGAGCAGGTCGCCACTCTGCGGATCGAATGCGAGGCTCTTGACGTCGCCGATCGGTCCGAGGCCCGGCAGCGCTTGGTCCACCCAAGCCTGCACTTCGGACTCCGTGGCGGCGCGCTGCACACTGCCCGTGCTGGGATCGAAAACCAGGATGTCGCCGTCCTCCACGGCGCCGAGCACGCTGGCCGCCAGTCCGTCTCGCAAGGAAAACCAGAGTTGTCCATGGCCGTCGCGCTCCAGGGCGTCCACGTCGAGCGCGGAACTGGTGCCGAGCGCCGCACGCAATTCATCCTCGGCCACGACCCGTTCCAGGGTGCCGGCAAGAGTGACGCGCAAGACGTCCCCATCTTTCCAACCTTGGAAATCCGAGTCCGTGGAGAACCAGAAATCCAGAATGCTGACCGGTGCGCCCGCCAACACCGGGGCGAACGCGAGCGCATCCAGACCGGCGGGAAGGTCGAATTGTTGATCGCCGTCGGCATCGCCGAGGAGAGCATTCCAGCCGCCGTCCGGCAGAAAGAGGCGCGCATAGGCCGCGCCTTCTTCCAGACGGAGCAGGGCGAGATCGCTGCACGACGGATCTTCCGGCAGGGCGGTCGCTGCCGAAGTGGAGGCCAGAGCCACGCGCGGCTGCGCCGCGTTGGCAGCCTGCGGGTGGGCCATCAAACACAGGAGAAGGAGGGTGTTCATTCCTCCAGCGACGCGGCCGGCGCTCCCAGGTGACATCCCTTCCCCCGCCCTTTATCCTCCGACCTCCATGCTGCCGCTGCTCCTGTTGCTCCAGGGCCTCTCCGGCGCCCTCGTGCCGACGCCCGTTGCCGTGCCGGCCCCGGATGAAGTGTTCGCGGCCAGCGCCCGCGCGCTCGCCGCCGAGCCGTCCTGGACCTGGGAGCGCCTGGAGGCGATGCATGCGCGCACCCCGGCGCAAGAAGCCGCGCTCGCGGCGTGGTGCGCCACCGCCGATGCGGCGCAGTTGCGTCTCATCGCGGTACTCGGCGCCGGCTGCGATGGCCCCTTGCAGCATTCCCTGTTCGTCATCGGCACGCGCACCTCCGACGAAGCGCTCGGAGTGGCTTGCCTCTTGTCGCCCGCGGCGCCGCCGGCGGCATGGTGGCCGGCTTTGGCGGCGGTCGCCGTGCGCACCGCCGCTCCCCTGCCCGTGCGCGCCGCCGCCGCCGCGCGCCTGCTGGAGGCCGATTGCGCCGGCGCGTGGCCGCTGGCGCGCTCCATCCTGCGAACCGGAACCGCCCGCGATGAAGCGGCGCCTTGGGCCGACTGGCAGCGCGGCGGCCGCTACGAATTGCCCAAGCGTCTTCTGGTCGGCGCCCTGGATGCATGCTGCGCCAAGCGGGGCCAGGAGCGCTGCGGCTTCGAACCGAACGCCGCCTGGGCCGCGCAGGAGCGCGCGCTCGAAGCCTTCGAAGCCCGCATCGGCGCGGTGCTGCCCGGGGCGCCCGCGGGTGCCGTCGCCGGCCTGGAACCTTGGCAAGCGCTGTTGCGCGCGGCCGCGCAGGGAAACGCCGAAGCCCAAGAGGCCCTCGTGGTGCTGGGGGCCGCGGCGGACGAACTGGTCCGGACTGCCGCGGACTCTCCTGACGCCGCCACGCGCGCGGCGGCCCGGCGCGCCGTCGCCGAACGCGGCCGCTAGGCCCTCACGGCGTCAGGCGTTCCATCGTGCGCGGGAAGGGAATGCATTCGCGCAGGTGTTCCACCCCGCAGATCCAGGCCACCGTGCGTTCCAGGCCGAGGCCGAAGCCGCCGTGCGGCACGCTGCCGAATTTCCGCAGGTCGAGGTACCAGCGGAAGAAGTCCTCGGGCAGACCTTCGTGCCGGATGCGCGCGAGCAGCAGATCATGGTCGTCTTCGCGCACCGAGCCGCCGACGATCTCGCCCGCGACCGGCGCCACCACGTCCACTCCCAGGACCCGGTCCGGATGGTCCGCATCGCGCTTCATGTAGAAGGCTTTGATGGCGGCCGGCCAGTGCGTGACCATCACCGGCCGCTTGAAATGCTCCCCAAGGGCGGTCTCGTCCGGGGCGCCGAGGTCGTCTCCAGGTCGGAATTGAGATTCATAGCGCCCGTCGCGCTGCCATTGCATCAGCATTTCCGCGGCGTCGTCGTAGCGCAGGCGCGGGAACGGTTGATCCCAGTCCTGCAGGACCTTCGGATCGCGCTCCAGGTCGGCCAAGTCCTGTGCGCATTGGGCCAGGACCTCGCGCAGGCAGTGGCGAATCAAGCCTTCGGCGGTGTCGCAGATCTCCGTCAAGCCGGCGTAAGCCATCTCCGGCTCGAGCATCCAGAACTCGGTGAGGTGGCGCCGGGTCTTCGACTTCTCCGCGCGGAAGGTGGGGCCGAAGCAGTAGACCTTGCCCAGAGCCATCGCCGCAGCCTCGGCGTAAAGTTGTCCGCTCTGGGAGAGATAGGCCTTGGTGTCGAAGTAGTTGGTTTCGAAGAGGGTGCTGGTGCCCTCGCAGGCGTTGGGCGTGAAGATCGGCGAATCCACGCAGTAGAAACCCTGCGCATCCAGCCAACTGCGGATGGCAGTGAGCACGCGGTGGCGCACCCGCAGGATGGCAGCCTGGCGCTTGCTGCGCAGCCAGAGATGCCGGTGATCCATCAGGAAGGCCGGTCCGTGCTCCTTGGGAGTGATCGGATAGTCCACCGCCACCTGGTGCACGGTGAGGCCCTTCACCTGCAGTTCCGCGCCGCCGGGGGCGCGCGCGTCCGCGCGCACGCGGCCCCAGACCTCGAAGGAGGACTCCTGCGTGAGCCCCTGGGCGGCGGCGAAGGCTTCCTCTCCCACCTCGCCATGACTGACGACGCACTGGCAGATGCCGCTGCCGTCGCGCAGCAGCAGAAAGAGCAGTTTCCCCTTGCCACGCTGGTTGTAGAGCCAGCCCTTCAAGGTGACGGTCTGGCCGTCGAAGCGCGAGAGTTCGTGAACGCGGACGTGCTGCATGGCGGGGTTCAAGCGAACGGGCCGGGCAGCGTACGCGCTGCCCGGCCCGCGGGTGAAATTCCCGGCCTGGGCTTCAGTTCAGGACGACCGGATTGGTCGGCAGACAGGAGACCATGTCCACCAGCTGCAGCACGCGGCCGCAGGCGGACACCGGCAGATTGACGCTCAACTGGCCGACGCCGGCGCCGTTCAGCGAGAGGAAGCCGGCGAAGGCCGGGGGCGCGAGATACAGCTCCACGCCTTGGCACGGACGGTTCGGATCGCTCTGGACGTATTGCCCGGGCATGCCATGGAGGATCGCCATCGCGCCGCCCGGCGTGCCGCCGTCAACGTGAATCTGCAACTGTCCGGGGCAGGAACCGGTGACCGTGAGATTCGGGCCGGTCCACATCCAGGTCTGAAAACCCATGTTGTGGGTGCTGCCGACCAGTTGGCCGTTCTCATAGAGGGCGCCGGCGGGATAGCCGTCGTTCGGGAAATAGGCATTGCCCTGGAAACTCATGCCCATCGAGTCCGCAAGGATGCGCACCGTGAAATACTCGCCCGCGTTGAAGAACAAGTCGAAGGGAAGGAGATCCACCTTGACCGGAGCCCAGACGTTGATCTGGCGCGGTCCCATGCGACCGGTCCAAATCGGAGCGTTGCCGCTGCCGAAGGCGCCCGGGATGATTTCCACGGTGACCTTGTCGTTGGGAAGGTAGGAGTTCAGGGTCAACTCGAGGCCCGCCAGGACCCCGGTGATCCCGACCTGGATGTCCTGTTCCCACACCCAGCCCGGAAGGGCGGCGTTATAGGCGGAGTTGAACGAATCGCTGACCTGATCCAGCGTGCGGCCTTGGGCAGCCAGCGGCGCAGGGAGACAAGCCAGGGCGAGGAGGAGGGGTGCGATGCGCATCCCGCTAGTGTACCAGGAGTTTCAGGGAAACTTCCGCAAAATGTCCGACGAGGAGCTGACCCTAGGGAAAAGCGGTGTAGTGGGGGTTCTGGGTATGCTCCAGGACCTCTTCGCCAGCCACCGAAACCACGCCGGCGATCAGGGTCCCCCGACGCAGCGCCTGGAGCCGAACCTCGACCGGATCCCTCTCCAGCTCCTCCTCCGAATTCAAGATCCGGATGGAGGAATAGCCCTCGTCCCGCAGATGGCGCAGAACCCGCGCTCGCACCTGCTGCGCCCGGGTGCCGGCGCTGCTCCCCCCCTCGGCAGGGGCTACCACGAGGTCCTCCACCCGCGAGAGACCGGCCGCGACCTGCTCCAGGCGCTCATGCAGGCCGGTGAGATCGGCGTTCTCCAGAATGCGAGCCACCGCCTGCACGCGCTCGGGCAGAAAGGACAGCGGGGCCGCCTCCTGCATGCGCTCGGCGAGGTCGTCGAGGCGGCGATGCAGGCGCCAGACACCGAACAAAGCGGCGCCGGCGAGAACGCAGGCCAGAACCAGGAAGGCGATTTCCATGCGCGGGGGCGAATCAGACTAGCGCCCCCGCGCCTGGATGGAACAGCCGCTACAGCGTGATGGCGTTCGTGGCCGTGCAGGTC
The DNA here is from genome assembly GCA_964506175.1 of uncultured Planctomycetales bacterium. Classification (GTDB taxonomy): domain Bacteria; phylum Planctomycetota; class UBA1135; order UBA1135; family UBA1135; genus JAQBVK01. The sequence goes on along the minus strand of CAZDMB010000032.1, from coordinate 2,064 downwards.
GAGAGGTCCACACCCTGCACCGTCCGGCCGCAGACCCCGGCCGAGGCATTGAAGCTGATGGAGGCCGTGCCGTTGCCGTTGGCGTTGAGGAAGCCATGGAAGGTCGGCTGGCTCATGGACAACTGCAGACCCGTGCAGGGGGTGCCCGTCTGAGTGAAGGAACCCGCCTGGCCGGAGAGCATGGCGACGACGCCGCCCGGGGTGGCGTCATCCACGGTCAGCGAGATGGCGCCGGGGCAGTTGCCGCTCTTGGTGAGCCGCGGGCCGCCAGCGCTCATCCAGGTGTTGAAGCCGAGGCGCCAGCCGCAATCGGCGAAGCATCCCGGACCGTTCAGTTACAGCTCCTCCGGGTAGGGCGGCGTGGCCGGCGGCGCCTGGTAATCCCCGTGGATCCCCATGCCCGTGTTGCCGGTCATCTCCACCACGAAACGATCGCCGGCATTCAGGACGATGCCTGCGGCGGAGGTGTCCACGTAGACGCGTTCCCAGCCGCCCGTGCCGACGGAGGAGACGGTGGTGCTGAAGGCCACGGCGCCGGTGTTCCAGCCCGGCCCGAGCCGGATCAGGACGTCCAAGGTGCTGCCGGCGGCGCCGGTGATTTCGATCTCGACGCCTTCGAGCAGTCCGGGAACGCCGGCTTTGACCTGCTGCTGCCAGATCAGGACGTTGGTGCCGCCGTTGAACCAGGCATTGCCGAAGGGGCTGGACTGGTCGAGGTTGCCGGATTGGGCGGAAGCGAGCGGAGCCGCGAGCGCCAGGAGACCAAGAGTGAGGATGGCTTTCATGAGGGTGGTGGAAGGGGGATTCGTGACGATGCGAACCGGGGGTCCGCGAGAATCAGACTACCACAGGATTGACGGGAATGCCGCGCGCCGGTCCACAAGGGGCGCCTGCCTGGAAGACCGCATGACCGCGCAGGAAAACCTCCTGCGGGAAGGCGCGCAGGTGCCAACCCGCGTACGGACTCCATTTGGATTTGGACGGCAGGGCGTGCTCCTCCACCGGACGCTCCTGACGCGGATCCGCGATGACCAGATCCGCATCGTGGCCCGGGGCGATCCGGCCTTTGCGGGAGAGACCAAACTCCGCCGCGGGTCCGGAAGTGACGGCCCGCAACAGCGCGTCGAGTTTGACGCCGTGGCGATCGCGGACGGCCACGAGGAGCGGCAGCAGGAGGTCCACCGAGGGAAAGCCCGAGGGCGCTTTGGCGTAGGGACGATCCTTCTCCTCCATGGGATGCGGCGCGTGATCCGTGCCGATCGCGCACAGTTCGCCCGCGGCGACGCTGGCGCACAGTCCCGCGCGGTCTTCGGCCGACTTGATGCTGGGATTGACCTTGAAGCGGTTTTGCGGCGCGGCATGCGCCTCCTCCGCCGTGACCAGCAGATAGTGCGGGGCGGTGGAGCCCTGCACCGCCTGACCGGAAGCGGCGGCGGCGCGCACCAGATGCGCTCCTGCGGCGGTGGAAATGTGGAAGACGTGCAGGCGCGCGCCGACTTCGCGCGCGACGCGGATGGCGGCGGCGATGCTGCGCGTTTCGGCGGCCGCCGGGCGATTGAGATCGTGCCGGTCGGCCAACTCCGGCGGCAGCGTCGCCGCCGCCTCCGCCATGACGTGGTTGTCCTCGCAGTGCGCGACGATCATCAGACCGGCGCGCGCCGCCGCGTCGAACCAGCGGCGCATCGTGGTTTCATCGTCCACGCCGCCGGCGCCCGTGGAGCAGCCGAGGAAACACTTCACCGCCGGCGTGAGGCCGCGCATGGCGGCGAGGTGCGGCAAGGACTCCTCCACCAGGGAACCGTAGGGGGCGAAGTCCACTCGCGACACTCCGGTCAGGTTCGCGCGCTTGGCCTGCAGCAACTCGGCGCTGGCCATGAGGGGCGGATTGTGTTGGATCTCGCACACCGTGGTGACGCCGCCGTGCAGCGCGCCGGCGGACCCCGTGGCGTAGCCCTCTTTCCGCACCAGGCCGGGTTCGCGAAAGTGGACGTGGCAATCCACCAGTCCCGGCAGCAGCCAGCGGCCGTCCAGTTCGGTGACCAACTCGCCGGCGCGCGGCTCGAG
>CAZDMB010000031.1:0-16620 GCA_964506175.1 uncultured Planctomycetales bacterium | reverse complement strand
CAGGTCCAGCGCCATCGCGCGCCCGACCATGCCCGCGCCCAACACGATCACGCGTGCCATGGCGCGGGAATTCTAGGCGCGCGGCGGCGGCAGGACTCTGGCGCTCGCCACCGCATGCCGTCATTCCGCACCGCGTCCATCCGGCGCGAGGCACTTCTGCCCTTCGCGCCGATCTTCTTCCGCCGCTTCGGCTTGGCCTGGAGCTAGGCGGCCTTCGGCTTCAGAAGCGGGGCCATCGCCAATCCGGCCAGGAACCAGCCGACGGCCTGCTCCAGGCCTTCGCCGATCAGCATGCCGTCGGAGAAGCCGTACCAGTTCCACTGCGAAACGCTGATCGAGAACCAGGCGAAGAGGCCCATGCCCATCACCGCCGTGGCCTTGCACAGCACCGAGGAACCGCAAACGCCGCAAGCCAGCAGCATGGCGGCGACCAAGGCGGCGAGGAATCCGCTCACGAACTCCATGCCAAGCTGGCCCATCCCCATGACGTAGGGCAGGTCTTTCTTGAAGACCAGCATGGCATACGGGCCGTGCGCGCCTTCCTCCTGCTTCTCCATGGCCTCCTGGGGAAGGAAGTAGACGCCGGATTCCGGAGTTGCGGCAGCGATGGATTGCAGCATGCCAGCTTCCGCCGGATGCTTGCTGAAACCCATCTCCCCGATGGGAAGCGCCATGTGGGCGAGTGCGCCCCAGGCGAAGACCACGATGCCGCCGACCAAGGCGGCGAGGAGGGTGCGGTTCATGTCGAAAGATTAGCGGCCTTCGAAGCGCGGCGCGCGCTTCTCGGCGAAGGCCTGGAGCGCCTCCAGCCGGTCCGCGGTCGGAATGATGCGCTGGTAGCACTGGGCCTCGTGCGCCAACGCCTGCGCCAGCGGGAGATCGAGGCCGCCGTCCACCGCCGCCTTGGCCGCGCGCAGCGCCAGCGGACCGTTCTGCAGCAAGACTGCAGCCAGCCGCTCGGCGGCGGCCGCCGCGGTCCCTGCCGGCGCGATGTCGTTCACCAATCCGCAGTCCAGGGCCTCCTGGGCCGACAAGCGGCGGGCCGTCAGGATCATTTCCTTCGCCTTGGCCACCCCCACCAGCCGCGGCAGCCGCACGCAGCCGCCGGCGCCTGGAATGATCGCGAGACTGGTTTCGGTGAGGCCGATCTGCGCGCGCGCGTCCAGGACGCGCAGGTCGCAGGCCAGCGCCATTTCGCAGCCGCCGCCGAAGGCGTGGCCGTTCAAGGCGGCGATCACCGGCTGCGGCAGGGCGGCGATCTCGTCCATGGTCGCGCGGATGGTGGCGACGAATTCCTTGACCTGCGCCTCGGTGAAGCCGCGCCGCTCCTTGAGATCGGCGCCGGCGCAGAAGGCCTTGTCGCCGGCGCCGGTGAGCACCACCGCCCAGACGTCGGCGGCGGCGGCGAGGGCGGCGAGATGGGCGCGCAGTTGTCGCAGGGCGGGCAGCGAGAGCGCGTTCGCGGCCTCCGGTCGGTTGAGCGTCAGCCAGGCAACCCGGCCGCGGCGCGCGCACTGGACGAGGTCGGCGTCGTTCATCGTGGGGCGGGGCCGCGCGCCGCGCCTTGCGCCAGCGGACGGCCGAGCAGCCCGGCAAGATAGCGCGCCGCGGCGTCCACCGCGCCCGCGTCCATGCCGTGCGCCAGGCCGCGCGCCTCCGCCCACGCCAGCAGCGCGCCGGTCGCGAGGTTGCCGGCCGCGCCCGGAGCGAAAGGGCAGCCGCCGGTGCCGCCGGCGCTGGCGTCGAAGCAGCGCAGGCCGAGTTCGTAGCCGACGGCGCAGTTCTCGAGGGCGCGGCCGTAGGTGTCGTGCATGTGCAGGCCGAGCCGGTCCGCCGGCAGCAATTCCAGGGCCGCGGCGATGAGTTCGCGCGCGGCCTCCGGCCGGCCGACGCCGACGGTGTCCGCTAGCATCACGCGCTCCACTCCCTCCGCGGCGAAGGCGGCGACCAGATCGAGCACGGCGCGCGGCGGAGTTGCCGCGCGGGGAGCCCCGAAGGCCATCGAGAGATACATGCGCACCGGCACGCCGTCGGCGCGCGCCGCGGCGCACAAGTCGCGGTTCTCCGCGACCGCGCGCGCGACGTCCATGCCGCTGTTGGCGCGCGAGAACTCCTCATTGGCCCCGACCACGGCGGTGATGGCGTCGAGGCCGGCGGCACGGAAGCGCGCATAGCCCTTCATGTTCATGACCAGGCCGACCAAGGGCAGGCCGCGCCGCCAGGGCGCCCGCCGGATGGCCGCGCACACTTCCTCGGCGTCGGCCAACTGCGGCACCGTGTCGGCCCGCACGAAGGAGGTGACTTCCAAGGAGGCCGGACGCGCCGCGGCGAGCAGGCCGAGCAGCTCGACCTTCTGCGCCCGCGACAGCGCGACGGACTCGTTCTGCAGGCCGTCGCGCGCGGCCACTTCGTGGATCCGGATCGCCGCCACGCGCGGATTGTAGGTTCGCGGCTAAGGCTCGCGGCGGGCGGCGGCCTTGGCGCGCGCGCGCAGATTGAGCATCTCCACGAGAATGGAGAAGCCCATCGCGAAGTAGAGGTAGCCGCGCGGAATGTGGAAGTCGGTGCCGTCGGCCACCAGCGCCACGCCCACCAGCAGCAAGAAGGCCAGCGCGAGCATCTTGACGCTCAGATGGCGCTCGACGAAGTCGCCCAGCGGCTTGGCCAGGAACAGCATGACGCCGACGGCGCACACGATGGCCAAGGCCATGACGAAGAGGTGATCGGCGAGGCCGACCGCGGTGATCACCGAGTCGAGCGAGAACACCAAGTCCAGGACCATGATCTGAAAGATGGCGGAGCCGAAGCCGAGCGCGCGCGCCGCCATGCCCTCCTCGCCATGGCCGGCGCCGGCGGTGTCCATCACGACGTTGATCTCGCTCGTGGCCTTGGCGATGAGGAACAGGCCGCCCAGGATCAACACCAGGTCGCGCGCGCTGATGCCCATGTGGATCACCGGCAGGGTGAAGAGATCGGAAGTCAGACGCGCGAAGAAGGCCAGCGTGCTCAGCAGCACGAGGCGCATGATCATGGCCGCTCCCAGGCCGATCCGCCGCACACGATCGCGTTGCGCCTCCGGCAGGCGGCCGACCACGATCGTCAAGAAGATGATGTTGTCCACGCCCAGGACGATTTCGAGAATCGTCAGCGTGAGCAGGGCCAGCCAGGCCTGCGGATCAGTCACCCAGTTCAGGAGGTCCATCGGTGGAGAGCGAGGATTGCGGCGAGGCGGTCCGCATGCGCCGTCAGGTCGTGCTGCGCGCGCAGACGGCGGCATTCCGCCGCGCGCGCCTCGGGGGAGAGGGACGCAGCCGCGCGCAGAAGCATAAGCGCTCTCTGCGCCGCGGCGCCGGGATCCGCGCGCTCCGCCGTGGCGCACAGCGCCGCCGGCAGGCAAGCGGCAGCTCCCGCGCGCGCCGTGGTCAGGACCGGCACGCCGGCCGCGGCCGCCTCAAGACAGGCCAGCGAGAAGGAGTCGTAGGCCGTGGGATGCAGCAGCAGGTCGGCGCGCGCCAGCGCGGCGCGGAAGCCGCCGTTCCAACCGTGCGCGACGACGCCCGCCCCGTGCGCGCGGCCGCGCGACCAGACTTCCAGCTCGGCCAGCGGCAAGCGGGCGCGCAGGGCGGCGAACCATGCCAGCGCGGCGTCGAGCCCGTGGCGCCGCGGATCACGGCCGCAGAAGAACACGCGCAAGGGACGGCGGCCGGCGAGAGCGGCGTCATCGGGCCCCGCCGCGTTCGGCACGTCCGCCAACAAGGGCAGCGGCAGCAAGTGCACCGGCAGCGCGGGCGCGAACGCGCGCACCGCGGCGGCCACCATCTCCGAGGGCGCGATCACGGCCGCGGCCCGACGCACCGACGCGTGCTCGAGACGGAGCAGGGCGCGCCGGCGCCAGGAGGGAGCGTCAGTCGCGCGCGCGGCGCCGAAGCCGCCCATGGCGAACCAAACGGCGCCCGGGCAGGCCGCGGCGCGCAGGTCGAGCGCAACCGCGACGGCGGCGTGGCGGGCGGCGGCGACGCGGGCGCGCGCGTCCAAGCCATCCCGCCAGGGTCGGGGCACCGGCCACGGCGTCCCCGCGCCGATCGGGACGACTCCCTCCGGCGGCCGGCGCGAAGCGTCGCGCGCGATCAGCAGCACCTCGTGGCCGCGCGCCGCCCAGACGGGGGCGACGGCGCCCAACCACGCCTCGAGCCCGCCGCCGTCCGCGGACCAGCGATCCAGCAGCACGCCGATTCTCAAGGGGCCGGAGGCGGCCGGAGGACTGCGCTCCACGTCCGCGAATCCTAGAGCCCGCGGCCGGGCGCGGCGCGCGCGCCCTGGCGAAGCCGCGGCGGCCTTCAGCCGAACTTCGGCACGTGCGCGCCGAGGCGCGACGCCTTCGCGCGGATCGCGCGCGCCCAGACCTTGGCGTCGGCGTCGAGGCGCGACTTGCACAAGTAATTCAACAGGAAGCGGAGGCGGTCGGCGCGCGTGACGCAGGCGGGCGCCGACAGGTGCAACGCCGCAAGATCCTTGACCAACCAGCGGCGCCGCGGCGGCTGGCCGCGCTCCACGCGCTGCAGGTCGATGAAATAGGGCCGCCCCCAGCGCGGGTCCGCGGCCACGATGAGATGGCAGCAGTAGAGATCCTTGTGGTAGAAGCCGGTGGCATGCAGCCGGCGAATCATGCCGCTCACGTCGCGCAGCACGGCGTAGCGCGCGCCGCGCGGTCCCGCCCGATGCGGGTCCGGGTCGCCTTCCTGCAGAAACCGGTCGAGCGGCACCCCGGGGACTTCCCGCATCAGCAGGAAGGACTGCGGCGGACAGCCGAACAAGGTCACGGTTTCGCCGAAAGCGACCGGCTCGGGCACGTCGAAGCCGGCGCGGCGCATGTCCTCCATGGCTTCCCATTCGCGCCGCGCCGGACTGACCGCGCCGCGGCCGAAGATCGCCAGCCGGCGCCAGGAGGAGGGCAGGGCGCTGTGGGCCTTCAGGTAGAGCACGCCGGCCGGCGTCTCGATGCGCCGGGTCACCCGCGGACCGGCGGTGCGCGCCACGCTGCCGCCGCGGAAGCCCAGCGCCCCCGCCAGGGTGTCCAGGCCCAGGCTGCGCAGCAGCGGCAGATCTTCGGCGGCGGCGAGCACGCGCCCCTGGTCGAGTTCCAGCGTGGACCGGCCCCGGGCGCGGTAGTGGCGCGCATCACGGCGCGCCGGCGCCGTTTCCTGCATGGTGCCATCTTGCGCGGTCGAGAACGCGGAAACAAGCATGCCTCACCCTTATCGGGCGGTTCCAGCCGGGTGCTGGAGGCGATAAATTGCCGGGATCGCCCGGCGAGCCCAACCCTCTGGCCTCACCCGGGCAACTCCCTTCGCGCCCTCCTGCGCCACCCTGCATGACGCAAGCCGTCAACGTGCCGGCCGAGTCCGCCGAGCACAACCCCTTCATCCAGATGCAGCGGCGGTTCGACATCGCCGCCGATTTTCTGGAGCTCGACCCCGGCCTCCGTGCCATCCTCCTCACTCCCTACCAGGAGATGACGGTCTCGATCCCGGTGCAGATGGACAACGGGCAGTTGCGCGTGTTCAAGGGATACCGCGTGCAACACTCCATCGCCCGCGGGCCGGCCAAGGGCGGCATCCGCTACGCGCCGAGCGTCCATCTGGACGAGGTGCGCGCGCTGGCCGCCTGGATGACCTGGAAGTGCGCGGTGGTGAACGTGCCCTTCGGCGGCGGCAAAGGCGGCGTGATCTGCGACCCGCGGCGGATGTCCGCCGGCGAGGTCGAGCGCCTGACGCGCCGCTACACCTCCTCGCTGTTCGACATCCTCGGCCCGGAGCGCGACGTCCCGGCGCCCGACATGAACACCGGCGAGCGCGAGATGGCCTGGCTGATGGACACCTACTCCATGCACAAGCGCGCCACCTGCACCGCCATCGTCACCGGCAAGCCGGTCGGACTGGGCGGCTCGCTGGGACGCACGGAGGCGACCGGCCTCGGCGTCGCCTTCGTGGTGCGCGAGGCGCTCAAGCACCAGGGCCTGCCGGCGCAGGGATGCCGCATCGTCATCCAGGGCGCAGGCAACGTCGGCAGCTTCACCGCGCACTTCCTGCAGGAGATGGGCCACAAGATCGTCGCGATCTCGGACATGTACGGCGGCATCGCCAACGCGCAGGGGCTCGACGTCGGCAAGGTGCGCGCCTGGCTCAAGGAGAAAGGGCGCCTGGAGGGCTTTCCCGGCGCCGAGCCCGTGTCCAACGCCGACATGCTGCTGCTCGATTGCGACGTGCTGGTGCCGGCCGCGACCGAGGACCAGATCAATTCGCGGAACGCCGAACGCGTCAAAGCGAAGGTCATCGTCGAAGGCGCGAATGGCCCCACCTCCGCCGCCGCGGACGCCATCCTCGAGCGCCGCGGCGTCTTCATCGTGCCGGACATCCTCGCCAACGCCGGCGGCGTCACCGTCTCCTACTTCGAGTGGGTGCAGGATCGCATGGGTTACTTCTGGGAGAAGGACGACGTCTTCCAGCGCGAAGAACGCGTGCTGGTCGAGGCCTTCGCCAGCGTGGCGCAGGCCGCCAAGAAATACCGGACGAGCCCGCGCATCGCCGCCTACTGCGTCGCGGTGGATCGCGTCGCCTACTGCCTCAAAATGCGGGGGATCTATGCTTGATCCGCGTCACTCAGCCCTGATCGAGGAACGCCAGCCGCCGACCCCGGCGCTGGACCCGGACGATCCCTTCTCCTCCATGATGGAGCGCTTCGACGAGGCCGCCGCGCTGCTCGGCCTCGCTCCCGACGCGTACTCGGTGCTGCGCGAGCCGGACCACGAGTTCAAGTTCGCCATCCCCATGACGGACGAGGCCGGCCGCGTGCACGTGCTCGACGGCTACCGCGTGCGGCACAACCTGTCGCTCGGCCCCTGCCTCGGCGGCCTGCGGCTCGATCCGGAGTTGAAGCGCGAGGAGCTGCGCGCGCTCGCGGCCTGGACCACGTGGAAGTGCGCGGCCCTCAACATTCCCTTCGGCGGAGCGATGGGCGGGGTCAATTTCGATCCGCGCGGCCGCGACGCGCGCACCGTGGAGAGCGTGGTGCGCCGCTACACCGCCGGCGTGATGGACCTGATCGGACCGGATCGCGACGTCCTCATCCCGGACCTGCACTGCACCGAGCAGATCATGGCCTGGTGCCTGGACACCTACTCCATGCACGTCCGCCACACGGAGAACGCGGTGGTGCTGGGCAAGCCCGCGGGCCTGGGCGGCACGCAAGGCAAGGACTGGGCCGTCGGCCGCGGCGTGCGCGTGGTGATGGAGCGCGCGCTGGCCGAAGCCGGTCACCTCGGGAAGGCGCGCGTCACGGTGCAAGGCGCCGGCCGCGTCGGCTCGCAGGTGCTGCGGGAGGTCGCGGCCGCGGGCCACCGCATCATCGCCGTCGGCGACGCCGGCACCGCGCTGCGCAACGAGGGCGGCATCGACGTCGAGGCCCTGCTCGCGCACCGCGCGCAGAGCGGCTCCTTGGCGGGCTTCCGCGGCGGCGACAGTTTGCGCCCGGACGAATTGCTCGAGACCGAGTGCGACGTGCTGATTCCGGCCGCCCTGTCGCGGCAGATCACCAGCCGCAACGCCGGCTCCCTGCGCACGCGTCTCGTGGTCGAGGCGGCCAATGCGCCGACCACCAAGAAGGCCGACGGCATCCTGCAGGAGCGCGGCATCGGCATCGTCCCGGACCTGCTCGGCAATTCCGGCGCGCTGATCATCGCCTACTTCGAGTGGGTGCAGAACCGCATGGGTTACGTGTGGACGGCCGAGCAGGTGGACGAGCGCCTGGTGCGCCAGGTGATCGAGGCCTACGACCGCGCCCGCAACGTCGCCGACCTCCACAAGTGCGGCCTGCGCCTGGCCGCGTGCATGCTAGGCGTCGAGCGCGTGGCCTACTTCGACCGCATCCGGGGCACCTACGCATGAGGAGCGGGCGGCCGGCGGCCGGTCCGCGGGCTCCAGTCGCGGGAAGAAAGGCGCCGATGAATGCGTCCGAAGGCACCGGGGCCGCCCCGGGCTCCGCTCGCATGCTGCACCCTCGCGCCGGCAAGGTCCAGGCCCTCGCGCTGGCCGCCCTCGCCCTCCTCCTGCTGGCGGGCGCGGTGGTGCTGTTCATGCAGGGACCGGAGCCCGCGCCCGTGGAATCCGACCCGCCCCCGGCCGTCACCACGACGGAGCGCCCGGACCGCGGCCACCTGACGACGGAGCCGGGCATCGGCCGGGAGGAGGCCCCAATTCCCGACCGCACGGAGTCGCGCGCCGGCGCCGGTCCGCAGGCGCAGATCGCCAACCTGGGGGCGCCAGTCACCGGCCGCGTGGTCAACGAGGGCGGCCAAGGGGTGCCCGAGGCCAAGGTCTGGCTCACGGTGCGCTTCAAGTTCGGCCAGACGCCGCCGCAGCATCCGGTGCAGGAGGATCCGCGCTTCTTCCGCCTGACGGACGCACGCGGCGCCTTCCGTTTCGATCGCCTCGAAGCCGGTCAGGAAATGGAACTGTGGGCCTGGCATCCCGACTACGCGGCGCGCAGCGGCATCGCCTTCGCGGCCCTCGGCAACGAGGCGCAGGAGCTGCCCCCCGTCGTCCTGACCGCGGGCGCGGTCGTCCAGGGCGTCGTGCAAGACACGGGCGGCAATCCGCTCAGCGCGCGCGTCGAACTCGGCCTCCAGGACCGGCAAAACTTCCGCTCGGGCAGCATCGAGGAGCAGCGCGAGCAGGACATCCGCCTCGGTCGGTTGCGCGTCGTCGAGACGGACGATCGCGGACGCTTCGCCTTCCACGGCGTCGCCGAGGGCGCGATCTGGTCCCTGCGCGGCGTCGCCGAGGGCTACGCCACCGCCGAGATCCCGGCGCTCTTCATCCAGCCGGACAAGCAGTTGGACGAGCAGTTGCTGGTGCTCGACGCGGAGCACGTGATCACCGGCGTGGTGCTCAACGACGAGCGCACGCCCGTGGGCGACGCGCTGGTGACGGTGTCGCGCACGCAGCCGCGGCCGGTGTTCACCACCCAGGTGCGCAGCAACCCGGACGGCAGTTTCACCTTGCGGGGCCTGCCGCAAGGATATTACGGCTTGGCCGCCACCCTCGACGGCTACGGCTACGGCCGCGTGCCGCGCGTCGAGACCGACGCCGCGCCCGTCGAGGTGGTGCTGCCGAAGAAGGGCGGCGTCAGCGGCCGCGTCACCGGCGACGACGGCCGGCCCGTCGCGCGCTTCACGCTCGAGCTGCTGCGTGCGCGCACGGCCGGCGACCAGCTCGGCCCCACGGAACTGAGTTGGCAGATCGAGGACGCGAACGGCGCCTATCGCCTGGAAGGGCTGGATCCGGGCACTTTCGTCCTGCTGGCGCGCGCGCCGGGCTTCTGCCCGACGTACTCGCCCAGTTTCCCGGTGCAGCGCGACGTCGTGCTCGGCATCGACGTGCAGATGACCCGCGGCGGCAGTCTGGTCGGCGTGGTGCAGACCTACGACGGCCAGCCGGTGGCGGGCGCGCACGTGAGCCTGCACGGGCCGCGCTACGTGCCGCCCAGCGGCGACGGGTTCTTCGGCTTGGACGCGGCGGATCCGGACAACGTGCCGACCACCGTCGCCGTGACCTTGGCCGACGGGCGCTTCGTGATCGAGCACGCGGTGCCAGGCGCGATGAAGTTGCACGTCGAGCACCCGCGGCACCTGCCGGAAACCGTCGCGGTCACCGTGCCCGAGCAGGGCGTCGGCGAATGCGGCGTGATCCGCGTCTATGCCGGCGGCAGCATCTTCGGCCTCGTGGTGGATGAGAACGGCGCCGCCGTGACCGGCGCCACGGTGAGCGTGCTGCCGCAGGACGGCGACCCGCTCGCCAATCACAGCGCCTTGACGGATGCGCGCGGGCGCTTCCGCGTGGACGCCCTGCGCGCCGGCAATTACGAGTTGATGGCCTTCCCCGCCACCGCGGAATGGCTGTTCCCGATCGAGGGCGACGTGCAGCGGGTCTACCTCAACGACGGCAAGGAACTCGAAGTCAAGCTGGTCGCACGCTCCGGCGGCAAATAGGAAAGGGGCAAGCGGGCGCGGGCCGCGCGCGTAATCTGGCGAATCGCCGCGCCATGAAACCACTCCTCGCCCGCCGCCTCCCCGGCCTCGTCGCCCTCGCCCTGTTGGGCGCTCGCCTCTCCGCCCAAGCCGCCGGTCCGGACCAGATCCGCGAGCAGGACGTGCGGGCGCACATCGGCTTTCTCGCCAACGACGCGCTCGAGGGACGCGAATCCGGCGAGCGGGGCGGCTATCTCGGCGAGCTCTACGTCCAGGCGCACTTTCAGCGCCTGGGCCTGCAGCCGCTGCCCGGAGCCGCGGGCATGCGCCTGCCCTTCATGGCCGGCGCGCGGACCTGCTACAACGTCGTCGCGGTGCTGCCGGGCAGGGATCCGGCTCTGCGCGACCGTTACCTCGCCGTGGGCGGCCACATGGACCACGCCGGCATCGGCGGCCCGGGCGCCATGGGATTCCCCGGAGAAATCCACAACGGCGCCGACGACAACGCTTCAGGCACGGCGGGCGTCCTCGAGTTGGCCGAGTGGTACGCGGCGCATCCGCCGCGCCACTCGGTGATCTTCATGGGTTTCTCCGCGGAGGAGCGCGGCCTGCTCGGCAGCATCCACCTGGTGAAGCAGGGCGTCGTGCCGGTGCAGAACATCGTCGCGATGGTCAACCTGGACATGATCGGCCGCAGCAATGGCTACCTGTTCATCGGCGGGCTCGGCACGGCCGCCGAATTTCACGAGCTGCTGGACCCGATCTACGCCCGCGTCCAGGACCTGAAGCTCGAACTGAACGACCTCGGCGAGGCGCCGAGCGACAACACCAGTTTCTATCACGGCGGCGTGCCGGCACTGTTCTTCTTCACCAACATCCACGACGACTATCACATGCCGGGCGACGACCCGGAGAAGATCGACTACGCCGGCGAAGTGCGCACCTTGCAACTCGTGCGCGACACGCTCGACGCGCTCGACGCCGCGCCAACGATCAGCTTCCGCAAGTGCGACGGCCAGGGCATGCCGGCTGATTTCAATCAGAAGATGAGCAACCACATGCGCGTCATCTCGGAGCACATGAACCGGCGCGGCTCGCTCGGCTTGGTGGCCGAAGACGGCGCTGGCGGCCTCCTGATCAAGAGCGTGCGCGCCGGCAGCGCCGGCGAGGCCGCCGGCATCCAGGCCGGCGACATCGTCCTCAAGGTGGATGGAAGAGAGACCAACACCCTGCGCGACCTCGTGCGCGCGATGGGCGGCCACCTCAAGGGCGACGTGATCGAGGTCGTCCTGCGGCGCGGAGCCGAAGAACTCAGCGTGACGGCCACGCTGCAGTAGGCCGCGCCCCGGCTGGATCCACGGCGGGCACCGTGAAGCGTTCCCACACCGGCGCGGCTGGCGCCGGGAACGCCGGCAAGAGCGGCGGCAGCGCGATCTCGAGCGTCTCGCCGGGGGTCAGGCCGCGCAGGCGCGCGCGTTGGCGGATGCCGTCGAAGCGATCGGCCGTGAACGGCGCCGCGTGCACTTCCGCAGTGCCCGCCCGGCGCCACAGCGCCGGTGCCAAGGCCGCAGCGGTGCGCACTTCCACCGTGGCCCATCCCGGCCCCCATTCGAGGCGCGGCGGCAACTCCCACGGCTGCGCCGCAAGGTGCAGCCCGCCGTCCGCGCCGGCCGTGAGCGTGCGTCCGCCCCACACCTGCAATCGGAGCGCGCCGTCCGCGCCGGCTTCCGTGCCGCCGCCCGGCCACGCCCCCTCTGCCGGAACCTCCCGCAAGAAGGCGTCGAAGGCGCGCACACGCGCCTCGGCGCCGTCGGCGCAGAGAAACCACGCCTGCGCCAAGTCCGCGCGATAAAGAGCGGCGCGCAGGCCGCGCAGCGGTGCGTCGGCCGGATCCTGCGCATGGCCGAGCAGCAGCAGCGCCAGTCCGGCGAAGCGGCTCATGGGCGCGAGCATTCCGCGTATCCTAGGTGAGGTTTCGCATGCGCACCGCAATCCTTCTGCTCCTGGCGACGCTGCTGGCCGCAGCCCTTCTGTTCCTGTGGCCGGAAGTCGAGCGCGCCGCCCAGGGAACACCCGGCGCGGACGCCACCCCGGCCGCGGCGCCTGCCGCCGGCAGCCTGAGCGCCGATCCGGGGCTCCGCAGCCAGCCGGAGCGCAGCAACCTCACCGGCACGCTGCTGGTGCGCGTCCTCGACGCCGCCGGCCGCGCGACCGCCGGAACCGTCTATGCGAACGTGGACGGAACCGCAGTGCGGCTGGAGGCGAAAGCCGGCCTGCTGGAAATCCCGCCGCCCGTCCTCCACCTCGAGGCCGCGGCCGAGGCCGCGGGCGCATGGTCCGAGCGCGCCTCCTGGTCGGCAGAGGAGAACGGCGCGCGCGAGCTCGTGCTGCGCCTCGAAGCCGAGGCCATCAGCGCGCCGCTGCGTCTGCGCGTGCGCGTGCAGGACGATGGCCCCGCCTCCGCTCCCGCCGCCCGGCTGGCCCTCGCGGCACGGCGCGGCGGCCTGATCGAGATGTTCGAGGGCATGGAGTATCGGGAGGACCTGATCGCCACCATCGAAGAGGAGCGCGCCGCGCGCCCCGTCCCCGGCGAGACCGCGGCGGCGGCGCGCGCCCGCCTGCAGCGCAGCGCCTTGCGCGAGTCGCGCTGGGAGGGCGCCGACGGCGAGATCGAAATCACCGGCCTGCTGCCGGGCAGTTGGATCTTCGAGGTCGCGCAGGACGGCTGCGCGCCGGAAACGGTGGAAGTGGAGGTGCCGGAGGGCGCGCCGCAGACGGCCGAGGTGCTGCTGGCGCGCGCCGGCAGCGCCGCCGGACGCGTGGTGGATGCGAGCGGCCGCCCCGTGGCGGGCGCGCGGGTCGCTCTGTGGCACAAGCCGGCGAAGGAAATGCCGATGTTCGACGCGCTCGAGGAATTCCGCCGCTACGGCCGCATTCCACGCGGCGTGCCCGAACACCACCGCGCCCTCACGGCGGCCGACGGCAGCTTCCGCATGTCCGTGGCCAAGCCGGGCGCCTATCTGCCGATCGCGGTGGCGGACGGCTTTCTGCCCACGGTGGGACAAGAGATCGAAGTGCAGCCGCGCCAGCTGGCGGACGCCGGCGCCTTGCGCCTCGGCGCCGGCCATGAACTCCTGGCGCGCGTGCGCGCGCGCGACGGATCTCCGGTCGCCGACGCCAAAGTGCGCTGGCGCGCCGGCGAGAGCGTGATGGCCAGCATGACCGCCGGCTCCAAGGCCGTTCTGACCGACGCCCAAGGTGAAGCGCGCCTGACGGCGCTGCCCGACGGAACGCTCGAGTTCGAGGCGCAGAAGGCCGGCTTCGCCATCGCCCACGAGAGCCTGAACGTCGGCGCGGAGTTGCTGCAGCCCGCGGTCTGGGAGCCGGTGCTCCAGCCGGGCGCCATGCTCGCGGGCACGGTGCTGGCCGGCGGGCAAGCGGTGGCCGGCGCATTGGTGCGCGGCGGCCCGCCGCCGAGCGGCAACGAAATCATCCCCGTGCGCGCCGCCGCGGCGGACAGCGCGCGCTCGGCCGTGGACGGCTCCTTCCGCCTCGAGAACTTGCCCATCGGCCCCTGCCGCATCACCGTGGATCATCCGGATCACGCCGCCTGGGTCAGCGACGCGCTGGATCTGCAGCCCGGGGAGAACCCGCCGCTGGTGGTGGCCCTCTCGGTCGGCGGCACCATTCGCGTGCAGGTGCAGGACGAAGGCGGCGGACCGGTCGCGCAGGCGCCGGTGGTGGCCATCCAGGCGGCCACGCAGGCCACGGCGCGCGCCGAGACCGGCGCCGACGGGCTCGCGGTGCTGGCCCACCTGCGCCCCGGCACCTGGCAAGTGCTGCGCATGCAAATGAACGATCCGCAGGCTCTGGAGAACCTCGACTTGTCCATGCGCTTCAGTTACGTGGAGTTGCAGGAGGGCGAGGTCGTGGACCTGCTGATCGGCGGCCCCACGCTCGTGGCCACGGTCGAAGGCCGCGTCAGTTCCGGCGGAGCGCCCTTGCCGGGCAAGACCCTGGTGCTGATGAGCGGCAGCGGCATCAAGTCGGCCACGACCAACGCCGACGGTCTGTACAAGCTGGAGAAGGTGCCGGTCGGCGAGCACGTGCTGATGGTCACCGGCGGCTTTGGTGGCGGCGCCTCCTGGTCCGGCGCGCTGACGGTGCCGGCGGCCGGAACCCTGCGTCACGATCTCGAGATGCCGTCCTCGGTCGTGGAGATTCACGTGGTGGACGGCGGCAGCGGCGAACCGGTCGCGGGCGTCCCCGTGAACCTGCGCCCCGAGGACGAGTCGTCCCTCTCCGGCGGCATGATGCAGAAGACCAATGACGACGGCATCGCGCGCTACGAGATGATGGGGCCCGGCACCTACCTGGCGGCCATCGGCAATCTCGCCATGCCCATGCTGGGCGGCGGCGAAGGACGCGGCAGCACCATCCTGCGCGGCATCGTCGTCGCCAGCGCCGACGGCGGCCTGCAGCGCGCCGAGGCACGCCTGCCCGCGCCCGCGAGCCTGCGGGTCCGCGTCACTGGGCCCGACGGCGCGGTGGTCGCCGGCGCCCACGTCTTCTGCGTGGACCAGGACGGTCATCCGCTGAACGTGATCTCCATGAAGGGCACCAACGCCAAGGGCGTCCTGGAGCTCGCCGGGCTCCCCCCCGGTCCCGCCCACTTCGTGGTGCGCCATTCGCAGATCGGACGCGCCGAGTTCGACGCCGTGATGCAAGCGGGCAGCGTGGTGAAGCAGGAGGTGCGGCTGACCGCGGGCGTGCACCTGCTCGTGAGCGTCGTGGACGAGAAGGGCGCGCCGGCCACGGGCGTCCTGGTGGTCGTTTACGACGCCGCCGGCAGGCCGGTGAACACCATGTTCACCATGGAGGACTCGCAGGCCATCCAGCAGTCTTGGTTCGGCGGCACGGCGCAGCGCATCGGCCCGCTCATGCCGGGGACCTACACCGTCTTGTTGAACCGCCCGGGCCACCCGGCGGTGCGCCACGCGGCCACCGTGGCGGCGACGCCCGCCGAGCAACCCTTGCGGCTGCGCTTGGCCGCCGACTAGGCTCTCCGGCCCTTGTCCGATCCCCCCCCCTTCCCGGGCGCGGGAGAACTGTCCGCCTTCGCCAGTGCTGGCACCTGGGCGCTGGCCTCGGTGCTCTACGCGCGCGCCTTGCGCGAGCGCCCGGCCACGGAGGCGGTGTGGTTCAAGAACAGCGTCGGCGCGCTGATCCTGTGCGTGGCCGCGGCCGCGCTCGGCCCGAGCTTCGGCGGCGGCCTGCCGCCCCTGGATCGCATGCCTTGGCTCACGGTGAGTGCGCTCTGCAGCGTGCTCGTCGGTGACCTGTTTTACTTCGTGGCGATCCGCCACATCGGCGTCAGCCGCGCGGTCATCCTGTCCTTGCTCACGCCGGCGCTGACCGCGATCGTCGCCTGGGTCTGGCGCGGCGAGGCGCTCGGACCGCTCGGCTGGTCTGGCGTGGCCCTGATCGTCGGCGGCAGCGCTTGGATCGAATTGCGCCGCCCGCGCCGAAGCCAGGCCGACGCGCTCGGCGTGGCAGCCGGGCTCGGCTGCGCGTTGGCGTGGACCTGCGGCAACCTGACGATGAGCGAAGGCATCGAAGGCGTCGGCATGGTGGCCGCCGGATCCTTCCGCCTTGCCGTCGCCGCACTCGGCTTGATCGCGGTGGGCGCAGTCCGCGGCGACCTGCTGCCCGCGCTGCGCCGCCTCGGCGAGCGCGCGGCTTGGCGCAGTTTCGCCTTGCCGACCGCCTGCGGCACGGTGCTCGGCATGTTGCTCTACTCCGGCGGCTTCAAGTGGGCGCCCGCCGGCGCCGCATCCAGCCTCGGCACCGCCATCCCCGTGTTCTCCATCCCGATCGCGTGGTGGCTGCTGGGAGAGAAACCCGACGGGCGCGGCCTCTTCGGCGCCGGCCTGGTGCTCGCCGGTGTGGCGTGCTTCGGCTTCGCCGTCGAAGCCGGCTGACGGCTCCGATAGGCTAGCGCGCATGTTTCGGCGCGTGCTGGTGGCGAACCGCGGCGAAGTCGCCGCGCGCATCGTGCGCGCCTGCCGCGCGCTCGGCATCGCGCCCGTGTGCGTCGCCTCGGACGCCGACCTCGATGCCGGCTACCCCTATCTGCGCGAGGCCGCGCAGGTGGTGCGGCTCGGTCCCGGGCCGGCGGCGCAGTCCTACCTGCTGCAGGAAGCGGTGGTTCAGGCGGCCGTGCAGAGCGGCTGCAGCGCGCTTCATCCCGGCTGGGGATTCTTGGCCGAGAACGCGCGCTTCGCCGCCCTCTGCGCGCAGCATGGCGTGCGCTTCATCGGTCCGGCGCCGGAGACCATGGATCGCATGGGACGCAAGGTGGCGGCGCGCGCCGCCGCGCGCGCGGCGGGGCTGCCGGTGGTGCCAGGAAGCGCGGGTCTGCTGCCGGACGCGGACGCCGCCGTGCGCGCCGCCGAAGGCATCGGCTATCCGGTGCTTCTCAAGGCGGATGCGGGCGGCGGCGGGCGCGGCATCCGCCATTGCGCCGAGGCAGCGGCCGTGCGCGCCGGCTTCGCCGAAGCCGCGCGCGAAGCCGAGGCCGCCTTCGGCAGTCCGGC
>CAZDMB010000030.1:15819-17105 GCA_964506175.1 uncultured Planctomycetales bacterium | reverse complement strand
TCCCTGCCGGGGCGCCCGAGAACGAAGACCTGAGCCGCCTCACGCTCGGCCTGGACTGGTGGATGAGCAGCCGTTCGCTGCTGAAGTTCGCCGTCGAGTCGTTGAGCGTCGGCGACGAGGACTTCACGACCTTCACCGCGCAGGTCGCGGTCGGACTCTAGGAGGACCCCATGCTGCACCGCCTGTTGCAACACAATCTCACCCGCTGGGCGGCCGCCCTCGCGCTGGCCGCCTGCGCCACCTTCTCCTGCGCCGCGCCTGCGGGGGATGCTGCGCCCAGCGGCTCCGCCCTGTGGGCTGCGCGCTGCGGCCAGTGCCACAGCTTCCGCCCGCCTGCGGAGTACAGCGACGCCCAATGGGACACGGTGGTCGCGCACATGCGCGTGGCTGCCAACCTCCCCGGGGCCGAGGTGCGCGCGATCGCCGCCTACCTCCGCGCCAGCAACGATTGAGCAGCAGAAATCTCCTGCTTGCGGCGCTCTGCCTTGCGGGCGCCTGTGCGGCCCCGGCCTTCGTGCCACTGGAGCCCGCGACGCTGCGGCTCGACGGCTCGAATCCGCTCGCGCCCAGTGCCGCCAACCAAGAGGCCGGGTTCCGCGTCTGGAGCGCGGAATGCGCGAGTTGCCACGGCCGCAATGGCCACGGCAAGGGGCCGGCCGCCGCCGACCTCAACGTCCCGCCGGGCAACCTGACTTCCGCGGACACCCAGGCGCTCTCGGACGCGGACATCTTCCGCATAGTCAGCGAGGGCGACCGCCCGATGCCATCCTTCGCCAAGCGTCTGAGCGAGACGGAGCGCTGGCAGGCGATCCTGTACGTGCGGGTGCTGGCGGCGCGGGGCTAGATCAGCGCTGCCCTAGGGCAGCGCAGCGAGTTGCCGGTCGTGCAGCCGGCTCAGCAGCAACAGCGCCAGCAGCGCGCCGACCCAGGCCATGAACATGTCCCACTGGGTGTCCCAGACGTCGCCCTGGATGCCGAGGAATTCGATGGACGCGCCGCCGGCGATCAGCGCCGCCGCCCACTCGATCAATTCGTAGACCGCGCTGATCGCGAGGCAGATGCAGACCACCAGGAACGGCAGCCAGCGGCTGCCGCGGAGCGGCGAGGTGCGCAGCAGCAGTTCGCGCGCGACGAGGGCGGGCGTGAACCCTTGCATCAGGTGGCCGATGCGGTCGTAGGGATTGCGGTCGAGGCCGAGCCAATCCTGCAGCCAGAACCCGAGCGGCACGCGGGCGTAGGTCCAGTGCCCGCCGGCGATCAACAGGGCCGCGTGCAGCGCGATCAGC
>CAZDMB010000030.1:13534-15809 GCA_964506175.1 uncultured Planctomycetales bacterium | reverse complement strand
GGGCAAAAGATCTCATGGAGCGAAGATATCGCAATCTCACGACTAGGACGATCGCAAGGTTTGTGCCGGGGAAATCCTGCCGGCGCGCCAGGCCTGACGGCTTACGGTCGCCAGGGCGATCAGCACGGAGACCAGGTGCGTCAGCGGGAAACGCCGGGCCGTCAGCACGAGCACGGGCGCCGCCAGCAGCACCGGCGCGACCTCGAGCCACCAGGTCAGCCGGTCGTAGGGATCGAACGCCGACCAGGCGAGCAAAGCGGCGACCACGACAAGCAGGCCCAGGCGGAGCATGCCGGGCGAGTCTAGCGGGGCGTGTCTATTCTGCTGCCATGCGCCAACTCGGGCCGCTCCTCGTCCTCTGCCTCTCCCTCGCATGCACCGACCGTGATCCCGCTCCGGCCGCCCCCGCCGCCCCGGCCGCGGAGGAACTGTTCGACGGGCGCACGCTCGCCGGTTGGAGCGGCGAGGCCGGGCGTTGGAGCGTGGAGGACGGCTGCCTGGTGGGACGCAGCACCGCCGAGAATCCGCTCGAACACAGCACCTATCTGTTCTGGGACGGCGAGGCCGCGGATTTCGAGCTCAGTTTCGATTACTTCATCACGGGCGGGAACTCGGGCATGCAGTATCGCAGCGAGCGGCTGGCGGGCGGCGAAGTGGCGG
This sequence comes from uncultured Planctomycetales bacterium, assembly GCA_964506175.1. Taxonomy (GTDB): domain Bacteria; phylum Planctomycetota; class UBA1135; order UBA1135; family UBA1135; genus JAQBVK01. The sequence goes on along the minus strand of CAZDMB010000030.1, from coordinate 15,149 downwards.
GCTATCAGGCGGACATCGAAGACGGCCCGAACTACAGCGGCATCCTGTACGAGAGCGCGGGCCGCGGCATCATGGCGGAGCGCGGCACCCGCTTGCGCATCGGGCGCGGCGGCGAGCGCACGCTCGGCCCGCCCTTGGGGGATCCGTCGGAGCTGCAGAAGTCGGTTCGCAGCGGCGCCTGGAATTCCTATCGCGTGCTGGCGCAGGGCGCGCAACTCATCCACGAGATCAACGGGGTGCGCATGGTCGAGGTGGTGGATGAAGAAGCCGGGCGCGCGCGCGCCAGCGGCACCTTGGCGCTGCAACTGCATCAGGGCCCGCCGATGGAGGTGCGCTACCGCAACATCCGCCTGCGCCGCATCGCGCGTCCGCAACTCGTGGCCCCGCCGGCCGCGGCCGCGCCGTCCTCCCTGGCAGAGGCCGAGTGGATCTGGGGCGCGGCCCCCGCGAGCGCCGACGAACACCGCTATTTCGCCCACCCCTTCGAACTGGCGCAGGCCGCCACCGTGACCGGAGGGTCGATCGCCTGCGACAACCACTTCATCGCGTGGCTCGACGGCGAAGAACTGGCGCGCGGCGACGATTGGGCGGCTCCGACCGCCGTGTCGGGCGGGCGCGCTCTGAAGCCGGGGCGGCATCTGCTGGCGCTGGAGTGCCGAAACGAGGGCGGTCCCGCGGGACTGGCCGCGCGTCTGATGCTGCGCGGCGCCGACGAGGCGCCCATCGCCGTGGTCAGCGACGCCAGCTGGCGCAGCGGTCTGGCCGCTCCGCCGGACTGGCCGGCGCCGGCCGCCGTCCCGGCAGAGTGGGCGGCATCGCGCAGTTTCGGCCCGGTCAGCGCGCACAGCGGCCCGTGGGGCGCCGCGATGGCGCCGCGCGTGGCCACTCCCGCCGAGCGGTTCCAGGTGCCGCCCGGCTTCGCCGTGGACCTGGTGCGGAGCGCCGCGCCGGAGGACGGTTCCTGGGTGTCCATGACCTTCGGTCCGCAAGGCGAACTCTACGTTTCACCCCAGCAGGGCAAGCTGGAACGTCTGAGCTTTCCCGACGGGCACGATGCGCCGCCGCGCCTGGAGGTCCTGGACACGCCCGCGCACAGCGCGCAGGGTTTGCTCTACGCCGACGGGGCGCTCTACGTCAACGTGCAGGGCGGGGCCGACGGCGGCCTGCATCGCCTGCGCGACGCGGATGGCGACGGCCGCTTCGAGCAGCACGAGATTCTGGTCCGTTACGGACCGCCGGGCGAGCACGGGCCGCACGGCATCGTGCTCGGACCGGACGGCATGCTCTACCTGGTGAACGGCAACCACACCGGGCTGCCCGAGGGCATCGCCGCCTCCTCCCCATTCCGCAATTGGGCAGAGGACGTGCTGTTGGAACGCTTGTGGGATCCGAACGGCCACGCCGTCGGCGTGATGGCGCCGGGCGGCGCGGTGCTCCGCCTGGATCCGGACGCGCGAAAGATCGAGTTGTTCTATGCGGGGATGCGCAACTCCTACGACCTCGCCTTTGCCCCGAACGGCGAGCTCTTCTCCTACGACTCCGACATGGAGTGGGACATCGGCGCGCCGTGGTACCGCGCCCCGCGCGTGATCCACGTCGTGCCGGGCGGCAACAA
>CAZDMB010000030.1:10847-13524 GCA_964506175.1 uncultured Planctomycetales bacterium | reverse complement strand
GCTGGCGCTCGGGCAGCGCCAAGTGGCCCCCCGGCTTCCCGGACTCGCTGCCGCCGGTGCTGGACACCGGCCCGGCCTCGCCGACCGGCACCGTCTTCGGCACCAAGGGAAACTTCCCCGGCGCCTGGCGCGAGGCCCTGTACATCGCCGACTGGGCCTACGGCCGCATCACCGCGGTGCACCTGACTCCGTCCGGCGGCTCTTACGCCGGCAGCGCGGAGACCTTCGTCTCCGGCAAGCCCATGAACGTCGCGGACCTCGAATTCGGCCCTGACGGCGCGCTGTGGTTCGTCACCGGCGGACGCGGCACCCAGAGCGGCCTCTATCGCGTGCGCTGGGTCGGCGGCGCGGCGGCGCCGGCGGCGCGCAATCCCTTCGGCGCGCCGACGCCGGAACTCGCGCTGCGTCGACGGCTCGAAGATCCGGACTGCCCCGTGGGTGAGGCCTGGGCGGCGCTCGGCAACGCGGATCGCTTCGTGCGCACGGCGGCGCGCAATCTGCTCGAGCGGCACCCGCCGGCGGAGTGGCGCGCGCAAGCGCTCGGCCTCGGCGACGCCCTCGGCCGCGCCGAGGCCATGCTCGCGCTGACGCGCGTGGACGCGTCCGCCTCCGCCGTGGCCATCGCGCAGCAGACCGCCGCCGCCGATTTCGCGCGCGAGTCCGCGCCGCTGCGCTGGCTGCGCCTGCGCACCGCCATGCTGCTGTGGACGCGCGCGCCGGCGCAGCACGCGGCGCTGCAGGCGGCCTTCGCCGGGCCGGTCGGCCGGTGGTTCCCTTCGGGCGACGCCACCCTCGACCGCGAAATCGCCGAACTGCTGGTGGCGCTGGAGGCGCCCGGCCTGCCAGCGCGCCAGCTCGAGCGCCTGCGCGTCGCCAACTACGACGAGGAAAAGCTTCACTATGCCTTGATTCTGCGGCTGGTGCGAAAGGACTGGAGTCGGGAGCAGCGGGTGGAGTACCTGAGTTGGGTGCGCTCCGCGCGCAACTTGCCCGGCGGTCATAGCCTGGCCGGCTTCCTGGAAGCGATCGAGCGGGAGGCCTTCGCCGCCATGCCCGCGGCCGAGGCCGAGGCCGTGCGCGCGCGCATTCCCCCGCCCGCCGCGGCGCCCGCGTTCGCGGCGCCCGAGACGCGCGCCTTCGTGCGTCAGTGGACCGTGGAAGAGGCCCTCGCCGCGGCGGCCGGCGCCGCCGGCCCGCCGGACCCCGCGGTCGGCGCCCGCTTGTTCCGCGGCCTCGGATGCATCCAATGCCACCGCGTCGCCCTGGAAGGCGGCAGCATCGGCCCCGACCTGACGACGGTCGGCAGCCGCTTCGGCCGTCGCGACCTGCTGGAGGCGATCATCGAGCCGCAGAAGACCGTGTCCGATCAATTCCCGCTGGTGCCGATGCCGGCGGGCTTGGCCGACACGCTCAAGTCCGACGAGCTGCGCGATCTGCTGAGTTGGCTCGAGGGACGCACCGCGCAGTAGGCGCGGCGCGCGCCTAGCGGCCGGCGAGGCCGGCGATCTCCTCGGTGCCGAACCAGGGGATCACCGTCCACGCGACGCCGCTGGCGCGGTGGTCGCGCAGCAGTTCTTGCGCGGCATCGGCGCTTTCGCAGTCCAGCCAGAAGACGGCGGCGTCGCGTTGCGGCAGGCGACCGGCGACGAGCACCGCGGGCGTGTCGCGCATCTCGCGGGCGGCGGTCGCGGCCGGCGCTCCCAGGAGCAGGACGTAGCTGCGGCAGTGGTAGCCCATGGGCGGTTCGGCGAGGCCCGAGGCGGCGACCGCCGCGTCGTGCCGCGCGGGCACCGCAGCGAGCGGCGCGGCAGTCATGAAGGGCTCGACTTCGAGGCGGAAGATCCCGGCCTGCGTCGTGGGGTCGGTGGCGGCGAGGGCGCGCGCGGCCGCGAGTTCCGGCTGGCGCAGGATGAAGATGCCGCGATGCTCGGCGCTGGCGCGCGGCTCGGCCATGGGCCCCGCCACGAGCAGGGAGCCTTCCTGCGCGAGGCGATCCATGTTGGCGAAATGGCCGGCGAAGGCGGCGGACCGCGCCTCGCCCTGGACCTCGGCGTCGCGCGGCCCGGTGAGGATCCAGACCCAGGAGTAGGCGCGTTCAGGCGGAGCGGAGGCGGCGGCGCAGGAGGTGGCGGCCGACAGCAGAAGAAGCGGGAGGGCACGGCGCAAGGCGGCATCCTAGCGGGCGCGCGATAATCCCCGGCCATGAGCGACGCCGCCTACCAGCCGATGTTCCCGCTCGCTGAGGAAGCGGTGCCGTGGCGCCAGTTGAGCGCCGATTTCGTGCGGCCGGCGGAGTTCGGCGGTCGGCCGCTCACCGTGGTGGAGCCCGCGGCCTTGGAGTTGCTCGCGCGCACCGCGTTCCGCGACTGCGCGCATTGGCTGCGCGCCGCCCACCTCGCCCAGCTGCGCGCCATCCTCGACGATGCGGAAGCCAGCGCGAACGACCGCTTCGTGGCGCTCGACCTGCTGCGCAACGCGGCGATCAGCGCCGAGGGCGTGCTGCCGATGTGCCAAGACACGGGCACCGCGATCGTGATGGGCTGGAAGGGACAGCAGGTCTGGACCGGCGGCGGCGACGAGGAGGCGCTCGCGCGCGGGATTCGACGCAGCTACGCGGAAGGCAATCTGCGCTACAGCCAGCTGGCCCCGCTCGGCATGCTGGAGGAGCGGAACACCG
>CAZDMB010000030.1:10334-10837 GCA_964506175.1 uncultured Planctomycetales bacterium | reverse complement strand
AGGTGGACCTCTACGCGGACGAAGGCGACGAATACCACTTCCTGTTCATCGCCAAGGGCGGCGGATCGGCCAACAAATCCTTCCTGCACCAGGCGACTCCCGCGCTGCTGCGCGAAGACCTGCTCCTCGGCTTCCTGCAGGGGAAGCTGCGCGAGCTCGGCACGGCGGCCTGCCCGCCCTACCACCTGGCGGTGGTGATCGGCGGCACCTCGGCCGAGATGAACCTGAAGACCGTCAAGCTGGCGAGCTGTCACGCGCTCGACGGCCTGCCGACGCGTGGCAGCGCCGCGGGCCATGCCATCCGCCTGCCGGACTGGGAGCGGAAGGTGCACGCGATGACGCGGGATCTCGGCATCGGCGCGCAGTTCGGCGGCAAGTACTTCTGCCACGACGTCCGCGTGATTCGCCTGCCGCGGCACGGCGCCAGCTTGCCGATCGGCATCGGCGTCTCGTGCAGCGCCGACCGCCAGGCCTGTGGCAAGCTCACGCGCGCCGGGGACTGC
>CAZDMB010000030.1:0-10324 GCA_964506175.1 uncultured Planctomycetales bacterium | reverse complement strand
GGATCCCGCGCGTTTCCTCCCGTCGGCGGCGCCCGAGCAGTTGTCGGCCGACGTCGTGCGCGTGAACCTCAACCAGCCGATGCCGCAGATCCTGGCGGAACTGCGGCGTCATCCCGTGCGCACGCGGCTCTCCCTGACCGGCACCCTGATCGTGGCGCGCGACCTCGTGCACGCGCGCCTGCGCGAGCAGTTGCGCCAGGGTCAGCCGCTGCCGGCGTGGTTCTGCGACCACCCGGTGTATTACGCCGGCCCGGCGAAGACGCCCGCCGGCATGCCTTCCGGCGCGTTCGGCCCGACCACGGCCGGCCGCATGGATTCCTACGTGGACGAGTTCCAGGCCCGTGGCGGCTCCATGGTGATGCTTGCCAAGGGCAACCGCGCGCCGGCGGTGGCGCAGGCGTGCAAGCGGCACGGCGGCTTCTACCTGGGCACCATCGGCGGTTCGGCGGCGCGCGTGGCGCGTGACTGCATCCGCAAGGTGGAGACCATCGCCTTCGAGGAATTGGGAATGGAAGCCGCATGGCGCATCGAGGTCGAGGATTTTCCGGCCTTCATCGTCACGGACGACAAAGGCAACGAGTTCTTCCTCGGCGACGGCGCCGGCGGCTAGGGCCCGATCAGCGCCCGCAGGCCGTGGCTGAGCGCCCAGCCCTGCGGCTGGCGGGAATCGCGCGCGGCGGCCTGCAGGAAGCGCTCCTGGCCGACGAGCGCCGGAAGGGCGGGCAGCTGCAGGTTGACGCTGGCGACGCCGGCGGCGTTGGCGGTCCAGGGCAGACGCGCGACCTCGCGGGCGGTGTCCACGAAGCGCCACCCGCCGAGCTCTTGCACCTCCGCCTGCGCCGAGCAGATGGACAGGAGGCCGCCGGCGCCCGGCGGCGCGCCTGCGATGGTGAGCACGGCGGCGGCGCCGATCCGCGGCGGCGCGGAGGCGCGCATGGTCAGCACGTTGGGCGCGCCGCGCAGTTCGCCATAGGGAAAGAATCCCGGGGTGCCGGGGGCGTAGTCCCAGATGCCGCGGCCGTAGGAGTCGAAGCGGATCAGATTGCGCGAAGGCACGGCCTCCACCGCCCAGTAGGTGGTGAGCGGCGCGCCGAGCCCGAGGATCTCGCCCCACGTCTGGCTGGCCGGATCCCATTCCCAGGCGCCGGTCTCGGCGGCGGCGTACATGCGGCCGCTCTGGTCCGGCGCTTCGCACAGGCCGTAGACGAGGGTGTTCGGCAGGCCGGCGCGACGGTCTTGCCAGGTGACGCCGCCATCGGCGGAAAACTTGACGGGCGCGGTCGAATAGCCGGCGCCGCCGATCCAGACCTCGTCGACGTTGCTCGAGGAGGGCGCGATGCTCGTGCCGTAGAAGTAGTGGGCGTCAGGACCGGAGGCGATGCGATAGGTCCAATTGACGCCGCGATCGGTGGAAGTGTAGATCTTGCCGTCGCTGGTCACGCACCAGGCGTGCGTGGGGTCGAGCGGCGAGAAGGCCAGCGCCGTCAGCGCCGGGCTGAATACCTTGGTCGAGAGCTGCGTATAGGCCCAGGTGGAAGTCGCGCCGACGCGCTCTCCCCGCCAGATTCGCGTGCCGAGGATGTAGAAGACGTCCGCGTCCTCCGGATCGGCGATCATGAAGGGCAGCCACTGGCCGTCGAAGCCGGCGGGAAAATCCACGGTGGAGAGATGCGGCGCAGCTTCGTTCTCCGCGACCAGCACGAAGCCGGGATAGTCCGAATAGACGACGTCATGGCTGCCGTCGCTGGAACTCAGGTGGCCGTAGTCGCCGGTGATGAGCTCGGTGAAATCCGCCCACGGTCCGCCGCTGCCCGGCACGCCGAGCACGGCGGCCTGATAACCCTGATCCTGCGAGCCGGCATGGACGTAGTCGGCGTCGCGGCGGCTGGTGAGGGTGGAGTAGTACTGGCTGACGCCCAGACCCGCGGGCGTGATCCAATTGACCTTGTCGAGCTGTGTCTTGCTCTCGTAGACGCCCGCGTGCGTGCCGACGTACCAGCGCTCGCCGTAACTCAGAGTTGAGTCCGGCACGGTGAACACGCCCATGATGTCCGCGTGCAGCCGGTATTGACGGTTGCCGGGATGCTCCCACCAATGGTTCACCAGGTCGAAGTTCAGTCCGCCGTCATAGGAGACCCACAACTCGACGCCGCCGTAGGCGATCACGTTCGCGTTGGTGATCGAAGTGCCGAAGGCGGACCACATCTCCGGCATGTCGCGCACGTGCGTCCAGAGCGAGCCGCCGTTGACGGTGCGCCAAAGTTCCCAGGTCCCCAGGTGTTGCAGCGCCAGGCTGAAGGTGGAGCCGCCGGAGGATTCATGGCCGCCCAGGCGCACGTCGCTCGGCACGAATGGCAAGGTCGCGCCGCGCAGGCTGAAGCTGAGGCCGCCGTCGGTGGACTCGTAGAGGCGCTGAGTTTCGAGAAGCCACACGCTGCCGAGGGCGTCGCGCGGCGTCCAGATGTCCGCGACGCCGACGAGGATCCGCGCCACCGTGAAGCTGGCGCCGCGATCGGTGCTGCGCCACAGCCGCCACGAGCCGTTCAACTTGGCGACCATGAGCACGGTCTTGGCCGCGTCCTGCAACACCAGCAAGCGCCGCACGGTTCCCAATCCTGCCAAGCCCGCGGGGGTGTTCCAGGTGGCGCCGCCGTCCGCGCTGCGCCACATCTCGCCGTCCACGGCGCGCAGCACGATGTCCTGCGCGCCGCTCACCGGCGGGATCACGCCCAGGTGGTGCGCGCCGCCGTAGACGCCGTCGCCGATCGCAGTCCAGGCGGAGCCGTCCTTCGGGCCGTGGAACACGCCGCCGAGCGCGCTGCCGAGGTAAAGGTCGGCGCCGTTCGACGCCGCCGCGACGGCGAACATCGAGCCGGCCAGGTTGCGGCTGCCGACTTCGTTCCAACTGCCGACGGTGGCGAAGGGAGCGCGCTGCTGACGATTGCGCCGCTCCGTCGCGGCGCGGCGGTTGGCGGCCTCGATGGCGCGCCAGTCCACGCCGGGCGCGGCGCGGTGCATGGCCTCGTGCCACTCGCGGCGCTCCGCCTGGCCGGATTCGCCTTCCTCCTCTTCCTCCATGCCCTGCGGCCGCGGCGTCAGCGGCGCGCGCGCGGGCGGCTCGGCGCAGGCCAGCAGGCCCAGGAGGCAAAGGGGGAGGGCGAGGGAGCGAAGACTCATCGCCAGAAATGCTACCCCGTGAAACGGCCGCGCCCGGCGCGCGCGGCAGAAAATCAACCGCCCAAGGCCGTCTCGATCGCCGCCACCAGCTCCGGATCGTCCGGCGCGGTGCGCGTGCCGAAGAAGCGGGCGCTGCGGCCGTCGCGCGTGACGAGATACTTGCCGAAATTCCAGGCCGGCACTTCGCCGGTGCGCGCCTGCAGCCAGGCGTAGATCGGCGACTGGCCTTCGCCCGGTTTGACCTCGACCTTCTCCATCATGGGAAAGGTGACGCCGTACTGCTCTCGACAGAAGGCCGAGATCTCCTGCGGGCTGCCCGGTTCCTGGCCGAGGAACTGGTTGCAAGGGAAGCCGAGGATCGTCAGGCCGCGGTCGGCGTACTTCTCCGCGAGCGCCTGCAGGCCGGCGTACTGCGGCGTGAACCCGCACTTGCTGGCGACGTTCACCACGAGAACGACGCGGCCCTCCCATTGCGCGAGGGGCGCGGGCTGGCCGTCGAGGCTGCGCGCGGTGAGCGCGAAGAAGCCGGGCTGTCCGGCCGGCAAGGGTGACGCCTCCGTGGAGCCGCTGGAGCAGGCCGCGAGCGCCGGCAAGGCCAACAGGAGGATGCGGTGCGACATGCGCGCACTCTAGGCCAGGCGCGCGCCGCACTCCCGCATTTTTCTCCTTGCGTGCGCGCCGACGGCCCGGCCTCGCCGGTAGAATTGGCGCCCCTTTCCCGCCGCGCGCGGGCGAGGGCATCCCCTGCCTCCATCATGCCCGCCTCCACTCAGACCCGGCACGATCATCGCGGCGACCTGAAGGTCCTGCTCGGCCTCGAAACGGTTGCTTACAAGGCCAACCTCTCCAAGGAAGAGCTGTTCCAAGAGGCCATCGCGCATGATCGCGGGCGCATCCGGCCCGACGGCCCAGACGACGAGCAGAAGGCTTACCCGACCAAACTGGGAGCGCGCGGCCCGCTGGTGTTCTACTCGGATCCCTCCTGCACCGGACGGCCGGTGGCGGACACCTGCGGCGTCGCCTGGCCGGAGCTCGAGGACAAGGTGTGGTGGAAGGCGGACTTCGGCAAGTTCGAGCCCGCCAAATTCGACGCGCTGCTGGCGCGGGTCGCCGCCCACCTGAACGCCAAGCGGGCGACGCTCTACGTCAAGGACGTCTACTGCGGCACGGATCCCGCCTACGCCCGCCCTTACCGCCTGGTCAGCGAGTTCGCCACGCACTCGCTGTTCTGCCACAACATGTTTCCGAAGACGGTGCCGGGCGTCCAGGACGAAGCCGGCAAGCGCTGGACCATGCTCAACGCGCCGTCCTTCCACTGCGACCCGGCGCGTGACGGCACCAAGTCCGCGCGCCTCGTGTGCCTGGACTTCAAGCGTCGCATCGTGCTGGTCGTCGGCCGCGCCGACTACTGCGGAGTCGTCAAGAAGGCGATGTTCACGGTGATGAACTATCTCCTGCCTGATCTCGGCGAGATGTCCATGCATTGCTCGGCCAACGTCGGCAAGGCCGGGGATTGCGCCATCCTGTTCGGCCTTTCCGGCACCGGCAAGACCACCCTTTCCGCCGACCCGGAACGCAAGCTGATCGGCGACGACGAGCACGCGTGGACGGCGGCGGGCGTGTCCAATCTGGAAGACGGCTGCTACGCCAAGCTCATCGACCTTGACAAGAAAGCCGAGCCGGTGATCGCGGCCGCGCTGTCCATGCCCGGCACCCTGATCGAGAACGTGCCGCCGCCCGCGGGCCGCCGCATGCAGGACGCCGATCCGCAGGAGCTCGACCTGACCAGCCACGCCATCACGGAGAACACGCGTTTCTCCTACCCGCTGGACTGCAATCCGATGGTGATGGAAGGCGCGCGCGGCCCCCACCCGCAGACCATCGTGCTGCTCACCGCCGACGCCTTCGGCGTGCTGCCGCCGGTCTCCATCCTGGACGAAGAGCAGGTCATGTATCACTTCGTCTCCGGCTTCACGGCGAAATTGGCCGGCACGGAGGTGGGCGTCACCGAGCCCAAGGCCGCCTTCAGCGCCTGCTTCGGCGCGCCCTTCATGGCGCAGAAGCCGTCCGTCTACGCCCAGCGATTGGCGGAGAAGATGAAGCAGCACAAGGCGCGCTGCGTCCTGCTGAACACCGGCTGGAGCGGCGGCCCTTACGGCACCGGCCGGCGCATCTCGATCAAGCACACGCGCGCGCTGCTCGACGCCGCCCTGCGCGGCGACCTCGACGCCGGCAAGACGGAGTACGCGCGGCATCCGGTGTTCAACTTGAAGGTGCCGAAGTCGTGCCCCGGCGTGCCGGCGGAAATCCTCGACCCGCGCAACACTTGGTCCGACAAGGCCGCCTACGATCGGGCGGCGCTGGCCTTGCGGGATCTGTTCCGCAAGAACTACGAGGAGAAGGGGTTCGGCAAACTGGGGATCAAAGCAGGAATGTAGGCCGCGCGGCTACGCTTCCGGCATGCGTTCCCCCCGCCTAGCCGCCGGCGCGGCTTGTCTCGTGCTCGCGGCCTGCTCACCCGCCGCCGCCCCGCAACTCTACTCGCGCAACGCCGACCAGCTCATGGGCGTCGGCCCCGCGCCGGCGCCGGCGACCGCGCCGATGCCGGGCTACCTGTTCATCGCTCCGCTGAAATCGCGCTTCTCCTACTTGGTCGACGCCGAGGGCAAAGAGGTGCACCACTGGGAGAGCGCTTGGTTTCCCGGGGCCGGCACCGAATTGGAGAGTGACGGCAGCATCCTGCGCTGCGGCCGCATCCTGAATCATCCTTCCTTCTCAGCGGGAGGCCAGGGTGGCCACATCCTTCGCATCGCTTGGGACGGCACCCTGCTGTGGGATTACGAGTACTCCTCCGACAAGCACCTCCATCACCACGACGCCACCTTGATGCCGAATGGGAACGTGATGTTCATCGCCTGGGAGAAGCGCACCAAGGCGGAAGTGCTGGCCCGCGGCCGCGACCCGGAACTCCAGAAGGACGAAGAATTCTGGCCGGATTCGATCATCGAGGTGCGGCCCGAGGGCTTGAACGGCGGCACGATCGTGTGGGAATGGCACGCCTGGGATCACATGATCCAGGATTTCGATCCGGCGCTCGCCCTGTACGGCGACGTGGCCAAGAACCCGCAGTTGATCGACGTCAATGGCGACCGCCCCAGGGCCGACAAAACCGCCGCCGAGAAGGAAGCCGAAGCCAAGCAGATGGTCGAACTCGGCTATGCCGGCGACGCGCCGCCGCCGCCTCCTCCGCCGCCGGCCGATGCACCGCCGGGCGGCCCGCCGCCTGGCGGACGGCCCGGCAGCGAGGCCGATTGGATGCACACCAACGCCGTGGACTACCACGCCGGGCTGGATTTGGTCGTCATCAGCCTGAACCATTTCAGCGAGATCATGGTCCTGGATCACTCCACCACCACCGCCGAGGCGGCCTCGCACGCCGGCGGACGGCACGGCAAAGGCGGGGACCTGCTCTACCGCTGGGGCAACCCGCGGGTGCATCACGCCGGCGGCGACGCCGAGCAGCAGTTGTTCGCGCAGCACCACGTCCAGTGGATCGCGGACGGCCAGCCGGGCGCCGGCGACTTCATCTGCTACAACAACGGTCCGAAACGGCCGGACGGCGACTATTCTTCGATCGAGCAGTGGCGGATGCCGATCGCGGCGGACGGCTCCATCGGCATGGGGCCGGCGCAGGCCGCTTGGCGCTACGTCGCTCCGGAGAAGGAAAAATTCTTCTCCCCTTTCATCTCGGGAGTGCAGCGTCTGCCCAATGGCAGCACCTTCATCACCGAGGGGGTCAGCGGTCGGGTGCTCGAGGTGGCCTCCGACGGCAAGTTGCTGTGGGAGTGGCAGAACACCTTCGGCGGCGAGGAAGAGCCCAAGGATGACGGCCCCTCCGCGCGCGTGCCGCCGAAGGCGCAATTCCGCGCCTTCAAGTACGCGCCGGATGATCCAGCGCTCGCCAAACTCAAGCCGTGAGCCCGCGCCTGGCGCGCGCATGGCTGCCGTGGCTGGCCGCCGGAGGTTTCGGCCTCCTGCTGATCCTGCCCGCGACGCGCGCCTGGGCCTATCAGTTGCAGCTGGAGGATGGGCCGATCGAGTGGGCCACCGCCGCCCTGCTGGCCCTCGCCGGGCTGAGCGCCATCCTGGCGGCGGCGCGCGCCGGCAGCGGCCGGGAGCGCGCGCTCCTGTCCGGCGCCGCTCTGGTCTTCTTGCTGGTGTGCGGCGAAGAACTGGCCTGGGGGCAGCACATCCTCGGTCATCCGCTGTGGCAGGGGTGGGCTGCCATCAACCGCCAGCAGGAGACCACCTTGCACAACCTGGACGGGATGCAAGGCAAGGCGGAGTTGCTCTACCTGCTGCCGGCGCTGGCGGGACTCGCGGCCGTTCGCCTCGCGGGGCTGCGCCGTTGGCTCGGCGCAGCGGCGGTGAGCGCCGAGTTGGCGCCGGGCCTGCTGCTGGTGTCCCTGCACTCCGTTGCGGCGATCATCTACGCGGTGCTGCTGCGGGATCGCGACCCCGAGCTGCACTCCTTCTTTGCGCCGATGAGCGAGATGATCGAATTGATCATCGCCTGGCTGGCGCTGCGTTGGGCCGTGCAGGCGCGCGCCGCGACGCGCGCCTGAGGCCGCCGCTCAGTCGAGGATTTCCCGCAGCACGATGTTGCGGAACTCGATCGTCGCGCCCTCGGACTGGAGCGCGATCGGGCCCGGCAGTTCCTCGCACCAGTCCGCCGCGTTCTGCACCGCGCCGTTGACTTCGAGGATCACGCGGCCGCGGTCGAGGCGGATCCGGTACCGGTTCCACTCGCCGAGCGGCTTCTCATTGCTCGGCAGCAGCTTGACCGTGTGTCGCCCCTCGGTGCGCTCGGAGGCGGTTTGGACGCGGAACTCGTCGATGTTCCAGATGTCGCCGGCGTCGCCGCTGTTGAGTTGCGCTTCGAGCGAGCGCGGCCACACCTTGTGCGGCTCCTGCACCCGACAGAGCACGCCGGAGTTGCCGGCATGTCCGGGATCGAAGCGCCACTCGAGCGTCAGCTCGAAGTTGGTGAAGGAGCGCCGCGTGTAGATGTAGCCGGCGGGCGTGCCTTCACAGCGCAGGATGCCGTCCTTGACGCTCCAGGTCCGCGCCGGATCGGCGCCGGCCGGCAGCAACCAGCTCCAGCCGCCCAGCCCCTTGCCGTCGAAGAGTTCGATCGCCGGGCCGAAACGCGGCTCGGCGTCGGGATCGTCCCGCAGGAAGGCGGCGAGGTCGGCGAGATCTTGCGCGTTCAGGCCGAGGGAGGGCGCTTCCGGCATCAGCGAAATCGGCTGGCGCGCGCGCGTCGCGATCTGCGCCGCATCGACCGCCTGGCGCTGGCCGGTGAGGTCGCGCAAGACCACGATGTCGCCGTCGGCGAGGATCGAGCCGGCGAGCACGCGACCGTCCTTGAGCGTGAGCATCCACGAATCGAAGCCGAAGGCGATCCCGGCGCTGGGATTGAGCATGGCATCGAGCAATTCGCGGGCGCCGTACTTCTTGCGGATCTGCGTCAACTCGGGGCCGAGGGCGCCGCCGAGGCCGGCGTAGACGTGGCAGGCGGAACAGGTCGCGCGGCCGCGGAAGAGTTCGCGTCCGCGCCCGATCTCGCCACGGAGCGCGGCGATCGCGTCGAGCGGGGGCAGCGCTTCGCCCGCGGCGGTTTGGCGCGGAAACGCCTTGCCGGCCAAGGCCCGCACCGCGAGATCCGGGTGATTCTGCAGACGCGGCGCGATGGCCGTGCGCACCGCGCTCGTCAGCGAATCCGCGCGCTCGATCAGGAACACGGCGCCATCGGCGCTCTCCAGCAGCGCGAGGGCGGCGGCGGCGTCTCCCGCCAAGGCGTTCTTCTCGAGTCCGGCCTGGCGCGCGCGGTCGGGCCGGCGCTCCAGCAGCACCTCGAAGCGCACGCTCGTCTGGGTATTCGCCTGCGCCGCCCCGCCGTCATCCGGCGCGCAGGAGGCGAGGAAGCGCTCGGCTCCGGCCGGCACGCGGAAGCCGATGCGCGAGACGGCGTGCGTGCCGATGCCGTCGGCGATCGCCTGGCCGCCGACTCTCAGCGGCCGTCCGTCGGCGGCAGCGTTCTTGCGCGTCTCGCCCCAACCCGCCTGCGCTTCGAGCCAATCGAGCGAGGTCAGCGGCACGACGCCGCCGGCGCCCTCGAAGCGCGGATGGATCCAGTCGGCCCAGTCGTAGCCGATGCCGTTGCCGCCGTCGTTCACCACCAGCCACAGCACGTCGGCGCCGGCCACCGGCACGTCGACCTCGGCCCTGTCGCCGGAGCCGCACACCGCCGATTGCCAAGCCTGCTTCGCCTTCGCAAAATCGCCGCCGACCGCGTCGGCGACGCCGTGCGCGCGCCAGAGGCCGGCGGCGTTCTGGCGCACCCACCAGGAGGCGTAGGCGCGGCGTTCGCCCGGTCCGGCGAGCGCGAGGGCGACCATCGCCTCCGCCGCCGCGCGCGCGGGCATGAAGGCGATGGCGTCGGCGGCCGCGCGCCACACGGCCGGCGCTGCGCCGGGGGCTTCGGCGGCGCCGCGCAGGAGCTGCAGGGCGCCCGCCGGATGCAGGCGCCAGGCCAATTCGAAGAGCGGCCCGCCCTGGCCGCCGGCGGCCGCCGCGGCGGCGGCGTCGCCGAACTCGAGCAGCAATGCGGCGAACAACTCTTCCTCTTTGCCGTCGGCAGCGAGGCCGATGGCTTCGAGGAGGTCGCGGTCGCCGCCGGGATAGGCGCGCGCCATGGGCAGAAGCAGGCTGCGGCACTCCGGCCACCCGCGGTCGCGCAGCATGGCGAGCACGCCCGCGCGCACGAGCGGAGATGGATCCTGCGCGCGCATCGCGATCGGTTCGAGCGAAGCGGGATCGCGCAGGTGCATGGCCTGACTCACCGCAAGGCGCACGCGCGGATTGGCGCCCGGTGCAGCCGCCATGTCCTTCTGGATCTGGTCGAACTCCAGCTTCATCGCGTCGCTGAACATCACCGTCGCCACGCGCGTCAGATCGCAGCGGATCGCGAGGGTCAGCAGATCCATCTGGATGCGTGACACGGTGGGGATCTCGGCCTCGCGCTCGAACTCGAGCATCCCGGGATCGGTGGGCGCGGTGCAGGTGCCCGGCGGCAGGGTGGTGA
>CAZDMB010000029.1:5844-17443 GCA_964506175.1 uncultured Planctomycetales bacterium | reverse complement strand
CGTCACCCCCGAGGATGGCGCCCGCGCCGAGCGCATGAAGGCCTTGCGCGAGCATGGCGGGGGGCGGCAATACCACCACGACGAGGTGGGCTTCAACTTCCGCATGGATTCGCTGCAGGCGGCAGGCCTACTGCACCATCTGACGCGGCTCGTGGAGTTCAATGCCGCGCGACTGGCGGGCGCCGAACATTACGAGCGCCTGTTCCGCGAGGCGGGACTCACCGTCGAGCAGGGCGGTCCGCTCCAACTGCCGGCCATCACCCCCGGCCATGCCGTGCATCAATACGTGGTGCGCCTGCGCGAGCGGGACGCATTGCGCGCGTTCTTGACCGAGCGCAAGATCGGCTGCGCGGTCTACTACCCGCTCGGCCTGCATCTGCAACCCTGCTTCGCGCACCTTGGCGGCAAGGCGGGCGATCTGCCGCACACCGAGCGCGCCACGGCCGAGGTGCTGGCGCTTCCCATCCATCCGGGCGTCACGCGGGCGCAGCGCGAGGAAGTCGTGGCCGGCGTGGCGGCTTTCTGCGGCGGCTCCGCCCGCAGTCCGGGCGCATCGCCGCGCGCGGCCGGCGCCTCCTTCTAGGGCGGCGCCGTCCTAGGCCAGTCCGTTCTGCGCGATCCAGGAGCGCAGGCGCTCCAACTCCGTCTCCAGGCGGCTCAGCAGCGGCTCGATCTCCTGCAGCTTGCTGGCGCGCGCCAGTTCCTCCAGGGTGCGCGCGCATTGGCGCACGCCCTCGGCGCCGAGATTGGCCGAGGATCCTTTGATCGCGTGGGCGGCGGTGTCCACGAGGTCGGCGCGCCCCTCGGCGAGCCCCGTCTTGAGCGCATTCAGCCGCGGATCCAACTCGGAGAAGAATTCGTCGAAGAGTTCGCGGACGGAGTTCTCGTCGCCGAATAGTTCGGTCAACTCGGCCACGCGGGCAGCGTCGAGGGGGGAGGTGGTGGCGTTGGTCATGGCAGGAGAGTGAAAAGCGACCTCCTTCTTTCGGCAGGCGCTGCGCCGCCCCTTGAGTGCCCCCCGAGCCCGCGCCAGGCCCTGTTTAATCCCTTCCCGCACCCGGCGGGGCTCCTGGCACGGCCCTTTTCTTCAGGATCATCCGCCAGGTCCAGAGGTTGATGGCCACCAGGGCCACCCAGGCGATCGCCAGGGTCCACTCCCCGACCGGATTGAGCCGGACCTTCTCCTGGGCCTCCCGGCCGGCGGCGCCGGGCACGAGCACGACGGCCTCGCCGCCGGCGGCGGCCTGCGTATCCGGGGGAGTCGCGAACACTTCCCTATTTGTAAACGGGCATCCTGCCCGATTTCAACAGGGACTCGTACTCGTTCAAGTCCTTGCGCACGTCTCCCTGCAGCAGGTAGAGGCCGAGGATGTTCGGGAAGGCCATGATGAGGATCATCAGGTCGCCGAACTCGAGCACGTTGCCGGCGCTGACGATGGAGCCGAGCACCACGAACACCAGGAACAGGATCTTGTACGAGAGGGAAGCCTTCTGCCCGAAGAGGTAGGTCCAGCAGCGCTCGCCGTAGTAGGACCAGGAGATCATGGTCGAGTAGGCGAACAGGACCACCGCGACCAGCAACACGTAGGGGAACCAGGTGGCCATGCCGAGGATGTCCACCGACTTGAAGGCCTCGCGGGTCAGGGCCGCGCCTTGCTTCGCGGCGATCAGGTCGGCGTGCGCACCGTTGGGCTGGTAGACCTCGCTGATCACGATCACGAGGGCGGTCATGGTGCACACCACCACGGTGTCGATGAAGGGCTCCAGGAGCGCGACGATGCCCTCGCGCACCGGGTATTCGGTCTTGGCCGCGCTGTGCGCGATGGCGGCCGAGCCCACCCCGGCCTCGTTCGAGAAGGCGGCGCGCTTGAAGCCCAGCACCAGGACGCCGATCACCCCGCCGTACAGGGCCTCGCTGGAGAAGGCGCCGCGAATGATCTCGCCGAAAGCGGCCGGCACGTGCTGCACGTGGCCGAGAATCACGATCGTGCCGGCGATCAGATAGATGCCGCACATGGCCGGCACGATCTTCTCCGCCGTCTGCGCGATGCGCTTGATGCCGCCGATGATCACGATCCCGACCAGCAGCGCCATGATTAGTCCGTAGACCCACCCGTGCGCCGCGAAGAAGGGCACCTCGGCGCGCAGGATGCCCAGGGACTGGTTGACCTGGAAGGAGTTGCCGCCGGCGAGCGAGCCGCCGATGCAGAAGAGCGTGAACAGCATGGACAGGGCGATGCCGAGTCCGCCGAGCCCGCGGCGCGCCAAGCCGTCGCGCAAGTAGTGCATCGGGCCGCCGGACACGCGGCCGTTCGCGTCGATCTTGCGGTATTTCTGGCCCAGCGTGCACTCGGTGAACTTCAGCGACATGCCCAGCAGGCCGGCGATGATCATCCAGACGGTCGCGCCCGGGCCGCCGAGCGAGATGGCGATCGCGACGCCGGCGATGTTGCCCAACCCCACGGTGGCGGACAGCGCGGACGCAAGCGCCTGGAAGTGGGTGACTTCGCCGTGGTCGGCGGGGTTGTCGTACCTGCCACGCACCACCTGGATGGCGTGCCCGAAGAGGCGGAAGTTCACGAAGCGCCAAGCCAAGGTGAAGAAGACCGCCGCCAACACCAGCCAGACCACGACGAGCGGCAGCTCCACCTTGACCGGCTGGCGGTCCGGGCCGATCAGCGGGCTGCCATCGGCCTGCGTTTCCGCCGGGGCGTTGGGCCCGCCGAGGAGGTTGTAGAAGGGGACGTAGGAGACGACTCCGACGGCATGGCCGAAGGCCACGTCCACGGCGCCGCCGGCTTCCCACGGTTTGGGTGCGTCCTGGGGGCGAGTGTCGTCCTGCAGGCCCTGCGCCGCCGCAGGCGCCGCCAGGCAGATGAGCGCAAGGAGGGATGGGAGAAGTTGCGGAAATTTCATGCGGCTGACGCGGATGGGCCGGGAGGGGCCGGGAAAGCGGTGTCACCCTGTATACGAAGGCGCGTGGTGCGGGGTGAAGGGGAAAACCATGCAGATTGACCTCACCCAAGTCGAGAACATCGAAGACCTGCGCTCCGTGCCCGCCGGCGAGTATCTCTGCCGGGTGGCAGAAGCGCGCGAAGCGCGCAGCCCCGCCGGCCATCTCCGCTGGGGCCTGCGCTGGGAAGTGGACCACGGCGAGTGGCAGGGGCGCACCGCCTGCTGGGATTCGCTGCACTGGTCGGAGCGCGGCATGCCGCGCGCCAAGTTCGTCCTGCAAGTCCTCGGCTTTCCCGTGCAGGGCAAGCTGGAACTCGAGCCGCAGGCGCTCGTCGGCCTCAAGGCGCTGGTGCAGGTCCAACCGGAGGAGCGCGAAGATCCGGCCACCGGCACGCGCCGCCTCATGAACCGCGTGCCCTTCTCCGGCTACGCGCCGGCGCCCGTCGTGCCGCAACCCCCGGGTTGAGGGCCGCGTCCCCGTTCCAGGCGGCGCCGGCAGGGCGTATCCTTCCCGCATGGACGATCGCAATCTGGTCGCCGTCGCGGAGCAGGCAGCTGCCACGTCGAAAGTGCTGCGGGGTCCGAGGGAAGGCGCCACCGCCAAGTTCGACGACGGGCGGGTCTTTCTCGGCTGCCGCATGGAGTTCGCCGACCCCAGCCTCGACGTGGACGCCGTCACGGCGGCGGTGCTGTCGGGCCGCGTGCAGGGCGGACGGCGGGTGGTCCGGGTGGGCCTCTACTCCCCGCGTCCGGATGCCTTGCCGTCCGTCGCGCCGGCGGCACTGCGGCGCCTGCGCGAAATCGCCGCCCCCGGCCTTGCCGTCATTCTGTCCTCCGGGGCGGGTTCCCGCGAGGAGCGGAGCTTGAGCGATCTTCTGGCCGCAGCCGGCATCGCCGAACTCGCGGCCCCTTGAGATGGCCGCGCACGGCGCACGCGCGCGCTACGAGCGCCTGATCGCGGAGATCCGCGCGCACGACCACGCCTACTACGTCGAAGCCCGCCCGCGCATCGCCGACGCCGACTACGACCGTCTCTTCCGCGAACTTCTGGCGCTGGAGGCGGCCCATCCGGACTGGATCACGCCGGACTCGCCCAGTCAACGCGTCGGCGCGGCGCTCCCCGAGGGCTCCAAGTTCGCGCGCCTGCCGCACGCGGTGCCGATGATCTCGATCGAGTCGCTCTTCAGCCGCCAGGAGGTGGAGGAGTTCCACGCGCGGGTGCTCAAAGGCCTCGAAGGCAAGACGGAGAGCGTCCCGGAGTACGCCTGCGAACCCAAGTGGGACGGCGTCTCCGCCAGCCTGATCTACGAGGACGGCCTGCTGACGCGCGGGTTGTCGCGCGGCGACGGCGCCGTCGGCGAAGACTTGACTGCCAACCTGCGCGCGGTGGGCGGGGTGCCGCTGCGCCTGCGCGGCGCGGCGCCGCGCCTGCTCGAGGTGCGCGGCGAGGTGATGCTGCGCATCGCCGACTTCGCGGCGCACAATGCGCGTCTCGTCGAGCAGGGCGAGCCGCCCTTCGCCAACCCGCGCAACTCGGCGGCCGGCACGCTCAAGCGCCTGGATCCGAGATACGTCGCCGAACGCGGCTTGCGCTTCCTGGCCTGGGAGTGCGTGCGCGTGGAGGGCGGCCCGACTTTCGCGCGACACTCGGAGGCGATGGACGCGGTGCGCGACTGGGGCTTCCCGATCTCGCCGGAGCGGGCGCTGACGCGGGATCCGGCGGGCATGTTCGCCTTCCACGACGACCTCGAACGGCGCCGGGATTCCTTCCCCTACGAAATGGACGGCGTGGTCGTGAAGGTCGACCAATTGGAGCTGCGCGCGCTGCTGGGCGCGCGCGCGCGCACGCCGCGCTGGGCCTGCGCGCACAAATTCGCGCCGCGCGAGGCCACCACGCGGCTCCTGGACATCGAGATTCAGGTCGGGCGCACCGGCCGCCTCACGCCGCGCGCCGTGCTGGAGCCGGTCGCCTTGGGCGGGGTGCTGGTGCAGCACGCCACCTTGCACAACGCCCGCTACGTGCGCGAGCTCGACATTCGCATCGGCGACCGGGTGTTGCTGCGCCGCGCCGGCGACGTCATCCCGCAGGTGCTGGGACCCGTGACCGAGGCGCGGACGGGCGCGGAGCGCGTGTTTCGCATGCCGGAGCGCTGTCCCAGTTGCGGCGCCATGTCGCAGGAGCGCGGCGAATTCCGCTACTGCCCCAACCTCGACTGTCCGGCGCAACTGCAGCGCCGCGTGCAGCACTTGGCCTCGCGCGAGGCGCTCAAGATCGAGGGGCTCGGCGAGAAGGCGGTCGCCCAGTTCGCGGCTGCCGGCCTCTTGCACGGCGTCGAGGACGTGTTCGCGCTGGATTACGCGCGCGTGGCGGCGCTCGAACGCTGGGGAGAGAAGTCGGCCGCCGCGCTGCACGCGCAGGTCGAGGCGGCGAAGAAGCCCGAACTGGCGCGCTTCATCTACGCCCTCGGCATTCCCGAGGTCGGCCTCGAGACCGCGCGCTCTCTCGCCGGCCGTTGGCGCAGTTTCGCGGCGGTGCAGGAAGCCGCCACCGGCGAGCACGCCGTCGACCGGCTGCAGGAAGTTGCCGGCGTCGGCCCCGAGGTGGCCAAATCCATCCATGCCTTTTTCGGCGAGGCGCGCAATCTGGAAGCCCTGGAGCAGATGCGCGCGGGCGGCCTGGAGCCGCAGGACGCGCCGGCCCCGAGCGCCGCCGCGGGTCCGCTCGCCGGTCTCAGTTTCGTCATCACCGGCACCCTGAGCCGACCGCGGCCGGAACTCGCCGCGCTCATCGCCGCGGCCGGCGGGCACGTTGCCGGCGCGGTCAGCGGCGCGACCGACTATCTCGTGGCCGGAGAGAAGGCGGGCAGCAAGCTGAAGAAGGCCGAGGGCCTCGGCGTGCGCGTCATCGGCGAGGAAGATCTCATGCGCCTGATGAACCCTTGAGGCCGCAGCCGCGCGTTCGCGCCGCCCTAGGCGTCAAGGTCGAACTCCGCCAGGATCGGGCGGTGATCGCTGGCCACCTTGGCGAGTTCCATCCGGCTCACGTGGATGTGCGGATTGTGAAGTGCGCCGCGCCAGAAGAACTTGTCCAGCGCCCCGAGCGGCGCGTCGGCCGGAAAGGTCAGCAGACTCTGGCGGCGGCCGTGCTCGCTCCATGCCTGGAAACCCGCCTGCTGCAGCCCGGCGCCGAGGAAGAGCTGGTTGGTCCAGTCGTTGGTGTCGCCGCCGAGGATCGATCGGTCGCCAGGACGCAAATCCTTCATGGTTCCTGTCTGCAGCAGGCGTCCCGCCTGCTTGCGGCGCTCGCTCGCGGCCAGGCCCAGGTGCCAATTGAAGATGTGCAGCGGTCCGCGCCTGTCCGGCAACTCCACGCGGGTGTAGAGGGCGTTCCGCCGCTTGCGCCAGCCGATGGTCAACTCGATGTGACGCCGCTTGACGATCGGAAAGCGCGCGAGCGTGGCGTTGCCGTAGGAGCCCACCCGCAGCACGTGCGCCTGCGCCCAGGCGTGCCAGCGGAACTGCAGCGCCTCGGCGATCACGTGATCCAGGAAGAGCCCTTGCGAGCGCGGCACTCCCCGGTCGGCTTCCTGCAACAGCACGATGTCCGGCTGGTGGTGCCGCAGCACCTCGATCACCCGCTCGGGTCGGAAGCGCCGATCCTGGCCGATGCATCGGTGGATGTTCCAGGAGACGAGACGCAGCCGCATCGGGACTTCCCACCGCGGGAAGAGGCGCTAACATATCGCCCCTCCTGGGCCGTTAACTCAGTGGCTAGAGTGCCATCCTCACACGGTGGAAGTCGCAGGTTCAAATCCTGCACGGCCCACCAAGGCCTTCCAGGCGGGGCGCCGCGGGCGCGGCGCTGAGGAGCGCGCGGCCGATGGCGTCGGCCACCGCCACCGCCGGCAGCGCGCGCATGCACGGGTGATCGGCCAAGGGGCATCGCTTGCGATGGCAGGCGAGGCAGGGCAGATCCTCGCGGCGCACGATCTCGGTGCGCTCCAGCGCGTGCGCGCTCCACGCCGGATGGGTCGGGCCGTAGACCACCGCCTGCGGCACGCCGAGGGCCGCGGCCAAGTGGCGCGCGCCGTTGTCCATCGCCAGCACCACGCGGCAGGCGGCCAAGGCCGCCGCGGCTGCGCCCAGGTCGCCGCACACCACGACGGGGGCGGCGCCCATCGTCGCCGCGGCCCGCGCCGCCAGTCGCTCCAGCCGTTCCCGCTCGCCGGGCGCGCCGATCCACACCGGGCGCAAGCCATGCGCCGTGACCGCGCGCGCGACGGCCTCGAGCAGCAGCGGCTCGGCATAGAGTTTCGACGGGCCGAAGGCGGCTCCCGGAGCGACGCCGAGCCACGGCCCGGCAGCGGCGTCCGCGAGCGGCGGCGGCGGCGACTGCATGGCGCGCAGGCGCGCCGGCGGCATGCGCGCCGGCCGCGTCAGGCCCAGGAGCGGCAGCAAGTCGCCGTAGAGTTCCGTCATCGGCGCCGGCGCCGCGATCGGCGGCAGCGCGGCCGTCAGCAGGCCGCCCCGCCCGGCCCCGCGTCGGCCGAGGCGCCGCGGAATTCCCGCGAGCCGCGCCGCCAGCGCGCTCGACCAGGAATTGGGCAGCAGCAAGATGGCGTCCGCCGCGGCGCCCCGCAGCAGCGCGGCCTGGCGCGGCACGGCGCCCGGGCCGCGTCGCGCCGCGAGCGGCAAGGGCACGAAGGCGTCCAGTTCGTCACAGCCGGCGAGCAGCGGGGCGAGCCCTTCGGCTCCTGCCGCGAGCAGGCGCGCGTGCGGCAGGCTGCGCCGCAACTCCGCCAGCAACGGCAGCGCCATGACGACGTCGCCGAGCGGGTTCGGCAGGCGCACGAGCAGCGCGCGCAGAGGTTCACCGGGCACGGACGGGTAGCATACGCCGCGATGGAGGAGCGGCAGCCGGAGGCGGGGGGCGGAGCAGAAGCCGGCGATCTCGCCGGGATCGGCGCGTTGCGCGTCGCCATCGTCGGAGCCCGCCGCGTGCGCAACGGCACCGGCCCGTTTCTCGCGCGCATCAGCGCCGGCTTCGGCGCGCAGTTGGTCGGCGTGGTGGGAACGCGGCCGGACAGCGCGCGCGAGGCCGCCGAAGACCTCGCCGCGGCGGGCGTGCGCGTCACGGCGTACGCCGAAGCCGAGAATCTGTTCGCCGAGGCCTTGCCCGACGTCCTGATCGTGGCCGCGCCATCCGGCGCGCACCGCTCCTGGCTGCACGCGGCGCTCGAGGCCGGCAGCCACGTGCTCTGCGAGAAGCCGCTGAGCGCCGGTTCCGCCGCGGAGGCGCGCGCGCTGGCGCAGCGCTTCGCCGCCGCCGGCCTGACGCTCGCGGAAAATTGTCAGTGGCCGTTCGTGTTGCCCGCCTTCGCCGCGCTCCACCCCGAGTTCGATCTGCGCCAAGCGCGCAATTTCCGCATGCTGCTGGCGCCGCCGCAGCGCGGCATCGAGCGCTGGAGCGAGACTCTTTCGCACCCGCTCAGCCTGCTGCAGGCGGTGGATCCGGGCCCTGCGACTCTCTCGGCCATCCGCTTCGGCGAGACCGACGCGGAGGCGGCCGACGCCCGGCTCAGTTTCGTCTGGCGCACGCACGCGCGCGAGTTGCAGTGCGAAGTCGTGGCCGAGGACCTCGGCCGTTGGCCGCGCCCGGCGGAGTTCGCCTTCGACGAGGCGCTGTGCCGCCGCCGCGTGGTCGCCAAGGACTACCGCATCCGCTTCGAGTCGGAAGTGCCGGAGCCCCGGCACAAGGTGGCGGCGGTTTCCATCGGCGATCCCATGGAGGCCTGCCTGCGCGATTTCTTCACCCGAGTTCTCCGCGCGCGCGCGCGCCAATCGGCGCCGCTCGACGAGGGTTTGGTGCGGCGCCAAGCGCTCTTGGAGCAGTTGCTGGACGCATGGCGCGCCCAGCGCCGCGGCTAGGGCGCTACGCTGGAGCCCGCCATGACCGCTGCGGCCGCCGCGCTCGCGCCCATCCACGATTTCGCCCGCAAGCTGCTGCAACCGGCGATGCGTCCGGCGGTGCTGGATTACGTGCGCTGGCGCCGACGGGTGCGCGCCGCGCGCGCCGCCGGCAGGCCGGCTCCGCCGCTGCCGGATTCCGGCCCGCTCTCCGTCAACCTCGATCTGACGACCGCCTGCAACTACGCCTGCGATCACTGCATCGACTGGGAGGCGCTCAACCTGGCGGTGCGGCACGATGACCGCGAGTTGTTCGACTCTCTGCGCGCGCTGCGCGCCCGCGGCCTGCGCTCCGTGATCCTGATCGGCGGGGGCGAGCCCACCGTGCACCCGGCGTTCGGCGAGGTCGTGCGCCTGCTCAAGGAAGAGCTCGCGGTGCAGGTGGCGGTGGTGTCTAACGGCAGCCGCAACGAGCGCATCGCCGACGTCGCGCCCTGGTTGCGCGCCGGCGACTGGGTGCGGCTCTCGCTCGACGCCGGCACGGACGAGACCTTTCAGGCGATGCATCATCCCAAGGGAAAGGGCATCACTCTGGACGAGATTTGCGCGCGCGCAGGAGCGATCAAGCGCGCGAATCCGTCCGTGCAGCTCGGCTACTCCTTCGTCATCACGTGGCGCGGGGCGCGGCGCGACGCGGTCCGCCTGGTCGAGAATCTGCACGAGATGGCCGCGGCGGCGGCGCGCGCGAAGGCGGCGGGTTTCGATTACGTCTCCTTCAAGCCCTATCTCACGCGCGCGGCCGCCGGCGCCGAGGTGCTGGATCCGGCGCAGGCGGAGCAGGAGCAGGCGGAGGTGAACGCGCGCATCCGCGCGGGCTTGCTGGCCGCGGGGCGGCATGAAGACGCCGATTTCCGCGTGGTCGAAAGCACCAACCTGCGCGTGTTCCTGGACGGCTCATGGCGCGAGTACACGCGCCAGCCGCGCGAATGCCACATGCAGGCGCTGCGGCAGGTGCTGTCGCCGCTCGGGGTTTACAACTGCCCGGCGCACCGCGGCGTGGCCAAAGCGCGCATCGGCGGCAAGGATGCCTGGGCCGGCGACGGCGCGGCCGGCGCCGCCGGCACCAGTCGCGTGCTCGACGCCTTCGACGCCGCCGTCGAGTGCCGCGAAGTCACCTGCCTGTATCACGGCGCCAATCATTTTCTCGAAGGCCTGGTCGCAGGCGCGGACGACCCGGCCGGCGCGCTCGACGCCGCCGCCGCGCCG
The DNA here is from genome assembly GCA_964506175.1 of uncultured Planctomycetales bacterium. GTDB lineage: Bacteria > Planctomycetota > UBA1135 > UBA1135 > UBA1135 > JAQBVK01. Next base: position 7,315 of record CAZDMB010000029.1, on the reverse strand, counting down.
CCGGGCGCGGACGATTTCTTCCTGTAGGCCGTGGATCAGCGCTTCCGCGGTCTGCGCGAGGAATACGAGGCCGAGGGCCGCGCCGAGCACTACGACCGCGCCCGCTGGCGCGGCGCGCGGCACGCGCGGCGCACGGATGCGCGCGAGCAGGCGATCGTGGCCGCATGGTTGGAGCGCTGCGCCCCGGTGCACCGCGTGCTCGACGTGCCCTGCGGCGTCGGCCGTTTCCACGGCCTCCTCACGCGCGCGTCCCCGCTGGCGCTCGCCGCCGACGCCGCCGGCCCGATGCTGCGACGGCATGGCGGCGCGCAACGCCTGCAGGCCAGCGCCCACGCGCTGCCGCTGCGCGACGGCGCCGCGGACCTGGTGCTGTGCTCACGCCTCCTGCACCACTTCGCCGAGGGCGGCGAGCGCGTCCGCGTGCTGCGCGAGTTGGCGCGCGTGGCGCGGCGTTGGGCGATCGTCTCGCATTTCGACGCCGCCAGCGTGCAGGCGGTGCGCGCGCGCCTGCGCCGCCGCCCCGACGGACGCTTCGCGCAGAGCCTTGCCGCATTCCGCGCCGAAGCCGCCGCCGCCGGCTGGCGCGAATGCGCCCGCGCCTGGATCCTGCGCGGCTGGAGCGAGCAGACCTGGGTCCTGCTCGAGCGGGAGCGGCCCGCATGAACTGGCATTGCGAAGACGCGGACGGGACGCCACGCGCCGAACTCGCCGAGGCGCTGGACGAATGGCCGCGCCGCGCCGAGCTGGTGCGCACGCGCACCGTGACGGTGGAGCGCGTGCTCGCGCCCGACGGCGGAGAGTGCGCCTTGAAGCGTTATCGCTTCCCTTTCCTGCTGCGGCGCCTGGAGGCGGCGTTCCGCCACTCGTGGATCGCCGAGCCCAAGGCGCGCGCCGAGGTGCGCGCGCTGGCGCGCCTGCGCGCGCTCGGGGTGCCCGCCGTCGAGCCGCTGGGTTGCGGCTGGCGGCGCGACGCGTTCGGCTTCGTGCGCGACTCCTTTCTGCTGACGCGCTGGTGGCCGGGCGCCGATCTGGCGCGTCGCCTGGCGGCGGGCGAAACCTTGCCGGAGGAGGCTTGGCGCGCCGCCGGCGCCGCTGCGGGAGCGCGGCACGCGCGCGGCGCGCGGCACGGCGGCCTGGAACCGCGCAACCTGCTGCTAGGCGCGCATGAGGGCCGGTGGGAGGTGCGGCTCGTGGACCCGGCACGGGCGCGCTTCGGCGCCGCGCCGCTGAGCGGCGCGGCGGCGGCGCGGGAACTCGCGCCCCTGCGCGCAGCGCTCGCGCGCGCGCCGGCCGCGGCGAGCGCGGCCTTCGAGGCGGGCTACTGCAGCCCGAGCTTCTTCAGTTCGGCCGCGAGCGCGGGCAGCACCTCCAGCGCGTCGCCGACGATGCCGTAGGTCGCGTGCTGGAAGATCGGCGCGTCCTTGTCGCGGTTGACCACGACGATGACCTTGGACGAACTCATGCCGGCGAG
>CAZDMB010000029.1:0-5834 GCA_964506175.1 uncultured Planctomycetales bacterium | reverse complement strand
TGGCCCCGCTGAGGCCCACCGCCACGTAGAGCTCCGGCGACCCGGTCTTGCCCGTCGGGCCGACCTATTCGCCGTGCGGTCGCCAGCCGGCGTCCACGACCGCGCGCGAGGCGCCGAGCGCCATCCCAGGCACTGCGTCCGCCACGCTCTCGAGCAGGTGCCAGTTCTCCGGTCCGCCGAGGCCGCGACCGCCGGCGATGACGCGCACGGCCTCGGCAACGTCAGGACGGGCGGAGGCCTTGGCGGCGAGTTCGATCACGGCGCCGGCGCCGCCCTCGGCAGCGACGGTCTCCACGGCGGCGGTGAAGCTGCGCCCGGCCGGCGGGAAATGGTTGGCGCGCAGCGAAGCCACCGCGACCGGGCCGTTGACGCGCACTCGGACCAAGGCCTTGCCGGCGTACACCGGACGCGTGAAGACGGGTCCGACCGGGTCGAAGCCGGTGCAGTCGCTGGCAAAGCCCGTATCCAGGCGCGCGGCGAGGCGTCCTTGCAGGTCGCGGCCGCGGACGGTGGCCGCAAGCAGCACCGCCTTCGCATCGCATTCACGGGCCACTCGCGCCGCGGTCGCGGCGGCGCCGTCCGGGCTGTGCTGTTCCGCAGCGGCGACGAGCACGCGGTCGGCGCCGGCTCCGCCCAGAACCGCCGCATCCGGCGCGCAGGATTCCGTTGCAAGCGCGATCACTTGGCCGCCGCCGGCATCGGCGAGGCGCCGCGCCGCGCCGAGCACTTCGAGACATGCCGGGCGCGCCGCGCCGGCGCGGGTTTCCAGGACGACGAGAACGTTGGACATGAATGGGACGGGCTACAGGACCTTGGCTTCCTGGCGCAGGAGGCGGACGAGTTCCGGCACCGCGGCGACGCCTTCGCCGACGATGCGGCCAGGCGCGCGCGCCGCCGGCGGCGTCATTTCCAGCACCTCGACCATCTGGGCGCCGAGGTCCACTTGCACCGCGTCCAGCGGCTTCTTCTTCGCCGCCATGATGCCCTTCAGGCTGGCGTAGCGCGGCTCGTTGAGGCCCTTCTGGCAGGTGATCGCGCACGGCAGCGGCGCCGCGAGCGTCTCACGACCGCCTTCCACCTCGCGCGTCGCCACCGCTTTGCCCTCGGCCAGCTCCAGGCTCACCGCCTCGGTGATGCACGGGATGCCGAGACGCGTGGCCACCATCGGACCGACGCCGTGCTGATCCCGGTCGACCGCCTGCTTGCCGAACAGGATGAGGTCGAAAGGGCCGCGCTTGCGGATCTCGGCCGCGAGCAGGCGAGCCGTGGTGGCGGCATCGGCGAAGCCGGCGTCGGCGTGCTGCAGCAGCAAGGCCTCGTCGGCGCCCATCGCCAGGACCGTGCGCAACTCCTTCTGCGCGTCCGCCGTGCCCAGGCTCATGGCGACCACCTTGCCGGCGCCGGCGGCCTCGCGGCGCCGCAGCGCTTCCTCGACCGCGACTTCGTCGTAGGGATTGAGGACGAACTCCACGCCCTCGGGATTCAGCCGCTTGCCGTCTAGGATCGCCACCCGGGTGGTGGTCGCCGGCACGCGCTTGACGCAGACCAGGATGTTCATGGGAGGCCCGAAAAAGGGCGCAAGATTCTAACCGCGCCGCGCCGCTCAGGCCAGTTCGAAACGCCGCCCGAGATAGACGCGGCGCACCTGCTCGTTCTCCACGAGGCGCTCGGGCGTGCCTTCCGCCAGCACCTTGCCCTGCGCCAAGATGTAGGCGCGATCGGTGATGTGCAGCGTCTCGCGCACGTTGTGGTCCGTCAGCAGAATGGCGATGCCCTTCTGCTTGAGGCCGCGCAGGATTTCCTGGATCTCCTCGACGGCGATCGGATCCACGCCGCTGAAGGGCTCGTCCAGCAAGATGAGGGTCGGCCGGCCGGCGAGCACGCGCGCGATTTCCAAGCGCCGGCGCTCGCCGCCGGACAAGACCTCGCCGAGGCTGTCGCGCAGGTGCGTCAGTCCGAGTTCCTGCAGCAGTTCTTCCGTGCGCTGTTTGCGCTCGGCGCGCGGCGCGCCCTGGATCTCCAGCACGGCGCGCACGTTCTGCTGCACCGTGAGGCGGCGAAACACCGACGGCTCCTGCGCCAGGTAGCCGAGGCCGAGGCGCGCGCGCCGATAGATCGGCTCCTCGGTCACGTCCCGCCCGGCGAAATGGATGGCGCCCCGGTCCGGCTGCACCATCCCCATGCACATGCGGAAGGTGGTGGTCTTGCCGGCGCCGTTCGGGCCGAGCAGGCCGACGAACTCTCCGGGCCGCACCGTGACGGCGACGTCCTCGACCACGCGCCGGCCGCGATAGCTCTTGCTCAGGCCTTCGGTGCGCAGCAGCGGAGCGACGGCGTCTGCTCCCATGCTCAGCGCACCAGGCCGAAGCGGTTGACGTCGCTGAAGGGGCGCACCGGCAGGAACACGGCCAGCACGCGGCCCAGCAGTTACTCGCGCGGCCCGACGGGAGCGGCCTCCAGCAGGTCGCTCTGCGCGCCGCGCACGACGCTGATCGGCCACACGTGGATGTTGCCGAACTCGTCGCGGAAGGTCATGACGTCGTTGCGCTGGCTCAGGCGCGGATTGTTCATCACCGGATCCTGGCCGTTGGACATGCGGTCGCCGCGCACCATGGACACGCCTTCCTGCGGCGGCTCGAAGCGCATCACCTCCGCCGTCCAATCGCGGCTGTCGAGCGAGCTCTGCGTGTTGTCGCCCATCATGAAGAAGTGGCCGAGCGGAATGTCGAACACCGGGGCGGTGCCGGTCTGGCGGGGCGGCAGGTAATGGATGTCGCGCCACGCGGTCACCGGGCGCAGCTCCCAACCGCCCTGTTCGGACTCGAAGCGCGCGCCATTGCGGGCCGCGGGGGCGGAAGGCAACTCGAGCGCGGCCTCCAACACCGCGGGCGCGCCGCCGCCGTCCAGGGACACGCGCAGAGAGTGATCCCAGAAGGCGAAGTCGCAGGCGATGGCTTGGCCGTCGCGCAGCGTGAACGGCAGTTCGCGCGCCAGGCCGGGCGCTTCGATGCGCGCCACGCCGTCGGCGCCGACGTTCACCGTGACGACCGTCGGCCCGCAATCGAGCACCGCGCGCAAGCCGCCTCGCGGTCCGCGCGGCACGAGGTCGAAGGTCCAGCGCAGGTCGCTGACGATGAAGCGCGCCTGGGCGTTCATGGTCGGCACGCGGAAGGCGATGGCGTCCGGGTAACCGTGGATCGGGTCGTCTTTGATCCGGTGCTCGTAGGAGACGACCGCGGCGCCCGCGAGCAGGATGCCGCCGTCGCCGGTGCGGCGCAGCGCGCCGGTCTCTTGCCAACCGGTCCAGGCCGAGGCGTCGGTGGCCGGCGGCGGAAGCGCGCGTTTCCAGATTCCCTGCTGCACCTTCCACGGTTTGCGCAGGATCTGGAAGTCTTCCTCGCTGCCGAGCGGGCGCGCGTAGAGGTCGCCGTTGTCGATCATGAATTGCTCGCCGGGCATGCCGACGAGGCGCTTCACGTAATTGGCGTGCGTGGCCAGCGGGTAGCGGAAGACGACCACCTCCCAGCGCTCCGGCTCGCGGAACCAATAGGACACCTTGTCCACCAGCACGCGGTCGTGCAGGCCGCCGTCCTCGCGCCGCGTCACCGGATCCAGCAGGGTCGTGCCCATCAGGGCGGGCTGCATCGAGCCGGTCGGGATCTGGTAGGCCTCCACCGCGAAGACCTTGAGGCCCATCGCCATCACGATCGCGAAGATCGCGACCTCGATGTTCTCCCGCAGCGGGTGCGGGGAGCGTTGCCGGTCGTGCCGCGCCATGCGCCGGATTCTAGGCCCGCGTGGGGGCGCCGCGCCCTATCGGAGCGCGATGGTCTGCACGTAGGGACCTTCGTCCGTGTCCACCTCGCAGAGCAGCATCGGCCGCTGCAGGTTGGCGGGGAAGGTCAGCGTGCTGATGGTGAGCAGGACGGCGCCGTCGGCGGCCTCGCGCACGCGGGCGATGCCGGTGAACTCGTCGTCCTGCATCTGGCCGTCGCCGTTGGCGTCGGCGAAGACGCGGACGCGCAGGGCGGTCATCTCCAGGCCGCCGCGCGACTCGGCGCGCACCCACGGCAAGAGGCCGCTGTCGCCGCGGGCGCTGAGATGGGCGGTGCGCACCGTGACCGTGCGGTCGAGGAAGTCCTCGCGCTCCTGCGGGCTCATGCCGCAGGCGGCGAGCAAGAGGGCGGCTGCGGGCAGGACGGTCGCGGCGCGAAGCATGTGGGTGCCTAGCCTACGCTCCGCCGCCCCGTCCGCTAGGGGAACTCGCGGTCCTAGTCGTCGGTCGCGAGCACGGCCAGGAAGGCCTTCTGCGGCACCTCGACGCTGCCGATGGCCTTCATGCGCTTCTTGCCTTCCTTCTGCTTCTCGAGCAGCTTGCGCTTGCGCGTGATGTCGCCGCCGTAGCACTTGGCGGTGACGTTCTTGCCCATCGCCTTGATGGTTTCGCGGGCGACGATCTTGCCGCCGACGGCGGCCTGCAGGGCGATCTCGAACTGATGGCGCGGAATCTCCTCGCGCAGGCGCTTGAGGATGGCGCGGCCGCGCCTCTCGGCGGCGCTGCGGTGGCAGATGGTTGTGAGCGCGTCGGCTTCCTTGCCGGCTACGAGGATGCGCATCTTCACCAGCTCGGCGGCCTCGAAGCGCGGCTCGTCGAAGTTCATCGTGCCGTAGCCGCGCGTCGCCGATTTGAGCTTGTCGTAGAAGTCGTAGATCACCTCCGCCAGCGGCAGATCCCACACCAGCATGACGCGTTTGGCCGAGAGATGCTCCTGGCGGAGGAAGGTGCCGCGCCGCTCGCTGCACAGTTTCATGATCACGCCGATGGATTCGGTCGGAATCAGGATGCTGGTGCGTACCGCGGGCTCGCGCACCTCCTCGTAGAAGTTCGGGTCGGGCATGTCGCCCGGCGAGTGGATGTCGCGCGTCGCGCCGGTCTGCAGCAGGATCTGGTACGGCACGCTCGGCGCCGTCTGCACGATGTCCACGTCGCTCTCGCGCTCCATCCGCTCCTGCGCGATCTCCATGTGCAGCAGGCCGAGGACGCCGCAGCGGAAGCCGAAGCCCAGCGCCTCGCTGCTCTCGGGCTCGAACTGGATGGAGGAGTCGTTGAGCTTGAGCGCCTGCAGGGCGTTGCGCAGTTTCTCGAAGTCGCCCGGATTCACGGGATAGATGCCGCAGTAGACCATGCTCTGCGGCACGCGGTAGCCGGGCAGCGGCGCCGCGCGCGCGCCCTTGGAGGCCGTGAGGGTGTCGCCGACGCGCACCTCGTCCAGCGCCTTGATGTTCGAGATCATGTAGCCGACCTCGCCCACCGAGAGCTGCCCGTGCGGCACGGCTGCCGGGGTGAACTTGCCGAGGTCCAGCACCTCGTAGTCGCGCCCGGCGCCGAGCATGCGCACGACGTCGCCCTTGGCGATGGTCCCGTCCACGATGCGCAAGTAGACGATGACGCCGCGGAACTCGTCGTACTTGGCGTCGAAGATGAGCGCGCGCAGCGGCTTGGCCGCGTCGCCTTGGGGGCCGGGAATGCGGTCCACCACCGCCTCGAGGATCTCCGCCACGCCCTGGCCGGTCTTGGCCGAGCAGCGCAGCGCGCCTTCGCGCTCGAGCATCAGCGTGTGCTCCAATTCCTCCAGGATCTCCTCCGGCCGGGCGTGCGGCAGATCGATCTTGTTGAACACCGGGATGATCGTCAGATTGCGCTCCATCGCCAGGTGCGCGTTGGCGACCGTCTGCGCCTGGATGCCCTGCGCGGCGTCGATCAGCAGCAGGGCGCCTTCGCAGGCCTGGAGCGATTTCTCCACCTCGTAGGCGAAGTCCACGTGGCCGGGCGT
>CAZDMB010000028.1:0-17662 GCA_964506175.1 uncultured Planctomycetales bacterium | reverse complement strand
GCATGACTCCCGCGCCCGCGATCGGCCGGCTGATGAATCCGCAGCGCCTCGGCGTCAAGACGGGCCGCGGCTTCTACGAGCACGCGCCCCGTGGCAAGGGCGCGGCCCGCCCGGCGGCCGACCTCGCCTCCTTCCAGAGCGACGGCGGCGCGCGCGCGCTGTCCGATGCCGAACTGACGGACCGCATGCTCCTGGCGATGGCCAACGAGGCGGCGCGCTGCCTGGAGGAAGGCGTGGTGGCCTCGCCGCAGATGCTGGATCTCGCGACGGTGTACGGCATGGGCTTTCCGCCCTTCCGCGGCGGCCTGTGGCGCTGGGTGGAGAGCCTCGGCCGCGCGCAGGTCCGCCGCCGCCTCGAGGCCATCGCCGCGGCGCCCGTGGTGGCCGCGCGACCGGGAGGCACCGCGCGCTTCGCGCCGGCGCCGCTGCTGCGCGCCTAAAAAAAACACCGGCACCGAGTTCCGTTCGGTGCCGGCGTTCCCCGCACTGGGCAACCGGAGGCGGCGCGATCTGCAGACCCTTGATCAGACCGTGCGCTGGCTGCCAGCCGGGGTGAAGCGCGGAGCTTCTGGAGACGTCCTGCTTACGCGCCCCCGGCGCGCGCGTTGGAAAATCAGGCGGGAAGTTGCGGGTCCTGGGGACCGGAGCCGTTGTGGCCGTTGGAGCCGTTGGCGCGGTTCTTGCGGTTCAGAAAGTCGCTCAGCAGCCGGGCGATGCCCAGGAACAGGAAAAGAACCCCCACCCAGGCCGGCGGGCCGTCGTGGAACTCGCTGTCGGCGATGAGAAAAGCGCCGCCGAGGGCCATGAAGAAGAGACCGCTCCGGTAGGGCTGGCGCCGGGAGGTCCAATGGCTGGCGGAAGGCTCCGCCGCGAGCATGCGCTCCAGGAGCTTCGGGTCCTGCCCGGAAGCCGCGATGCGCTCCATGGCGCGGTAGCGCGCGTCTTTGGTGCGGTGGTCGAAGTAGAACCAGGCGATCGGCACCAGCATGGTCATGATGATCGCCACGATCGGGATGAGCAGCTCCAGGACGTCTTTCATGCCCTTTCCGACCCCCCTGGCGAGCCTCCGGTTGCGCGGGTTTCCCGGGAAAAGAAAAAAGGGCGGCAGCCCTAACCCTGACCCGATGGCTGCCGCCCCCCTTCCCGCGTGCGGGAATGTCCCTAACTTCTGTGCTCCTTCCATGAGTCGTACAGGCTCATGGCGAACCCGAAGATGGCCACTCCCACGAAGGCCGCGACCATGATGGCGGCAGGGACCAGCTCCACGGGTTTGCTGTTCTCGGTGAGCGGGAACAGGGTGTAGAAGGCGTTCAGCAGAAACTCCATGACGATGCTCGTGTTTTAGGGGGTTTGGGGTCTGCCGCTGAGAAATACGGGCGGGCGGCCGGGTTGCAGTGATATTTTTGCGCTTTGGGCCGCAACCGCCTGGCGACGGGCGCGGTCCCACCCTCCGACGCTGGATCACCTCGCACACCTCCAGGCGGCAGATTTCCTGCCGGTGGACGCCGCGAACGCCCGGCGCTTCGTGGAAGCATTCACGCCGGTCGTGGCCGCGCAGGTGGCGCGGTTCCGGCTGTCACCCGATCTTTCCCAGGACGCCATCCAGGAGACCATGATCCGCGCCCTGCGCGGCCTGCCCTCCTTCCGCGGGAATTCACGCCTTTCGACGTGGATCTTCACCATCGCCTTCCGCGAGGCCGTGCGCGTGCGCGATCGCGCGCAGCGCGAGCACGGCGGCGGCGGTCGCGGCGCGGAAGAGGGAGAGCCTTGGGATCCGCCGGACCACGCCGCCGCGGAGCATGCTTTCGACCGCGCCGCAGGAGCGGAGGATCTGGAGCGCGTCCGCCAGGCCATGGAACGCCTCCCGGCTGACCAACGCCTGGTCCTGGGTTACCATTACGTGGAGGGCCTGTCCGTGAACGACATCGCCGAACTGATGCAAAGCACGCCGAACACCGTCAAATCGTGGCTGAAACGAGGCCGCGACGCGCTGCGTTCCCTGCTGGGCGTCGAGGATGCGGAGGAGAGCGAAACCCGTGCGTGAGCGCCGCCTCGAAGAACTTCTGCGCGACCCGCGGGCGCATGCGCCCGCGCCGACCGCCGCCGAGTTGCGCGCGACGCAAGACGCGGTGCTGGCGCGCTTCGCCCGCGAGACGGCGCACGCCGCTGCGCCGCGCAAACTGCGCGCCACCTGGATCGAACGCGCCGCGATCGCGGCCGGCGCCGTCGCGGCCACCATTGCCGGCTCCGGCTGGCTCGGCACGCAATGGCAGCGCGCGGACAAGGTCGTGAGCGACGCTCTGCCGACGACGCCGCCAGGCGGCTGGACGCAGGCGATGGCCGACGCCATCACCGCCCATCCGCTGACCTGGACCGGCGTCCTGCTCGCGCTCGCGCTCTTGACCGTGCGGCCGGTCCGCGAGGCCCTGCTGCGCGAGATCCGTTGAGCGGCGACGGCGCGGAGGCCGACGTGATCGTCGTCGGCGGCGGCATCGTCGGCCTCGCCTCCGCCTGGCAGATTCAGCGCAGCGCCCCGGGCGCGCGCGTCACGGTCCTGGAGAAGGAGCGGACGGTGGCCGCGCACCAGACCGGCCACAACAGCGGCGTCATCCATTCGGGCATCTACTACAAGCCCGGCTCCCACAAGGCGCGCAACTGCCGCGACGGCAAGCGCCTGTTGGAGGACTTCTGCGCCGCCGAGCGCATTCCCTTCGAGCGCTGCGGCAAGGTGATCGTGGCGACGGCGGCGGAGGAGTTGCCGCGCCTGGACGCGCTCGAGGAGCGCGCGCGCGCCAACGGCGTCGCCTGCGCGCGCCTCGGCCCGGAGCAACTGCGCGAGCTCGAGCCGCACGCCGCGGGGCTCGCCGCCCTGCACGTGCCCGAAACCGGAATCGTGGACTACCTCGAGGTCTGCGAACGCCTCGCGCGGCGGGTGGAGGATGGCGGCGGACGGGTGGTGCTGGGCGCGCGCGTCGCCCGCATCGTGAGCGGCGGCGCCGGCGTGCGGGCGCACACCAGCGCCGGCGAGTTCGCGGCGCGCGCCGCGGTCAACTGCGCCGGCCTGCACAACGACCGCGTGGCGCGCGCCAGCGGCGCCAGTCCGGGCGGCCGCATCGTGCCTTTCCGCGGCGAGTACTACGAACTGCTGCCCGAGGCCGCGCGCCTGTGCCGGAATCTCATCTATCCGGTGCCGGATCCGGCCTTCCCTTTTCTCGGCGTCCACTTCACGCGCATGATCGGCGGCGGCGTGGAGTGCGGGCCGAACGCGGTGCTGGCGCTGGCGCGCGAGGGCTACGCCTGGAGCCGCATCAGCCCGCGCGACTGCCTCGAGACCTTGTGCTACGGCGGTTTCTGGCGCCTGGCGCGCAAGCACGGCCGCACCGGCTTCGGCGAGGTGTGGCGCTCCTGGTCGAAGGCCGCGTTCACGCGGGCGCTGCAGCGGCTCATCCCGGAGATCAGCGCCGCGCAGCTGCGGCGCGCCCCGGCCGGCGTGCGCGCGCAGATGCTGCTGCCGGACGGCGGACTGGTGGACGATTTCATGTTCGCCGAGCAGGAACGCGTGGTTCACGTGCTGAACGCGCCCTCGCCGGCGGCCACCTCCGCGCTGGCGATCGGCGCCGCCGTCGCGGCGAAAGCGACGGCGCGGCTCGCCGGTTAGCGCGGCGCCGCCGCGCCGATGCGCGCGCGGCAGGACCCTAGTCCGCGGCGTTCAGGCGTCCTTCGACGCGCACGATGTCGCCGACGCGCACCTCGATTTCGCGCTCGGATGGCGCGAAGCCCGCGGCGGCGAAACGCAGGCGATAGACGCCCGGCGGCAACACCCCCGCCACGCTCATGACGGTGGCCGGCGGAAACTGGGGACGAGCCACGCGCACGCGTTCGCGTCCGTTCTCCACCACGTTCAACAAGTTGCCGACGTGCGCCGGACCCGCGAGCACCGTGGCGGTGATCTCCGGGATTGCGCCGTTCGCCGCGCCGGTGCCGTCGGTGTCCACCACGATCTGCAGCATCCCTCCGTCCGCCGGCCGCCACTCGACCTCGCTGGTCACGTCAGCCTGCGCTTCGAGCAGAAGCGTTTCCGGCAGAGCGAAGCGGCCGGTGTCGCGGTCGGCGCAACTGAGCGTGACCGACCACGTTCCCGCCGGCACGTTGCGCAACTCCACGCCGTTCGGCACCGGGCGCACGGATGCGCCGAGCACCGTGACGCCCGTCGCCGGATCCCGCACCTCGGCAGCGAGGCGCGTCAACGGCGCGCCGGACGCGCTGACGCCGCGCACCAGGATGGTGCCGGTGGCGCCGAAGGGCGCCAGCGGCAGCGCCGCGCGCTGGAGGTGAGGTTCCGGCGGCACGGCCAGCAGAAGGGTGCCCGTCGCTTCCGTGTTCGCGGCGCCGGCGATGCGAATCCAGGTGGCGCTGTCGTACAGGAATGCGATGGGGAAATCCTCCGCGCCGGCATAGCCGCGGCTCAGCAGCCGAAAATCCGACGCGGCCGGCGGATCCTGCTGGTCTGCGGCCGAGGCGTGGATCTCATAACGCAGACTGCCCATGCGCGGATGAAAATCGGGCGCGTCGATGAGCAGCAAGCGCCAAGGCAACACGAGCAGATGGCCGTCCGATTCCGGCCCGGCGCGCAGCCAGCACGCAGCTTCCGCGGGCGCGCCTTGCGCCCGCAATGGGATGTTGGCGCCCATGGCGATGCACTCCGGAGTGAACTCTTCCAAGGACAGGCCCGTCAGAAGGAATCCGCCGGCGGCGTCCGTGCGCGTCTCCGCATGATCCCGGCCGTCGAGCGAAGGCAGGAGATCGGCCTGCGCGTCGCGCGTTTCCACGTAGCGCCGTGCCGTGACCAGCAAGCGAATCTGCGCCGCCGGCGATCCGTCGGGCAAAACCACCCGTCCGGCGAGACGGCCCGGCCCGTGCAGCACGAGCTCGCCCAGCGCGAGTTCTTCCGCGCGTCCCAGCTGCAGTCCGCTCAAGAAGAGCACGCCGGACTCATGCTGGAACGTCAGATCGAAATCCCGGCGCGCCGGAGCCGGCGCGCGAAAGCCGCCGTCGGCGCCGCATCGCCAACTCAGACCGGCGGAACTGGCGATCGCGGCGTACGCCGCGGGCGCGCCGTCCGGAGTGAGCACGCGTCCCGTCAGCACGGCGCCGGCGCGCAACACCAGGTCGCAGACGCCGCCGTGCTCGCGGAAACTCGCCGGCAACGGTTTGAGAGCCGGCTGGCCGGCGTGCTGATCGCACAGCAGTCCGGGCCACGCCTCCGACCACTCGGCGAGGCTCGGCGCCGGCGAGGACGGCAGATGGATGCTGAAGCGGCCTTCGGCGTCGGTGACGGCCGCGGCGAAATCCGCGCGCGTTGCCAGGAACACGCCCATGCCGCGCAGTCCCCAGCCCGGAGCGGCTCCAGGCACGAGGCGAATCGTGACGCCGGCCTGAAGTTGACCGCGTTCGTTCCAGGCGCGGCCGGTCAACAGCCAGCCGCCGACGGCGGCAGGCGCCGCTGCCGGCTCGGTGCGCCCCTCGTCCAAGCGCAGATCCGTGCGCGTGGGCGCGAGATCGGCGGCGGCCGACTCCGCGGGAACCGTTCCTCCTTCGGCCTGCGGCAGGTCGCCCGATTCCGGACCCGCGTCGCGCAGCAGCCAGAACAGCAGCGCGAGCAGGATGAAGAACAGCGCGGGCAGAAGCGAGCGTCGCACCGGCGAAACCGCACCATCCTAGGCGGGCTGGGCCCTGCGGTTGCCCGTTCGCCTGCCGGATATGATGCGCACCGTCGAACACCCATGAAAACCACCGCCACCCTCATCCTCGCGCTGCTGGCCCTCGCGCCGGCCGCCGTCTCGCAGCAAGCCAAACCCGCCGCCCAACCGGCGGAACCCGCGGTCAAGGCGGAGAAGATGCTCGCCGCTCAGACCACCTGCCCGATCTCCGGCGAGACGCTGGAGAACAAGGACCACTTCGTGGATTACCAGGGGCATCGCATCTACACCTGCTGCGACAAGTGCATCACCAAGGTCGCGGCCTTCCCGGACTACTTCATCTTCAAGATGTACAACGAGGGCGTCGCCCCGGAGAACGTCCAGACCACCTGCCCGGTGAGCGGCGAGGCTCTCGAGGACAGGGACAACTTCGTCCAAGTCGGCAGCATGAAGATTTACGTGTGCTGCCCGAAGTGCATCAAGAAAGTCCAGGCGGATCCGGCGCGCGCGATGGACACCCTGCAGGGCCGTCATCTGCAGGACACCTGCCCGGTCAGCGGCAAGCCGGTCTCCGGCACCGACGGCTTCGACTTCCAGGGCGCCTTCATCAAGACCTGCTGCCCGAACTGCCCGGCGAAATTCCAGGCCGAACCGGAGAAGTACCTGAAGGCCATGAACGAGCGCAAGGAGTTCGTCGAGCAGAAGATGCCCGTCTGCGCCGTGCACCCGAACGAGAAGATCAAGGAGCGCACCTTCTTCACGACCGCGGGTCCGCTGCGTTTCTACTTCGCCAGCAAGGAGTGCATGACGGCCTTCATGCGCGAGCCGGCCAAGTACGCGCCCGCCCTGCGCAACCTGGTGCCGGCGCCGAAGCAAGGCGCCGCCCAGCCGGCTTCGCAGCCGAAGGATCCGGCAGGCACGGCAGGCAACTAGCCCACCGGGCTTGACGAGCCCTGCAAAGCCGAGTTTCGCCACGGCGCTCCGCTACTGGCTGAAACTCGGCTTTCTTTCTTTTGGCGGCCCGGCCGGCCAGATCTCCATGATGCATCAGGAGCTGGTCGAGCGGCGCAAGTGGATCGGGGAAGGGCGCTTCCTGCACGCGCTGACCTACTGCAATCTCCTGCCCGGCCCGGAGGCGCAGCAACTCGCCACCTATTGCGGTTGGGCGCTGCACGGCACCGCCGGCGGCATCGCGGCCGGCGCGCTCTTCGTGCTGCCCTCGGTGTTCATCCTGTGGGCGCTCGCCTGGATCTACGCGGCGCACGGCGGGGTGCCGTGGGTCGCCGGCTGGTTCCACGGCATGGGCGCCGCCGCGCTCGGCGTCGTGGCATTCGCCGCGCTGCGCATCGGCCGCAAGACGCTCAAGGATCCGGCGCTGTGGGCGATCGCCGCGGCGGCCTTCGTCGGGATCTTCTTCTTGCGCCTGCCGTTCCCCGCCATCATCGCCGGCGCTGCGGCCGTCGGCTGGCTGGGAGGCAAAACGGCGCCCGCACGCTTCCGCCTCGGCGGCGGTCACGGCGCGGACGCCGGCGCGGGCGCGCAGGAAGAGGCCGCCCGGCCGCCCGCGCCCCCCGCCACGCCCCGCGCCGCCGGCGCGCACGCCGCGCGCGTCATCCTGGTCTGCGGCGTCCTGTGGTGGGCGCCCGTCGTGCTCGTCGCGGCCTGGCAGGGCTGGGACGCGACCTTCGCGCAATTGGGAATCTTTTTCAGCAAGGCGGCGATGGTGACCTTCGGCGGCGCCTATGCCGTGCTGCCCTACGTCGCCGATCAGGCGGTGACGCACCACGGCTGGCTGAGCGAGGCCGACATGACCGCCGGCTTGGGCCTGGCGGAGACCACTCCCGGACCGCTCATCATGGTGGTGCAGTTCGTCGGCTTCCTCGGCGGCTGGAACGGCGGCACCGGCCTGCCGCCGCTGGGCGCGGCCACCATCGGCGCGTTGATCACCACCTGGGTGACCTTCCTGCCCTGTTTTCTCTGGATCTTTCTCGGCGCCCCCTGGATCGAGCGCCTGCGCGCCCTGCCCACCCTGTCGGCGGCGCTCGCGGCGGTGTCCGCCGCGGTCGTCGGCGTGGTCCTCAATCTGGCGGTGTGGTTCGGCTTGCGTCTGGCGTGGCCGGAAGGACTTGGCGCCGGTTTCGCCGCAGCGGATCACTTCGTGCTCGCGGTGGCGCTCGGCGCCTTCGCCGCGCTCGCGACGGCGCGCCTGTCCATCCACACGGTCGTGCTGGCCGGCGGCGCGCTGGGCTTGGCGCAGTGGGCCTTGGCCCGGGGCCTGGGACTCGCCTAGAGGTACGGGTCGTCGCGGAGCAGGAAGTCGCGCACGTAGCTGCGGACGCCTTCCTCGAGCGGCGTGGGCGGCGCGGCGAACCCGGCGGCGCGCAGCCTCTCCATGCGCGCTTCCGTGAAATATTGATAGCGGTCGCGGATCTCGGCGGGGGTGTCCGTCCATTCGATGCGCGGCTCCCGATCCAGCGCCCCGAACACCGCATGCGCCAGATCCAGGAAGGAACGCGCCTGGCCGCTGCCGACGTTGAACAAGCCGTTGGCGCGCGGATTGTCCAGCAGCCAGGTCATGACCGCGACGCAGTCGCCGACCCACACGAAATCGCGCCGCTGGCCGCCGTCGGGCACGTCCGGACGGTGCGAGCGGAACAAGCGCGCGGCGGCGCCGCCGCGCACGCGCTCGAACACCTGGTGCACCACGCTGCGCTGTCCGCCCTTGTGGTATTCGTTCGGGCCGTAGACGTTGAAGAACTTGAGCCCCGCGCACTGCGGCGGCAGGGCGCCGTGCTCCGCGCGCAGGCGGGCGACGCGCCGGTCGACGGCGTGTTTGGACCAGCCGTAGGCATTGAGCGGACGCAGGCGCGCGAGCCCGGCCGGAGTGCCGTCGTCGTCGAAGCCGGCCGCGCCGTCGCCGTAGGTGGCGGCGGAGCTGGCGTAGATCAGGCGCACGCCTCGCCGCGCGCACCAGGACACGAGGTCCAGGGTGAGGCGCAGGTTGTTGGCGACGATGGCGTCGACGTCGCGTTCGGTGGTCGCGGAGATGGCGCCCAGGTGGAAGATGGCTTCCAGGCGGCCGTGGGCGCCCTCCAGGAACTCGAACAGGTCCGCGGGGTGCACCAGGTCGGCCAGCTCGCGCTTGGCCAAATTGCGCCAGCGCTCGTCGCTGCCGAGACGGTCCACGGCCACGAGTTCGCCGCGTCCCTCCAGCGCGGCCAGCAGGTTGCTGCCCAGAAAGCCGGCGCCTCCGGTGACGACGAACATGGCCGGATTCTAGCGGGGCCTTATTCTTTAGCCGTGGGCGGCGACAATCCCTTTCGCGAACTCTTCGCCAAGCACGGGGTGCATGGGGAGGGCGCGGATCCGCCGGCCGAGGCGGCCGCGCGCAAGGTCGCCGCGCCTGCCGAGCAGCCCTTGCGCGAAGTGGTGCTGGCCTATGAACGACGCGCTGGCGGCGGCGCCGTCACCACGGTGCGCGACGTGCCGGCGTCGCGGCGCGCCGCCCTGCTGGCCGAGCTGCGGCGCGTTCTGGGCTGCGGCGGCACGCTCGACGAAGCCAGCGGACTGATCGTGTTGCAGGGCGATCAACGCGCGCGCTTGACGGCCTGGTTCGAGAAGACCGGCGCGCGCGTGCGCGGCACGCGCGGCTGACGCTCATGGACGACGCCCCGGACTGGACGCCGCCGCCGCGCGGCAGCGCCTTGCGCGCCGCCCTCTGTTATCCGCTGGCCGCGCTGCTCGCCTTCCTGATCGCCGGCGCGGTGATGCTGATGATGATCTTCGCGCCGGCGGCCTTCCAACCGCGCCGCGCCGCCTGGGTGCGCGCCTGGGGCAAGGCGCTCCTGTGGATCCTCGGCGTGCGCCTGGAAGTTGGCGGCGCGGAGCGACGCGCCGCCCCCGGCCCGGCGATTCTCCTGTTCAATCACGCCAGCCTGCTCGATCTCATGGTGCTCGCGACTCAGTGGGGCGAGGACGCGACCGTGGTGTACAAGCGGGAATTCCATCGGATTCCGGTGATCGGCTTCGTCATGCGGCGCCTCGGCTTGATCGCGATCGATCGCGCCGACCGCGAACGCGCGGTCGCCAGCCTGCAGACCGCCGCCGCGCTGGTGCAAGAGCGCGGCGCCAAGGTCTTCATGGCGCCGGAAGGCACGCGCTCGCGCCGCGGCGGCCTGCAGCAGTTCAAGCTCGGTCCCTTCCATCTCGCGATCGAAACCGGCGCGCCGCTGCTGCCGGTGCTGCTGCGCGGGGTGGAGCGCCTCGCGCCGATGCGCGGCTGGCTGATTCGCTCCGGCACGGTGCGCCTCGACTACCTGCAGCCCATCGACGCCGTCGGCTGGCGCGCGGAGGACGTGCGCCGCCACGCCGATGAAGTGCGCGCGGTCTTCCTGCGCTATCTGCCGGCCGCTCAGGAGCGCCAGACCGAGGACGCCGCCGCGTCGCCGACGATGCGCAACGGCTTGCCGCCCGGAACGCAGAGATAAGGGCTGAAATCCTTCACGCCGACGGTCGCGAGAATCTCCTCGTCCACCAGGCAGCGCCCTTGCACCGCTTCCAGCGGCGCGGCCAGCGCCGCGAGCAGCGCGTCGGCGACGATCGCGGGCATGCGCCACTGCTCGGGCCCTCCCAGGCCGTAGTTGATGGTGGCGGCGGTCTCGATGGCGGTCGCCGGCCACAGGGCGAAGGAGCGCAGCCCGGCGGCGCCGCACTCCTGCGCCAAGCCGATCGCCAACAGGCTCATGCCCAGCTTGCTGATGCCATAGGCGACCTTGCCTCCGAGGAAGCGCAGATCGAGGGGCGGCGACATGTTCACCACCGCCCCGCCGCCGGCGCGCAGCAAGTGCGGCAGGGCGTAATGCGCCGCGCAGTAGGCGGCGCGCACGTTGACCTCGTGCACCAGATCGAAGCGCTTGGGCGGCGTCTCCGGAATGCTGCGCCAATGCAGCGCGCCGGCGTTGTTCACCAGCACGTCGATGCGCCCGAACTCCGCGACCGTCTGCGCCACCATCGCCTCGATCTGTTCCGGCGCGCGCACGTCGGTGCGCACCGCCAGCGCGTGCCGTCCGAGCGCGCGCACAGCGTCGGCCGTTTCATGGATGGACCCGGGCAGGCGCTCCCGGCCCTGCTCGCTCTTGGCGGCCGCCACCACGTCGGCGCCGGCGCGGGCGAGCGCCAGCGCCACCTCGCGGCCGATGCCGCGGCTGGCGCCGGTGACGATCGCCACCTTGCCGGCGAGATCGGGCGCGAACGACGGCGACGCGCTCATCGGCCCGCCCTCTGCAGCTTGGCGATCTCTTCGTCGCGCAGCACACGCCGCAGGAGCTTCATCATGGAGGATTTCGGCAATTCCGTGCGGAACTCCCACAGATGCGGCACCTTGTAGGAGGCGAGCTGCTGCCGGCACCAGAGGTCGAGCTCCTGCGCGGTGAGGGTCTCGCCCGGCTTGGGCACGACGAAGGCCTTGACGTTCTCGCCGCGCTTCGCGTCGGGCACGCCGATGGTGCACGCCTCGAAGACCTTCGGATGCGCGATCAGGACCCGGTCGATCTCGTCCGGATAGACGTTGAAGCCAGAGCAGAGGATCATGTCCTTCTTGCGCCCGACGATCTTGAAGAAGCCGTCGTCGTCCATCACCGCCAAGTCGCCGGTGTAGAGCCAGCCGTCGCGCAGGATCTTGGCCGTTTCATCCGGCCGGTTCAGATAGCCCTGCATCACCTGAGGGCCGCGCAGCGCCAACTCGCCGGCCTCGCCGGCGGGCAGCTCGCGCTCCTGGCGCTCCGGATCCACGATCTTCGCGTCCGTGTCGGGCACCGGAATGCCGATGTGGCCGATCTTGCGCAAGCCGCGCAGCGGATTGACCGTCGCCACCGGCGAGGTCTCGGTCAGGCCGAAGCCTTCCGCCACGATTGCGCCCGTCAGCTTCTCGAAACGCTGCTGCACGTCCTCCGGCAGCGGCGCGCTGCCGCTGAAGCAGTACTTGACGCAGGAAAGATCGAGTTTCTCGATGCCCGGGAAATCGTTGATGGCGTTGAACAGCGCCGGCACCGCCGGGAACAGCGTGACGCGGTGCCGCGTCAGATTCTTCACCATCAGCGGGATGTCGCGCGGATTGGCCTGCAGCACGATGGTGGCGCCGCCCGCCACCGGCCAGACGGTGCACACGGTCAGGCCGAAGATGTGGAACATCGGCAACGCGTTGAGCAGCACCTCCCGGCCGGGCTCGAGCCCGGTGAACCAGGCGGTGCATTGCTGCGCGTTGTAGGAAAGGTTGCGGTGCGTCAGCACCGCGCCCTTCGACACGCCGGTCGTGCCGCCGGTGTACTGGATCACCGCCGCGTCGTCCATGGCGATGCGCGGGGCGGGCGGCGCCGGCGGCGAGGCCTCGAGCAGGCGGCGGAAGGCATGCACTCCCGGCTCCTCGCGCCAGCGCGCCGTCATCGGCGGCTTCATGCGCCGCAGCTTCAGCCCGGCCAGCAGGTTGAGCGGAAAGGAGAGGAACTCCGGGATCGAGGCGACGACGTAGGTCTTGACCGGCAAGCGGTCGCGCAGCGCGCGCACGTGGCCCGCCCACAGCCAGTCGGCGGTGATCGCCACCGAACAGGCGGAGTCGTTCCATTGATGCTCGATCTCCGGCGGCGTGTACAGCGGATTGGTCATCACCGCGTGCGCGCCGAGCCGCTGCACCGCGAAAAAGGCGATGACCGTCTGCGGCAGGTTGGGCAGGTGGATCGCGACCCGCGTTCCCGGCGCCACCCCCAGGCCGTGCAGCGCCGTCGCGAACCGGTCCACGCGCTCCTTCAGGCCGGCGAAGGTCCAGCGGCAGTTGAGGAACACCAGGCCCTCGCGATCGCCCCAGTCGCGTGCGGCGCGCTCCAGCCAGCCGTAGAGCGGCACGTCCTCGTAGTGCAGCGAGGTCGGCACGCCCGGCTCGTAATGCCGGTGCCAGGGGCGCGGATCCATGCGCCCCAGGATAGGCGCCCGCGGTCCCCTACTGCACGACGCCGGACAGCACGTTGCTGACCTTGCCCGCTTGCGCCGCCTGCAGCCAGTACGAGCGGCCCTGCGCGCCGGCGGGCACCGGCACGTTCCAGACGGCGCCGCCGGTGGGGCTCACGAGCGTGGGGCCGGCGAGCGGGAACGGCGCGGCGAGTCCGAGGGTGACGCCGAGTTGCGGAATGGGCGTCGAGCCGGCGCCGGTGGTGCTCGCCGCCAGCCACGCCGGAGCGTTCGGCACCGCGGCGGCCAGCTGCAGGGAAGCGTTCGCCCCCGCCATGATGGCGCCTGAACTCAGCTGCGAGCCGCCGGGGCCGCCGCTGCCGTCGTAGCCCTGGATGCGCAGGCTGAAGTCGTTCCAGGTGCCGGAAGTGCCGTTGGCGAGGTCCGCCACCTTCACCGTCCAGACGCCGGCGGAGCCCTCGTCCCAGCAGCGGAAACTGGTGAAGAGGTAGTTGACGAGATTGTCCTGGGTGTCCTGCCGCTTCTTGGTCAGCAGCGACACGGTACCGGCGGGCGAGGTGAGCTCGATCTGCAGATCGCCGATGTTGGTGTGGCTGACGTTCATCACCAATTCGACGGTCTCCACCACCATGGCCGTCGCCACGCTGACGGTGCGCGTGACGCCGGCGGCGTTGTTGTCCGGGATCGGCAGATTGACCGCCTGCACGCCGGTGTCATGCGTCTGCTGCGCGCCGACGTTGGTCCAGCACTGCGCCATGGCCGCCGCCTTGGTGGCATCCAGCGCGCCGTAGCCGTAATCCAGGCTCACCGGATGGCCGGCGCCGTTCGTGGACCAGCTCGGATCGCCGGCGTCGCACTGGCGCGCCGCGGCGATGAAGATGTGCTGCACGTCGCGCCAGGTGAGCGCCGGGTTGGCGGCGAGCACCAGCGCGCCGACGCCGGCGGCGAGCGGCGAGGCCGCCGAGGTGCCGCCGAAGTTGGTGGTGTAGAAGAGCGCGCCGTCGGTGGTGTAGATGCCTCGCGTCCCGCCGCTCGACTGCGCCACGCCGAACATCGAGGAGCCGGTTTCGTTGTAGGCGGCGCGCACGTCGCCGTCCGTCACCGCGCCGATCGCCATGGTGAAGCGGCTCGAGGCGAAGGGGTCGTAGTCCATCCGGTCGGCAGTGCCGCCGTTGCCCGCCGCCCAGAAGAAGACCACTCCCAAGCCGCCGCGGCCATTCTTGACCGCATCCTCGAGGGCCGCGCGCTCGGCGCTGGTCACGCTGTGCAGCGTGTTGTCGTCGAACGGCCCCCACGAGTTGGTCTTGATGTCGTTGAGGTCGTTGGCGAAGCCGAAGGCCGCGGCGTTCTGGCTGGCGAAGCCGTAGTACATCTTCGACCACTGCGCGTCGTAGGCCGCGCCGACGCCGCCTTGGCCGTTTCCTTCCACCGCCGCCGCGATGCCGGCGCAGGAGGTGCCGTGGTCGCTGGCGCCGCCGCTCTGGCTCGCCGCGGCCAGATAGTTGGCGGCGAGGTCCGGGTGCGTCTCGTAGACGCCGCCGTCGACGACGCCGATCACGACGCCCTGCCCGGTGATGCCCGCGTCCCACGCGCCGCGCACGTTGGCGTCGGCCAGCGGGTTGCTCGTGTTGTAGAGGTGCCACTGGTAGCCGAAGCCCGGATCGGTCGGCAGGCCGCGGCTGCGCAGCGGGCGCGCGGCATCGAGGTAGACCTCGGCCTCGCCGAACACCGGCGCGAGCGCCTCGCGCATCTGGAGCGCGCGGCGCACGCTCGAGGCATGCACCAGCCAGAAGTCGGAGAGCGCGCCGAGTGGCTCCACGGCGCTGGCGCCGAGATCCGCCGCGAGCATGGCCAGCAGTTCCACGTCCGCCGTCTGCACGATCAGACGACCGGCAAGACGCCAGCCGGCGGCGGGCGGCGGCACGGCTCCGCGCTTGGAGACGAGGTCCTCGTTGCGGCGGGCCGCGTCCGTGACGGGCGCGTCGGCGTCCACGACCAGGAAGACGGCGCGGTCGGAGCCGACGTCCACCCAGAGGGGTTCAGCGGCGGTCTGGCCGCCGACGGAACCCTGAAAAAATGCAGCGAGGATGAAGAGCGCGAGCATGGACTGATCGGGAATGCCCTTCTCCGGAAGGACATCCTGGCCAGCAAAGTGGTTCGCTGATTTGTACCCTTTGGCCGGCGCTGCGGCCGGGAAAATCACCCGGCCCCCGCCCCCCTTTGGTCCTCCCGCCCCCGCATCCGGCCCGCCTGCCCCAGGAGCAACTCGAGGCGCAGTGCCGCTTCGAGGCCGTGCGCTCGGCCGGCCCCGGGGGCCAGCACCGCAACAAGGTCAGTACCGGCGTGCGCTGGACGCATCTCCCGACGGGCCTCCAGGGGATGGCGACGGAGCGGCGGTCCCAGCTTGAAAACAAGATAATGGCTTTGTTCAGGCTCCGCCTTCGCCTCGCGCTCGACTATCGCAACCTGCCGCGAGACGCAGACCTCGGCCTGCCCGAGGAGTACGAGCCCTCACCTTCTTGGCAACTGCGCCAGCACGACGGACGCATCCGGGTGCGCGCGGACCACCGCGATTTCCCGGCCCTCCTGGCGGAGGTCCTGGACCGCCTGGCCGCCGACCGGGACGACCTCGACCGCACCGCGGCCGCGTTGCGCATCTCCAAGAGCCAATTGGTGAAGTTTCTGGCCCTCGCGCCAGCTGCCCTGGCGGCGCTGAACGCCCGCCGGCGCGCCGCGGGACTGCGGCCCCTCCTCGGAGGCTAGGAAGGCCGCATCGCAGAGAGGCGCAGCCACTGAAACGCGTGCGGCGCTCTCGACCCTCAGGGCTGGCGCGCCCACCACGCGCCGACGAAGAAGAGGCCAATGCCGAGCGCTTGATTGGCCAGCAGATTCGCCGCCGCGGCGCCGATCGCGCCCTGACGCAGGAAAATGCCCGTTTCGAAAGCAAAAGTGGAGAAGGTCGTGAAAGCTCCGAGGAAACCCGCGATCAACGGCGTGGCGATCTCCGGCGTCAGCAGGCCGCGTTCGTTCACGCGCGTCGCCGCCCAGCCGATCGCCAGGCAACCCAGGGCGTTCACGGTCAAAGTGCCCCACGGGAAGGATGCGCCCAGCCAGGCGCTCATGCCGCGCGCCAAGCCGTAGCGCGCGAGGGTTCCCGCAGCGCCCGCGAGCGCGATCCAGAGCAGGCTCATCGCCGCCGTATCCTATTCCTCCAATCATGCGCTTGCGACTCTCCACCGCCGTCGGGATCGCGGCAACGCTGTTGGCGGCCTGCGGCCGCGCGCCGCAGAGCGCCGGCCTGGAGCCGGTGGGCGAACTCGCGCCGTTTCAACTGACCGACCAGGACGGCAAAACCTTCGGCAATGCGGAGATGGCCGGACGCGTGTGGGTGACGGACTTCTTCTTCACCTCCTGCCCGAGCGTGTGTCCGCTGCTCACTGCCGAGATGGCCGCCCTCGCCCGCGACTTTGCCGGCGAATCCCGCCTCGGCTTTCTCAGCATCAGCGTGGACCCGGTGCGCGACACCCCGCAGGCGCTGCGCGCCCACGCCGACAAGAACGGACTGCCGCAGGAGCGGTGGCGCCTGTTGACCGGCCCGCAGGAGGAAATCCGCCAGGTGTGCGAGAATTCGTTCCGCCTCGCCTTCGGCAGCGAATTCGACGCCAGCGGCGATCTCTTGCATTCGACGCGCCTCGCGCTGGTGGATGCGCGCGGGCGCGTGCGCGGCTACTTCGACGCCCTCGACCCGGCGCAGCGGGTGCCCGTGCGCGCGGCCATCCGCGCGGTGCTCGCCGAGCCGGCTCCGCAATGAATCCGGCGCTCTTCCCTGCGGCCAACGCGGTGCTGAACAGCTGCTCCTGGCTGCTCCTCCTGCTCGGACTGTGGTACGTGAAACGCGGACGCATCCGCGCGCATCGCAACACCATGCTGGCGGCCTTCGCCTGCTCGGTGTTGTTCCTCGCCTCCTATCTCTTCTTTCATTTCCACTACCGCATCTCGGTCGCCTACAAGGGGCCCGATTGGGGCCGCACGCCCTACCTGGTCATGTTGCTCACGCATACGGCCTTGGCCGCCTTCGTGCCGGTGCTCGCCGGCCGCACCATCCATCTCGGCCTCAAAGGGCGCGTCGCGCAGCATCGCCGGCTCGCGAAGTTCACCTTTCCCATCTGGCTGTACGTCTCGCTGACCGGAGTCCTGATCTATCTGGTGCTGTACCGCTGGACCGAATCCGGCGACCTCGCGTTGCAGGCCCTGCGCCCGGTGGCGGGCATTGACGCCACTCCGTGAGCCTGCGCCCCGGGGACAAGGTCGGCCTGGCCGTCGTCGTGCTGGGAGCCGCCGCCGGCCTCGTGCTGCTGCTGCGCTGCCAACCCGGCGAGGACATCCGCTGGAATCGTGCGCCGACCTTCGCCAGTCCCGCGGAGGCCGAGTTGCACGATCTGCTGGTGGCCGCCTTCGGTTCGGTCGAGGCGCCGCGCGCGCCCGCCGGGTTCGACGCCGTGGGCCTGCCCGTCCCCGGCGACGAAGGCGACGCGCGCCTGCGGCTCGGCCGCGGCACTTGGAGCACGCAGTGCATGCACTGCCACGGGTCCGAGGGCGGAGCGGAGACCAGCACGGCCGCGATGCTGCATCCGCGTCCGCGCGACTTCGGCCTCGGCATCCTCAAGTTCACGAGCACGATCGCCGGCGCGCCGCCGGCGCGCGCGGACATCGAGCGCACGGTGCGCGAGGGCCTGCCTTACACCGCGATGAGCGCCTTTGCCAAGCTGCCGGGACCGGCCCTGCCCTGCGTGGTGGATTACACCCTCTGGATGCTGCTGCGCGGCGCGGTGTGGCGCGAGGCCGGCGAACGCCTGCGCGCTGGCGCGGCGCCCGCAGCCGCCTTCACGGCGGCGGTCGCGGCCGGGGCGCACGCCTGGGATCCGGAGCAGGCGCGCGTGTTGCCCGTGCCGGCCGCGCCGCCCGACACTCCGGCGGCGCGCGCGCGCGGCGCGGCGCTCTTC
>CAZDMB010000027.1:17084-18160 GCA_964506175.1 uncultured Planctomycetales bacterium | reverse complement strand
GGCGCGGACGAGGTCCTGGCGCTCGCGGCGAGTCTCGAGCGGGGCAGCGAGCATCCCATCGCCCATGCCATCCTGCTCGCCGCGCGCGAGCGCGCCCTGCCGCTGGAGGAGGTGCGCGAGGTGCGC
The DNA here is from genome assembly GCA_964506175.1 of uncultured Planctomycetales bacterium. Taxonomy (GTDB): domain Bacteria; phylum Planctomycetota; class UBA1135; order UBA1135; family UBA1135; genus JAQBVK01. Next base: position 18,034 of record CAZDMB010000027.1, on the reverse strand, counting down.
GCGCGCATCGGCAGCGGGATCGAAGGCCGCGTCGGCGACCGTGAGGTCGCCCTCTCGAACGCGCCGTTCGCCGGCCATGAGGCCGCGGCGGACGCCTTGCGCGCCGACGGCGCCACGGTGGTGTTCGCGCGCGTCGACGGGCACGATGCCGGCATCCTGGCGGTGGCTGATCCCGTGAAGGAAACGACGCCGGCCGCCCTGGCCGCGCTCGCGGCCGCAGGAGTCCGCGTCATCATGCTGACCGGCGATCATCGCGCGACCGCGGCCGCCGTGGCGCGCCGGCTCGGCATCCGCGACGTCGTCGCCGGGGTCCTGCCGGACGGCAAGCGCGAGGCCGTGCGCGCGCTGCGCGCCGCGGGACATGCGGTGGCGATGGCGGGCGACGGCACCAACGACGCCCCGGCCATGGCCGAGGCCGACGTCGGCATCGCCATGGGCGCGGGCACCGACGTCGCGCTCGAGTCCGCGGCCATCACGCTGGTGAAGGGCGATCTGCGCGGCATCGCGCGCGCCCGTCGCCTGAGTCGCGCGACGATGCGCAACATCCGGCAGAACCTCTGGTTCGCCTTCGGCTACAACGCGCTCGCCGTGCCCGTCGCCGCCGGCGCGCTCGCCGGCCTCGGCGTGACGATGAATCCGATGATCGCCAGCGCGGCGATGAGCCTGAGTTCGGTGTCGGTGGTGGCCAACGCGTTGCGCCTGCGCCGCGTGCCGTTGGACGCCGGCGAGGCGGTCCCCGCCTGAGCCGGCGCGCCGGCCGCCCTCGGCCGCTCACGCCGGCCGGCGCGCAACCGCCTCCGCCCACTCGGACCGCAGGCTCCAGCGCTTGTGCAAGTAGAAGATCACCGGGTACACGAGCAGCTCCATCAAGAAACTGATCGTGATGCCGCCGATCAGCGGCGCCACGAGCCGGCGCGTCACGTCGGCGCCGGTGCCGGTGGCGAACAGCA
>CAZDMB010000027.1:0-17074 GCA_964506175.1 uncultured Planctomycetales bacterium | reverse complement strand
CGCCAACAGGCTGGTGGCGACCGTCAGTGTCTTGGGCCGAATGCGCTTCACCGCGCCCTCGTGGATGGCGGCCACCAGATCGTCCTTGCCGCGCATGCGGCCTTCCGCTCTGAAGCGGTCGAAGGCGTTGTCGAGGTAGAGCAGCATCATCTGCCCGGTTTCGGCGTCGAGGCCGAGCAGGGCGATGATGCCCACCCACACGGCCAGGCTCATGTTGTAGTCCAGCGCCCACAGGAACCAGAAGGCCCCGATCAGGCTGAAGGGCACCGCCAGGAGGATGACGCCGACGCGGAACCAACTCTGGTTGGCCATGAACAGCAGCAGCACGATGAGCGCCAGCGTGATCGGGATGACGACGCTCAGGCGCGCGTTGGCTTTCTCCAGGTACTCGAAGCGGCCCGACCACACGCGCGTGTAGCCGGCGGGCATGAGGACCTGCTCGGCCGCCACGCGCTTGGCCTCCGCCACGTAGCCGCCGAGGTCGCGGCCCTCGATGTCCACGAAGATCCACGCGGTGTGCTGCGCGTTCTCGCTGCGGATCATCGGCGGTCCGGGCGAGACGCGGACGCTCGCCATCTGACCGAGCGGAATCTGCGCCCCGTCGGGCGCCCGCACCAGCACTTCGCCGAGCGCCGCGGGATCGTCGCGCAATTCGCGCGCGTAGCGGACGTTGAGGGGATACCGCTCGATTCCCTCCACCGTCGTGGTGACGTTCATGCCGCCGATCGCGGCCATGATGGTGTCCTGCACCTCTCCCACCGTGAGGCCGTAGCGCGCTGCGGCGTCGCGATCCACGTCCACGTCGAGGTAGAGGCCGCCGAGTGTCCGCTCGGGATAGGCGCTCAGTGTGCCGGGAATCTCGCGCAAGGCGGCGGCGGTGCGCTCTGCCAGATCGGCGAGCGTCTCCAGGTCCGGCCCGAGAATCTTGATGCCGACCGGCGTCTTGATGCCCGTGGAGAGCATGTTGACGCGGTTCTCGATGGGGTACGGCCAGGCATTGGCCAAGCCGGGCAGCTGCACCGCCTGATTCAGGCCTTGATGCTGCGCGCCGTCCGGCTCCGTCCAGCCGAAGATGAGCTCCTGGGTGGTGATCGGGCGCTCCAACGGCCAGAAGCTGCTCGCGAAGGGCCATTGCAGCCACTCCGGCCAGCCGCTGAAGAAGCGCTCCACCTTGCGCGTGCGCCATTGCGCGCGGTCGGTCTTGAGCTGCACCACGGTCTCGATCATGGACAGCGGCGCGGGGTCGGTGGCGGTGTCGGCGCGGCCGATCTTGCCGTGCACGCTGACGACCTCGGGAAAACTTGCGATCAACTTGTCCGTCTGCTGCAGCAGCTCCTTGCTCTTGCCGACGCTGATGCTCGGGTCGGTGGTCGGCATGTAGAGCAGGTCGCCCTCCTCGAGCTGCGGCATGAATTCGGTGCCGAGGCGCGTCGCCGGATACCAGGCGGAAGCGCCGAGCGCCACCACCGCCAGCAGAGTGGCGGCTGGATGGCGCATCACCCAGCGGAAGAAGGGCTCGTAGACCTTCATCGTCAGCCGGTTGAGCGGGTTCTTCTCCTCGGTCGGAATCTTCCCGCGAATCAGATACACCATCAGCACCGGCACGATGGTGATGCCGAGCACGGCGCCGGCCGCCATGGCGAAAGTCTTGGTGTACGCCAGCGGCTTGAACAGCCGTCCTGACTGCTCGCCCAGGGCGAAGATCGGCAGGAAGGACACGGTGATGACCAGCAGCGAGAAGAACAGGCTCGGCCCGACCTCCTGCGCGGCGGCGAGGATGACCGCGGCCCGTCCGCGCGGCGCAGCGCCGCCGGCGACGCGTTCGCGCTCGCGTTCGAGATGCTTGTGCGCGTTCTCGATCATCACGACGCCCGAATCCACCATCACGCCGATCGCCAACGCCAGGCCGCCGAGGCTCATGATGTTGGCGTTGATCCCCAGCAGGTTCATCACCAGGATGGAGACCAGCAGGCCGACGGGCAGAACCAGCACCGCCACCAGGGCGCTGCGCAAATGCGCGAGGAACGCCAGGCAGATGAGTCCGGTGATGATCAATTCCTCGAACACCGCCTTGCGCAGCGTCCCGACCGCGCGGCCGATCAGCGCCGAACGATCGTAGGTGGGCTTGATGAACACCCCGGGCGGCAACCCTTCCTCGAGCTCGAACAGGCGCGCCTTGGCGTCTTGGATGACCTTGTAAGCGTTCTCGCCGAAGCGCGCGATGATGACGCCGCCGACGGCCTCGCCGCGGCCGTCGAGTTCGCCGACGCCGCGTCGCGCCTCGCCGCCGATCTCGAGAGTGGCAACCTCCTGCAACTGGATCGGCGTGCCGCCGACTCCCAGGCCCACGGGCACTTTGCCGACGTCGTCCAGGCCGCGCAGGTAGCCGCGGCTGCGCACCATGTATTCGTTCTCCGCGAGCTCGACCACCGAGCCGCCGACGTCCCGGTTGGAGCGCTCGATCGCCGCGATCACCTGCGGCAAGGCCAAGCCGTAGGCCTGCAGGCGCTGCGGGTCGAGCACCACCTGGTACTGGCGCACGAAGCCGCCGATCGGCGCGACCTCGGAGACGCCTTCGACCGCGGTCAGCGGAAAGCGCAGGTACCAATCCTGCAGGCTGCGCAACTGGGAAAGATCCTGGTTCGCGCTCGCCAGCTCCCGCCCGTCGAGCGGGCAGCGTCCAGGCTGTTCGAAGCCGCGCACGCGCGTCAGGCGGTCGCGCCGGGCGGCGGGCGCTTCGTCGGGCTTGTCGTACCAGTGCGCCGCGCCGTCGACTTCGTCGCGCCACAGGCCGTGCGCGTGCTCCGGGCAGTACCAGCCCGGATACAGTACGTACTGGTAGACCCAACCGACGCCGGTGGCGTCCGGACCGAGCTTCGGCTCCACTCCCCGCGGCAATTGATCGCGGGCGAAGTTGAGCGCCTCGAGCACGCGGCTGCGCGCCCAGTAGAGGTCGGTGCCGTCCTCGAACAAGACGTACACGAAGGACAGCTCGAACATGCTGTAGCCGCGCACGGTCGTCGAGCCCGGAACCGAAAGCATGGCGCTGGCCAGCGGGTAGGTGACCTGATCGTCCACCACCTGCGGGTTCTGCCCCGGGTACTCGGTGACCACGATCACCTGCACGTCGGAGAGGTCGGGAATCGCGTCCAAGCGAATGCGGTACGCCGACCAGACGCCGAGCGCGGTCACCAGCGCCGCGATCAGCAGCACGAAGAAGCGATTGCGAACCGAGTAGCCGATGATCGCCGCAATCATCGCTGGCCGTCCCCCTGGCCTGCCGGAAGACGCGACACGATCTCGCCGCAATCCTTCATGTCCGTCGGGAAGTAAGGATTGGCGATCGCCTCCTCGTCCTGCAGCCAGCGCGCACCCGCCATCGGGCACTGGGCGATGAAGAGAGGCCGATTCCCTGGCGGCAGTCGCTGCGCGATCGCGATCATCGCCTCGCTCAGGGCGGCGAAGCGCTCACGCTGCTGCGCCTGGGTCGCGTCCTGCATCGCGTCGGCAGCGGCCGCCAGGGCGCCAACCATGCTCTCTTGCGCGGCGCCCATGGCGCGCTCGCGCAGCGCGCTCGCCGCCTGGGCGAGCGGCGTGAAGTCGGCCGGTTCTTCGCTCGTCTGCGGCAGGCCGAGCGCCCGCGCCAGCGTGAGGTAAGCGTCCAGCGCCGCCGTCGCGGCGCTGCGCCATGCGGGATCGTCGTCCGCCGTGACGGCGGCCGACGGCGGCGCGCTCTTCTCCTGGAGGAAGCGCCGGATGGATTCGCGCATGCGGCTCTCCGCGTCGAGCAGGAACTGGCCGCTCACCACCACCTGCTCGCCGGGCGCCAGGCCGGAGCGGACCTCCACCATGCCCGCGTCGCCGCTCGCGCCCATCGCGACTTGGCGCGGCTCGAAGTGGCCGGCGTCGAGCGCCACGAAGGCCACCTGGCGCGCGCCGGTATCGATGATGGCCTCGCGCGGCACCACCACGGCGCGCGCCGCGATGGTGACGCGCATCACGGCGGTCGCGAACCTGCCGTCGCGCAGGCGCAGGTCCGCGTTGGCGAGCTCGATGCGCACCAGCGCCGTGCGCGTCGCCGCGTCGATGCGCGGATGAATCAGGATCACGCGGCCGGCCAAGGTCTCCCCGGGACGCCCATCCACCTGGGCGCTCACTTCTTGGCCCAGCGCGATGAACGCCAGATCCTTCTCGAAGACGCGCGTGTCGAGCCACATGGTCGAGGTGTCGGAGATGCGCATCACCGTGTCGCCCGCCGCCACGGCCGAACCGCCGAATACGGTCTTCGCGGCCAGATAGCCGTCGGCCGGGCTGCGGAAAGTCACGGCGCGCGGCGCGGTCGCGAGCGCCGCGAGTTCGGCGATCTGCGCCGGCTCGAGGCCGTAGAGCTCGAGTTTGCGCTCGGCCGCGCGCAGAATCGGCGCCGCCTGCGCGCGCGCCGCCGGCGACTCCGCCATCTTGCGCGCGCCGATCAGTTCTTCCACCGCCACCTGCAACTCCGGACTGTAGAGATCGAACAGCGGGTCCCCGCGGGCGATGCGCATGCCCTCGGTACCGGCGTGCAAGCGGTCGATCCAGCCGCCGACGCGCAGGTTGACGTCGTGGCGCGCGGGTTCCGGCTCGGCGAGCACGCCGACGGCGCGCACCGTGCGCTCGAGAGGCGCCTCCACCACCGACGCCAAGCGCAATCCCATGTTCTGCACCATCGCGGGGTCGATCGTCAGAGCTTCCCCGGCCGCCACTTCGTCGTCGTACACCGGAACGAGGTCCATGCCCATCGGACTCCGGCCCGGATGCTGGGAGATGTACGGCGGGTTCATCATCGGATCCCACCAGTAGCGCACCTTGCGCTCCGCCGCCTGTGCCCCGCCCGCCGCCGGCTGCACCGGCGTCAGTTGCATGGCGCAGATCGGGCAGCGGCCGGGCCGATCCTGGAGCACCTGCGGGTGCATGCCGCAGGTCCAGAGTTGTCCCGCCGCCGGCGCCGCAGCCGAGGCGTCGCTGCTGCCGTGTCGGCTGGTCTGCCACCAGGCGCCGGCAAGCAAGCCGCCGGCGAACACCGTCAGCAGGGTCGCCATCAGGAAGAGACGCGCGCCGCCGCGGCGGCGCCCGACGGAAAGGTTGTGGGACATTTTCATCGCAGACTTCCTCCCTCACGCATGGGAATGGTTTCCAGGTCGATGCCCGCAAGCCGCTCGATCTCGGCCACTTTGCGCTCGCGCTCGATGCGCGCTTCCGCCACCATGAGCCGCAGATCCAGCAGGGCGCGCTGGGCCTCGATCAGCTCGGCGATGTCCGTGGCGCCGGCGGCATAGGATTCGCGCGCGGTTTCGGCCAGCAGTTGCGCCGCCGGCGTCACCGCCGCGGCGAGCAGCTCCGCCTCGCGCGCGCTGTTGCGCAGAACGAGCAATGCCGCCACGAAGCCGGCGGCGCGATCGCGCCGCGCCTGACGCTCCATCGCCCGGGCTTCCTCCAACATGGCGCGCGCCTCGGCGATGCCGCCGCGGATTTCCGGCAGCGTCGTCGGCAGCATGACGGCGAAGCCCAGGGTGCTCGTGCCGGCGCCGGTCAAGGCCGCGAAGGGATTGATGTTGGGCAGATACATCATGCGAGCCAGTTCGAGGGCGTCCTCGCGCCCGCCGATCTGCTCCAGCAGGGCGCCGAGCTCCGGGTTCGCCGCCACTCCGAGCGCCAGCACCCGCGCGTCGTCGTCCGGCAGCGGCCGCGGCTCCGGCAGGCGCTCGCCGACGTCGAGCGGCGCGTCTGGCGCGCGCGCCAGCAGGCCATTGAGGGCGGCGCGCTGCGCCAAGGCCGCGGCGACCAAGTTCTGGACGCGGTTTTCGCCCTCGGTGACGGCGATGCCGGCTTGCAGCAAGGCGCGCTGCGAGCCGCCGGCTTCGACGCGCGGCGCGGCGGCGGCGGCGGCGAGGCGCAACAGCTCCAGATCGGCCTGCGCCACGCGCACGCGCTCTTCGCTCAAGCAGAGACCGAGCCAGGCGTCCAGAACCTCCTGTTGCAGCTCGAACTTGGCCGCGCGGAAGCGTTCGCCGGCGGCGCGAGCCGCCGCCAGGGCCACTTCCGCCGCCTTGCGCGTCTTGCTCGGCAGCTGCAGGTTCTCGGCGCCGTCGAAGGCCAAGCCCACGGTGCTGCGGTCCCAGGCCTTCATCGAGCCCGCGGAAAACATCGTGCTGAAGGAGGGCATCAGGTCGGTGTTGGGCCAGCCGGCCGCCTGCTGCACTCGTTCGAGCGCCGCCCGCCACTCGAAGTAGGCGGCCTCGAGCTCGCCGTTGGCGGCGAATGCGCGCTCGAGCAGAGCGCGCCAGTCCGGTTGCGCGCCGAGTTCGGGAAGCGCGCGCTTCGCCGGCGGCGCGGCGTAGGCCTCGCCGGCCAGGGCGGCGTTCTCGCGTTCGGCGTCGTAGCCGTCGGGCGCCAGCACGCACCCCGCCGCGCTCAGCGCGGCGAGGCTCAAAAGCCCGCGGAGAAAGGTGAATCGTTTGCTCGAGGTCATCGAAGTCCTGCGCTCCAGGCGGAAGCGCAAATGCCTGCGGATGGAATCCGGAAGGACGGCGGAGCGAGGCGCAAAGCGCTTCAGGCGGTCGGACGAGACCGTGGGCCGGGAGGGCCGGGATGCGCGCGCCGCGCGCGAAGCGCGGCGAACCTGCGCCCGCGGTGGGCGTCAGGCGGGGCGCAAGGCCCTACAACCGCAACGTCGAATGCCGCAGGAAAAGCGGGCCCGGCGGCGACGGCGCGAGAAAGGCGGGCCGCGGGAGGCAGCGCACCGCGACGGGCGCTGCGCCGGGAAGTTCCGCCGCCGAGGCCGGCGCGGCCACCACGGGAAGGGTGTCGGCGGCTTGCAGCGGCTCGGCCGGACGCTCGTCCGGCGCGGGGGCCGGCTGGACCTCGCAGCAGCAGGCGCGCGCGAAGGCCGGATGCTCCTGCGGCGCGACCGGCTCACAGCAGCAGGAATGCGCCGCGCAATCGTCCGCGCCGGCCTGCAACGCGACCGCCAGCAGATTCCCCGGAATGAGGAAAGCCAACGAGGCGAGGGCCAGGACGGTGCGGCGGCACATGGTATCCCTCCTTATCCTATACGGTCGTTATCGGCGTAGCGGAGGCATTTCTGGAACGGATCCGCCGGCGCGCGGCCCGGCGCCCGCGCCCGCGCCCGGGGTCTGCACCGGGTGCCGATAATCTGCGCACCCTCGTCTCCAGCATCACCCCCCCCTCGCCATCATGAAGATCCTTGAGCGCAACGTCTACGTCGGTCCCAACCTGTACGCGCACTTCCGGGTCATTCGCTTGTCGCTGGATCTGGGCGCGCTGGAGGCATGGCCGAGCCGCCGCCTGGGCCCGGGGTTCACCGAGGCGCTGCTCGCCGCCCTTCCCGGGCTGCGCGAGCACACCTGTTCCTACGACGCGGCGGGCGGATTTGCGCGGCGCCTCACCGAGGATGGCGGCACATGGCTCGGCCACGTGCTCGAGCACGTGGCGATCGAGCTGCAGAACGCCGCCGGCGAGCAGGTGTCCTTCGGCAAGACGCGGGAGGCCGGCAAGCCCGGTCTGTACGACGTCGTCTACGAGTACGAGGAGGAGGACGTCGGCATCGCCGCCGGCGATCTCGCCCTCAAGTTGCTCGTCTCGCTGCTGCCGCCGGAGTTGCGTCCGCCCGCGCTCCTGCCCGCGGACTTCGACTGGGAAAAGGAACGCGACGCCTTCATCCGTTTCGCCCAGAAGCGCGCCTTCGGCCCGAGCACCGCTTCGCTGATCCGCGCCGCCGAGCAGCGCGACATTCCGTGGCTGCGCCTGAACGAATACAGCCTCGTGCAGCTCGGACACGGCTGCCACAGCAAACGCATCCAGGCGACGATCACCAGCGAGACGCGCCACATCGCCGTCGAACTGGCGGGCGACAAGGAGGAGACGAACCGCATCCTTGGCGACCTCGGCTTGCCCGTGCCGCGCCAGGCGCGCGTCGCCAGCGAGCAGGAGTGCCTCAAGGAGGCGCGGCGCATCGGCTACCCGGTGGTGGTGAAGCCGCTCGACGCCAACCACGGGCGCGGCGTCTCCATCAATCTGCAGGACGACGAGCACGTGCTGCAGGCCTTCGAGAAGGCGAAGATCTTCAGCCGCTCCGTGCTGGTGGAGAAGTACGTGGTGGGCTTCGACCACCGCCTGTTGGTGGTCAACGGCAAATGGACGGCGGCCGCGAAGCGCGTCCCGGGGCACGTGGTGGGCGACGGCGTGCGCACCATCGCCCAACTGGTGGAACTGGTGAACAGCGACCCGCGGCGCGGCATCGGCCACGAGAAGGTTCTCACCAAACTCGAGTTCGACTTCCAGGCCAATCGCCTGATGGAACTCGCCGGCTACGCGCGCGACACGGTGCTGTCGAAGGGCGAGGTCTTCTACCTGCGCTCGACCGGCAATCTTTCGACCGGCGGCACCTCCGTCGACGTCACCGACGCCGCCCACCCGGACAACCGCGAAATGGCAGAGCGCGCGGCGCGCGCCATCGGCCTGGACGTCTGCGGGGTGGACTTCCTCACCCCGGACATCACCAAGTCCTACAAGGAGGTCGGCGGCGCGATCTGCGAGGTCAACGCCGCGCCCGGCTTCCGCATGCACGTGGCGCCCAGCGAAGGCAAGCCGCGGGACGTGGCCGGTCCGGTCATGGAGATGCTGTTCCCGCCGGGCGCGCCGAGCCGCATCCCCATCACCACCATCACCGGCACCAACGGCAAGACCACCACCGCGCGCATGGTGGCCCACGTCTTCAAGATGACCGGCAAGCGCGTGGGGCTCACCACCACGGACGGCGTCTACATCGACGGCCATCTTTCCGTGGCCGGCGACATGACGGGCCCGGCCAGCGCACGCATGGTGTTGCGCGACCCGAAGGTCGAGGTGGCGGTGCTCGAGAGCGCCCGCGGCGGCCTGCTGCGCAGCGGCCTCGGCTACCGCTGGACCGACGTCGGCTGCGTCACCAACGTGCAGTCGGACCACCTCGGCCTGCGCGGCGTGGACACCCTGGAGCAATTGGCGCGGATCAAGCGCATCGTGGTGGAGGTCGCGCGCGACACCGCGGTGCTCAACGGCGACGACGCCAACTGCCTGCGCATGGCCGACCACACTCCGGCGAAGCACGTCTGCTACGTCACGATGAACGCCAAGAATCCCTTGGTTCGCGACCACATCCGCGCCGGCGGCCGCGCGGTGGTGCTGGAGCAGGGCATGGGCGGCCACATGATCACCATCTACGACGCGGGCCAGCACATCCCGCTGTTGTGGTCGCACCTCATCCCGGCGACGCTCGACGGGCGCGCGCTGCACAACGTGCAGAACGCGATGTTCGCCGCCGCCGTCACCTTCTCCTCGGGCGTCGAGTTGGAGCAGATCCGCCACGGCCTGCGCACCTTCGACACGACCTTCTTCCAGGCGCCGGGCCGCATGAACATCTTCGACGAGCACCCCTTCAAGGTGATTCTCGACTACGGCCACAACGCGCCCGCGATCAAGGCAATGATCGAGTTGGTCGAGCGCCTCCAGCCCAAGGGACGGCGCATCCTGGTGGTGGCCGCCCCCGGCGACCGGCGCGACGAGGACGTCCGCGCCATCGCGCGCCTGTGCGCGGGCCACTTCGACCTTTACGTCTGCCGCCGCGACGACCACCCGCGCGGCCGCGGTCCGGACGAAATCCCGCGGATGCTGGCCGAGACCTTGCGCGCGGAGGGCGTGGACGCGCAGCGCATTCAGGTGATTCCGCGCGAACCGGACGCAGTGGACTTCGCGTTGCGCGCCGCCCGCCCGGACGACCTGCTGCTCGTGTTCAGCGACATTCTCGGACGCACGTGGAAGCAGATCACCGAGTTCAAGCCCGGCGAGGAAGCGCAGCGCAAGGCCGCCAAGTCCGCCCCGCAGGAGGTGGACCTCGGCTCCTTCGCCGATCTCGGCCTCGACGGCAGCGAAGCCCTGATTCGCGACGAGCGCGGCGTGCGCATCGCCGCGAGCTCGAGCGCCGACGAGCAGGCGGACTGAGATGGCGGGCGCGTGGCTGGATTCGCGACGGGTGCCCGGCCCGAACGTGCTGTGGGCGCGCCCATGCGCGGTGCTGGATCTCGCCTGGGACGACGCCGACGCGCCGCGCGCGGTGGCGGCCTGGCAGAGCCGCGCGCGCCAGATTCTCGACGCCGTCGGCTGGCAGCGCGAGGACACCGCGGTGCGCCTCTTTCCCGGCGGCGCGACCCTGGCGCTGTCGGCGCCCGACGACGCGCTTTACGCGGCGACCGAGTTGAACGAGTGGGCGTGGACCGCCGCCGCGGCCGATCTGGCCGGGCAGGCCGTCGTCGAAGACCTGGCGGCGGCGGCCGCTCGTCTGCGCGCGCGCATCGCCGCCGAAAGCCGGCCGCGCATGATGGCGCTCAAGGCCGAGGCCGCACGGCGGGGGGTGTGCTTCATGCGCGACGACCGCTACGTCTCCTGCGGCATGGGGCGCTGGTCCCGCACGTGGCCGGTTGCCGCCCATCCGGACGCGGATGCCGTGCCGTGGGATGAGCTCGGGAATCTTCCCGTCGCCGTTGTGACCGGCACGAACGGCAAGAGCACCACCACGCGGCTGCTCGGCGCGATGTGCGGCGCCGCCGGGAAGGTGGGCGGCGTCACGAGCACGGATTTCGTCAAGGTCGGCGAGGAGACGGTGGAAACCGGCGATTGGGCCGGACCGATGGGCGCGCGCCTGATCCTGCGCCACCGGCGCGTGGAGGTGGCGATTCTCGAAACGGCGCGCGGCGGCATGCTGCGCCGCGGCCTGGGCATGCCCTGGGCGGACGCCGCCTGCATCACCAACATCGCGCCGGATCACCTCGGCGAGTGGGGCATCGCCGACCTCGACCAGTTGGCGGACGTCAAGTTCATCGTGCGCCACGCCGCGCGGCGGCTCGTCCTCAACGCCGAGGACGCCAAGACGCTGGAGCGCGCGCCGAAGTGCGCCCAGCCCATCACCTGGTTCGCAACGCGCGATGACATCGCGTTCCTGCGGGCTCATGCCGCCGCCAACGGCCGCGCCTGCGTCGCCGACGACGCGACGCTGTGGTGGTGCGAGGGGCCGCGGCGCGAGGCGGTGCTGCCGCTGGCGGAAGTCCCTCTGACGCTCGGCGGCGCCGCGCGCTTCAACGTCGCCAACGCGGCGGCGGCGGCCGCCGTGGCGCTGGGCATCGGCTTGCCGCTCGCGGCGGTGCGCGACGGCTTGCGCTCCTTCCGCAGCGACGCGGCGGCCAACCCCGGCCGGCTGAACGACTTCGAGCTCGGCGGCGTGCGCGCGCTGGTGGATTTCGCCCACAATCCGCACGGCCAGGAGGCGCTCTACGCGCTGGCGCGCGCCCTGCCCGCGCGCCGCCGCCTGGTCATGATCGGCCACGCCGGCGACCGCAGCGACGCGGACATCCGCGAGGTCGCGCTGACCGCCGCGCGCGCCGGCTTGGACCGCATCCTGATCAAGGAACAGGCGGCGCATCTGCGCGGGCGCGCGCCGGGAGAGATTCCCGGCATCATGCGCGCGGCCCTGCGCGCCGCGGGCTTCCCGGACGAGCGCGTCGGCATGCACGCGAGCGAGCTCGACGCCACGCGCGCCGCCCTCGCCTGGGCGCAGCCGGGCGACCTCTTGCTGGTGCTCGCTCTCGCGCAGCGCCACGAGGTGCTCGCCTATCTCGCGGCGGTGCGCGCTGCCGGCTGGCGGCCCGGCGCGGCGGTGCCGCAGCCTGAATCGTTCACACTTCCAAGCGCATGATGGGGCGCTTCGCCGAGCGCCGCGCGGCTTCCTTGAAGCCGGCGCGCGCGAAAGCGCTGGCGACGCCCGTCCAGAGGAAGGCTCCCGGCAGCGGCTGCGGATCTTCGGTGGGGTAGGCCTCGACCAGGCGCGCGCCTTGCCGGCGCGCCCAGGCGGCCGCCCCGCGCGCCATCGCGGCGGAAACTCCTTGGCCGCGGCAATCCTTGCGCACGAACAGGCAAACGATGGACCAGACGGGGCGCGCGTCCACGGGCTTGAAGATGCGCGAGCGGGCCAAGGCGCCGAAGTCGGCGCGCGGCCCGATCGCGCACCAAGCCACCGCATCTTTGCCGCGATAGCCGAGAACGCCGGGCGCCGGGCCATGCGCGACCAGGGCCTTCATGCGCCGCTTGTTGCCGCCGGTCTTGCCGGCGAGATATTGGGCCTTGGGCAGGCGCATGGCCATGCACCAGCAACCGCCGCAGGCGCCGCGCGGTCCGAACAATTCCTCGAAGTCGTCCCAGCGCGCGGGCGTGAGCGGGCGAATGGTCAGTTGCGGCACGATCGGTTCGCGGGCGATCAACTGCGGCGGAGGGCGGCGGCGTCCATGCGCCGCGCTTCGGCCGCAGCGTAGCGCTGGCGCATGACCGGAAGCAGGCCGAGGAAGCAGCCGCCGCCGATCAGGCCGAGGAGAGCGAGCGGGTACCAGATGCCGTAGGGTTGGCCGAGGAGCAGAGCGCTGATCCCGACCAGCAGCGAGGCCACGCACACACTGCCGACGAGGGTCATGCCGCCGAGCACCAACCGGCGAAAGCGTCCGCGCTGCGCGGCCCAGGAGCCGAAGCCCCCGAAGAAGGCGCCGAGCAGGCCGATGCCCGCCCCGCCGAAGGCTCCGAGATAGATCCCGAACTTCTGCGGATCGAACCAGGGGTCGGTCGCCGGGATGGGCGCGAGCAAATGAAGGAGTGCGTTCATGGATGGAGTTCGCGGTGGAGTTTGAGGGTGGCCTTGGCGGCCGCCGGCGTGATCTGGCCGCTTTCGAGCAAGCGCGCCAGGTGCTCGGCCATGGGGTCCGGCACACGGCCGGCCTCCAGCTCGGCGATGCGGGCCAGGAGCGCATCGAAGCGCGCGCGCAGAGTCGGGTAGGAGACCTGGTAGAGCGCCGCCACCTCCTTGAGGGAGCCGCGCGCCTTGGCGAGGGCCAGCACCAGATCCCGGTCCATGGCTTCGAGGCGGTCCAGGAGGTGAGGGGCCGGCATGGCCCCCAGGATACGCAATAAAGTGAAAGCAGATTACAATATTTTGATGCCGAGGGCTGGGAGCGGAGGGCCGCTCTCCCGCTCCACGGCTAGGCTGCCCGCGTGCCTTCCTTCCGGGCGCTTCCCTGCAACTTTCCGGCGAACCGGGCGGTAGGAGAGAGAGTGGAAGGGCGCCTGGCGGCGGAGATCCCGACGCTGCGGACTCTGCTCCGGCGCCTTGCCAGCGGGACCGCCGGTCTGGATCCGGAGGATCTCCTGCAAGAAACCATGCGCCGCGCTCTTCGCTACCAGGACGCCTACGACCCGGCCCAGCCGCTCGGGGCCTGGCTGCACGGGATCGGTTTCCGCGTGTTCCTGGAGCAGCGCGCCCGCCTGCAGCGCGAGCCGCGCGCGCTGGGGGAGGCGGCCGCCGTCGTGGCGACCGCCGAGGACCGGCGCGTTCCGGACCTCGCTCCCTTGCTGGCGCGCCTCGACGCCGCCGAGCGCGAGGCCGTGGAGCGCTTCCACTTGCGCGGCGAGTCCATCGCCGCGATCGCCTGCAGCATGCGGGCGGCCGAGGGCACGGTGAAGTCGTGGCTGCATCGCGCGCGGCACAAATTGGCCGCGCGCGCGCGCCGGGAGGACTGGCTGTGACGCGCGCGGAGTACCTGGCGGCCTTGCACGCGGCGCTCGACGCGCGCCTCGACCCCTTGGCCGTGCCGGAGGTGCGGCAGTGGTTGGAGGCGCACCCGGAGGATCTGCAGGAATTCGCCGCCCTCCGCGCGACGCTCGCGGCGCTGCCGACCGCGCTTCGCGCCTCGCGGCGCGCGCCGCGGCGCTTGCTGCTCCTGCCGCTGATCGCCGCCGCCGCAGCGGGCTGGCTGTTGCTCCTGCTGCCCCGCGCGCCCGCTCCCGCCCGCGACGAACCGCTCACCGCAGCGGCCTCACCCCGCGACGCGAGCGCCGTGCTCCTCGTCCAAGAAGCCGCCGTCGTCACGCTGCGCTCCGCCTCGCCCGCGCCCTCCAGCGGCGCCGCCGTCCTCAGCTCCTCGTCCACGCTCACACGCACCCCAGGATTCTGATGCTGCCGCTCCTCGCCCCTTGGTTGCTCCTCGCCGGCGCAATGCCGCCCCAGGAAGTCGTCCGCGACACGAACACGCTGCGAGAACTGCGCATTCACGCGCTGGGCGAGCTCGCCGAAGGCAAGGACAAGCCGGAGAGCGCGCGCGGCTGGGCGGAGCGCGCCGCCCGCTACTGCCTACCGGCGCTCGATCCGCGCGAGGAGCGCATCCAGGCCGATGAACAGGGCTACCTCATCGCCTACCTGCAACCCGCGCAGCACGCCTGGCTCGAGAACTTTCTCGCCCTGCAGCACGGCGTGGCGCGCGCCTGGCTCGCTCAAGTGGACGCGCAACTCTACAGCGTGCCCAAGGGCGAGCTCATGAAATTGAAGCTCGAGGGCAGCGCCACGCTGCTGCCGGGCGCCGCGGCCATCAAGCGCATGCAGGACGCGCTGGCGGCGCGCAGCGGCGAGTTGCTGAATACTCCGCGCCTCACCCTGCTGCCCAATCAGCAGGGCAACCTGTCCGCCTTGAGCGAGACCGCGTACATCCGCACCTACGAACTCCAGGTCATCGAGCCCGGCCACGTGGAGATCGCCGATCCGATCGTGGACGTGATCAAGGAGGGACTCACGATGGATCTGCGGGTGCTGCAGGTGGACGCAGAGCTGTACGGGCTGGAGATCGCCAGCCAAGTCTCCGAACTCGAGCGTCCCATCCCGACCAAGAAGCTCGTGCTGTCGCCGCTGCACCCGATGGAGGTCGAGATCGGCCTGCCGCAGGTGCGCACGGCGCAGGTCAGCGCCACCGTCCGCCTCGCCGACGGCGCCGGCGTGCTGCTCATCGCCGGCGGCCTGCTCGACGACTGCGATCTCGCCCTGATCGTCACCTTTCACCGCGCCCTGGCTCCGCCGCCCCAGGAAGCGCCGCCGGAGGAGATCTTCGAGGCGCGCTGAGGCGCTCAGAGATCGCGCTGGCGCTTCTGCCGCACGAAATTCGTCAGGAAGCGGAACGCGGATTCGTCGAAGACGTGCTGGGCGGTCTCTCTGGTGGACTTCCACCACTTCGCTTCGCGGTTGTCGCGCCAGCCGGCGTAGTCGAGCGCCATGTGATCGAAGGCGTACGCCATGCGGTCCTCGGGCTTCTTCAGATCCTGCGCGTTGGCGATGCCCTGCTCCTGGAAGTGGTTGGCGCTGTCGAGCACCAGTCCGTGGCCCATCTCGAACCAGGCCACGAGGTTGCCGCAGCCCCAGCGCGTGGCGCAGCCCGGAGAATCCACCAGCACCTCGCAGCGCTCCGGCTGGAGCACTTCGATCAGGTGCGCGCCCTGCAGGTCGTAGACCGGCACGGTCTCGTGCGGGAACACGCCTTCCAGGTAGGGCGAGCCGGGGTCGCAAGCGCGCGCCTCGACGCGGTCGAGAATCGTGCCCTCCTCGTGCTGCGGAGCCATGCGGAGGATGCCCGGCTGCATGCGCTCGACGGTGTGGCCGAGCGACCAGCAGGAGCCGAAGAAATAGCCGCCGACCGTCACGTGCCACTGCAACGCCTCGAGGTCGTCGCGCTCGATCTCGCCCGTGCAATTGGAGACGTAGACGGCGAAGGGATGCAGCTCCGCCGTCGACACCTTGCCGGCGCTGGTGCGGCGGTGCTGGATGCCGATGCGCTCGAGCAGAGTCTCGATGGCGTCGCCGCGCGATTGGAACACGACCACGTCGAGATCGGCGAAAGAGCGGGCCCGCGACTCGGAGAAGGCGTACTCCTTGCCGCGTTTCGCCGCCTCCGCGGGCGTGAGCACCTGCACGACGTTCTTGTTCTTCTCCCACCAGGCGGCGTAGGCGGCGCTCTTGCGCTCCAGGCGCTGATAGGTGAGACGGATCAGGATTTCGTGCGCCGTGCGGGCCACGCGCGGTTCCGGATCCTCCAGCAGCGGGATCAGCGCCGGCACCGACTCCTTGTCGTAGGTATAGAGCAAGCCCATGGCCGCGGCGCCGCGTATCTTCCAGTCCGACGCCTTCGTCAATTCGCCCAAGGCGGCGCGCGCCGCGGCGCCGCGCACGCGCCCGAGCGAGATCGCGGCGCAAACGGCCACCTGCCACGCGGAATCGCGCGTGGCCGCGGCGAGCGCCGGTTCGGCCGCTTCCAACTCGGCGACGCCGAGGAGCACGGCCGCCTTCTCGCGCACGTCGGGATCAGGATCCTTGGCGAGCCGCTCCGCGAGGGCGCCCGTGACTTCGGGGCTGCCGACGCCGTGGGCTGCGGCGAGCGCGTCCATGGCGGCGCGGCGCACGCGCGCGCTCGAATCCTTCTGGACGGCGGCGAGCAGCGCCGTCTTGGCGTCAGCGTGCGCATTCCATGCGCGCAAGGCCTGGGCGGCGCCGGCGCGCACCTCCGGGCGCGCGCTGGCAAGGCCCTTCTGCAGCACGGTCCAGGCAGCCTCGGCGCAGGCCGGGGTGACCGCGCCCAAGGCTCCGGCCCAAGCCACGCTGGCCAGCGCCGGCCCCGGCGCCGCGCCGGCGGCGGCGGCGGCGGCATCGCGCACCAGCACCTCGTTGACGGCGCGCGCGTCCGAGCCCGCGGCTGCTGCGCGCGCGCACGCGGTCGCCGCCCGCACCAAGCGGCGCGCAACCACGTCGTTCTGGTCGCCAGCGAGCAGGGCCTTCGTCACTAGCGGCAGGAGTTCCGGCGATCCGCGCCGGGCGAGCGCATCGAGCGCGGCGCACGGAACGCGCAGATCCTCGTCGACCAGCGCTGCAGCGAAGGAGTCCTCGCGCTGCTCGGCGGGCACGAGGTGCAGAGCGGCGGCGGCGGCGGCGCGCACTTCCGGATCCTTGTCGCGCAGTTCGCGCGCAACTTCCTTCACGGGCAGCGGCTCGGCGGCCGCGGCGGCGTACTCTTCCAGCGCCTGCAGCGCGCCGAGCTCCGTCTTCTTGGCGGCCGCGGCGGCGCCGAGAGCGGCGACCGCTTTCTGGTCGTTGGCGGCCGCCAGCGCGCGCGCGGCGGCGGCACGCAGCCGG
>CAZDMB010000026.1:0-19056 GCA_964506175.1 uncultured Planctomycetales bacterium | reverse complement strand
GTCTTCGGTCTCGGCGGCCTGTTGTCCTTGTGGTTCGCGCGGCGCAAGGGCGCCGGATGGTGCGAGAACGTGGGCATCCCGGTGGCCGCCGGTCTGATCGTCGGCAACGCGCTCGTGGACGTCCTTTACGCCGTCATCGAAGTCTCCGGTTCGATCTAAGCATGAAGCTCCTCCTCCGCCTGGTCTTCATCGCCGCCTTCTGCCTCGCGACCGTCGGCGCCGCGGGCTTCCCCTCCCCGCGCGAGGCTCTGGCTCTGCCGCTCCTGGTCGGAGGCCTGGCGTTGGTCGCGCTCTGCGGCGTGCTCATGCGGCGTCGTCGCGCCGCCGAGGACGCCAGCGGCCGCGAGGGAGCGTCGAAGGCGCAACTGGCAGCCGGTCTTGCGGACGTGCTGGCGCGCATGCGCCGCGTCGAAGCCGAGGCCGGCGAGCTCGGCGGCCCCGCCCTGGCCGATCGTCTGGACGAGATCCTCGGCGGACCCTGCGCCGAACTCGGCAACCGCAACGAGGACTACGCGCGGCTGCTCGGCATCGCCGACTACACGCGCATCTGGGATGGTTTCGCCACCGGCGAGCGGCTCCTGGCGCGCGCCTGGTCCATGTCCGCGGACGGCTTTCCGCACGAGGGTCGGCTCGAGATTCCCAAGGCGCGCGCGTATTTCGAACGAGCGGTGGCCGAAGCCGCCGTCTGAGCGCGGCCACTCAGGGCGCAGCGAGGCGGCGCGCCGCCAGGAAGCCCACGGGCAGCTCCGTGCCGCCCTCGAGCGCGATTTCCGCGAGCGCGCGTCCGAGCACCGGCGCGAACTTGAAGCCATGGCCGCTGAGGCCTGCGACCGCGGCGCCGCGCGCGCCGCTCGGGTGCCGGTCGAGGATGAAGTGTCCGTCCGGGCTCATGGTGTACTGGCACACGGCAAGGCGCCGCAGCGGCCCCGCCGCCGCCGGCAGCACGCGTGCGAGGGCGCGGCGTACGTCGTCCAGCTCCGCGGCCTGGCCTGCGCGCACGGCATAGGGATCCATGCTTTCGCCGGGAGCATGCCGCGCGGCCTTGACCTCGCCGGCGCCGATGCGCGCGGGAAAGCCGTAATAGATGCCGCCGCCGGTGTCGCCCGCGGCCGCGGCGTCGCAGGCCCAGACCGGCAACGCGCCCTCGCGGCAGTCCGCGGGCGCCGCCGGCTCGAACCATCCGAGCAACTGCCGCGTCACGCGCAGAGGCCACGGCAGGCCGGCGGCGGCCATGCCGGGTCCGCGCGCGTCGGCGACGGCGTGCGCCCGATGGCGCGCGCCGTCCGCGGTCAGAGCGCACGGGCTGCCGTCTTCCGCGAGTTCCAACGCCGCCACTTCGGTGTGCTCGTGGATCTCGGCGCCGGCGGCGCGCGCGGCCGCGGCGAGGCGCCGCAGCGCCTCTTCGCACAGCAGGTAGCCGGCGAAGCGCTCGCGCACGGCCAGCGTGCCGGGAGGCGCCCGAAACTGCGGCAGCGCGCTCTTCAGCGCCGTCGCGTCGAGCACTTCGTGCGGCAGATCATGGAGGGCAGCGGCGCGGCAAGCGCCTGCCACCAAATCTGAATCCGGCGCGCCGAAGAAGACGCCGCCCGTCGCGTGCAGCACGGGCGGCGCCGCCGCCGCGCGGTCGAGGTCCTGCCACATCCGCCAGGCGGCGCGCGCGAGCGCCACGTAGTCCGGGTGCTCGGCGTACGCGGTGCGCACCATGCGCGTCTCGCCGTGGTGGGATGACCGATCGTTGGGGGACTGGAAGCGCTCCAGCACGCGCACGCGCGCGCCGCGGCGGGCAGCGGCCCACCAAGCGGCAGCGAGGCCGACCGCGCCGCCGCCGAGCACCAGCAGATCGCAGCGCGCCTCCGGCATGGGCGCAGGATCGGCCGGAGCGGCCGCGAGGTCAATTCCGCACAATTCCCTCAAGAGCAACTTCGTATCGGCCGATGGGAGGGATCGTGCGTTTTCCCCTGCTCGCCGCCCTCATCGGGCTCCTGGTCCTTTGGGGCACGGGCGCGCGCCTGGCGGCCGCCTCCACCGAGCAGGGCGTCGCCGCGCTGCCGCGTCTGGTGGCCGATGCCGAGCGCATCGCGGAAGTCGAGGTGCTGGACGCGCAGTCCTTCATGCTGCCCGACGGCCGCATCGAGACACGCTTCGCGCTCGCCACCCTCGCGCCCTTGAAGGGCGCGCAATCCGCCCTGCAGGAACTTCGCATGCCGGGAGGGGAAGTGGCCGGGCGCGGCCTCGTGCTGCCGGGATTGCCGCGCCTGCGCGTGGGCCAGCGGTTGCTGCTGTTCCTGTCGGCGCCCACCGCGGATCGCGGCTGGCGCCTGCCGATCGGGCTCGGCGCCGGCGCCTTCGAGGTTCGCCGCGCCGGCCCCCTGGAACCCGCGCAACTGTTCTCCCTCGACACCCATGCGGACGCCGCGCCGCTCGACCACGATGCAACCCTCGCCGCGATCCTCGCCGAAGTCGAGCGCCAAGCCGCGCAGCGCTAGGCGCGCGGCGCTGGCGGCGGCGGCGGTTGCCGCGCTGCTCCTCGCCGCCGGCGCGGGAAGCGCCTACGTGCGCATCGTGATCAACGGCAAGCTCCTGACGTGGTCGTCGGCGACCCTCAGTTGGAACTTGCATGCCGCCGGCAGCGCGGACATCGCCGACGGTTCGCACGCCGTCGCCGTGCAGAAGGCGTTCGACGCTTGGGAGGGAGTGGCCGGTTCGCGGGTGGCGTTCACGCGCGGTCCCGACCTGGCCACGGGCCCCGACGGCTCCGGCCACGTCGTGATGTTCGACGAGAGCAACGAGACCGGCTACTTCCCGCCCAACACGGGCATCGTCGCCTTGACGCCGATTTCCTACGAGCTCGGCAGCGGCGCGATTCTCGACGCGGATGTGATCTTCAACGCGCGCGACTACGCCTGGAGCACGGACGGCGCGCCGGGCACCTTCGACGTGCAGGACGTCCTGACGCACGAGATCGGCCATTTCATCGGCCTGGATCACGCCCCCGGCGTCAGCGGCACGATGTGGCCCTACGTCGCGATGAATCAATGGCTGCACCGCTCCCTGTCGCTGGACGATCGCGGCGGCGCGATCGCGGTGGCCGAAACCGGCGCGCAGACGCGGTTGTCGGGCGTCATCCGGCGCAGCGGCAATCCGGTGGCCGGCGCGATGGTTTGCGCCGTGAACGCCGACGACGGCCGGCTGGCCGGCGCGGTCTTGAGCGCCGTCGACGGTTCCTGGGTGCTGAAGGGGGCGCCCATCGGCAATTATTTCGTCTATGCCAGCCCACTCGAGGGCGCGATGAGCGCCGGCAATCTGACGGGCAACGGCGCGGTCAACACCAACTTTGCCTCGGCGTTCTACGGCGGCTTCGGCGCGCCGACGCTCTTCGTGGTGCCGGCCGACGGCAACGTGGTCTGCGGCAATTTGACGATGCCGGCCGACGCCGCCATGGTGGAGACCAGCGCCAGCCCGTACTTGCTGCGGCGCGGCCAGTCCACCTGGGTCACGGTCTTCGGCGGCGGCTTCGCCGCCGGCGCCATGGATTTTCTCGTGAAGAGTCCCTATCTCGGCCTGGCCAGCGTCCAGAGCGGCAGCAATTGGGTGCGCGCGCTCGTCACCGCCGCGGCCGACGCGCCCACCGGCTCCTTCGACGCCTACGTGCGCGACCCGGATGGCGTGTTCGAGGCGGCCACCGGCTTGATCGAGATCATCGCCGACCCACCCGAACTTCTCGGCCTGGACCGGAGCACCGGCATCGCCGCCGGCGGCGAAGTCGTCACTCTCACCGGCACCGGCTTCCAGGATGGCGCCTACGTCCTGTTCGGCGGCGCCGAGGCCCTCGCGGTCGAGTTCGTGGACGCGCAAACCCTGCGCGTGACCACTCCGGCCGCCGCGCCCGGTCCGGCGGACGTGGCCGTGCACAACCCGGACGGCCAGCACGTCGCGCTCGACGACGCCTTCGCCTTCACCGCGCAGCCGGTGTTCGCGCAGGTTTTCCCGCAGGCGGGCCAAGCGGCGGGCGGCACCACCTTGCTCGTCAACGGCAGCGCCTTCGCTCCCGATCTGCAGATCGAACTCGACGGCCAGCCGCTCGCGGTGGAGTGGCTCTCGGCGCGCTTGGCGCGCGTGGTCACGCCGGCGCACGCCGCCGGCGCCGTCGACCTCCTGCTGCGCAATCCCGGCGAACCGGACACGGTCGCCGCCGGCGCCTTCCGCTTCGTCGCCGACGCCGATCCGGAAATCCTGGGCTTCACGCCGACTCGAGGTCCGAGCGCGGGCGGCACGCGCGTGCGCATCAGCGGCCGGAACCTGGGCGCCATCGTGGACGTGCGTTTCGGCGTGGATCCGCTCACCGCTCTGGGCGGCAACGGCGCCAAGGACGTGCGGCCGGTGTCCTCCGCGCGCGTGGACGCCACCACCTCCGATCAGGCGAGCGCCGGCTCCTACGGCTTGATCGTGGTGGCGGCCAACGGGCAGGCGGCGCTGGCGAGCGGCTTCACCTTCGAGGGTTCCGGCACGACGAATCCGGGCGGCTCCGGCTTCCAACTGCCGGCGGGCGGCTGCGCCGGCAGCCTCGGCACGCGCGCCGCCGACGCGCGCGGCGCGGCCGGAGACGGCGCGCTGGCCTTGGCTTGGGCGGCCGCCTTCTGGCTGCTGCGGCGCCGGGCGCGAGCTGCCCGCTAGAATCGGGCGATGCATCTGCGCTGCCCGCGCGCGCTCGGCGCCGCATCCGCCGCCGTGCTGTTGCTGGCGGCTTGCTCCGGCGGGGAGCCGCGGCCGCCGGTGCTCGTCCTTGCCCTCGACGGCATGGAATGGAGCGTGGCGGAGCCGCTGCTGCAGCAGGGCAGGATGCCCAACCTCCAGCGCCTGCTGGACGAAGGCGTGGGCGGCGTGCTGGGCACCTTCAAGCCCACCTTTTCTCCGGTGCTCTGGACCACCATCGCCACCGGCCGCACGCCGGACGCGCATGGCATCTTGTTCTTCAGCGAGATCGACCCGGCCACCGGGCAGCCGAAGCCGGACGGCAAGCCCTACACCTCCGAGTCGCGCAAGGTGCCGGCCATCTGGAACCTCGCGGACGCTGCCGGCAAGTCCGTGAATGCCGTCGCCTGGTGGGTGTCCTGGCCCGCCGAGTTCCTCAAGCACGGCAAGATCGTCGCCTCCTATGCCGCGCAGGCGCAGGGCGCCCTGATGTGGAAGGCCGGCGTGTGGCGCGACGGCTTGCCCGAGCTCACGGCGCCGGCCAGCCTGGCCGCGCGCATCGCGCCGATCCTGGCCGACGGCGCGCCCGACGGCCCTCATGCGCAGGCCCAGGCGCTCGCCTTCGGCCTCTGGCCCAAGGCGCGCGAGAGCGACGCGACCATCAAGAAGTGGGGCAATGATTGGCTGCGCGACACCAATTTCCGCATGAGCTTCGTCGCGGATCAGACCCACGTGCGCGTCATGCAGGAGTTGCTGCGCGAAAGCGTCGCCGACCTGAACCTGGTGTATCTCGGAAGCCTCGACGTCGCCGGGCACTACTTCTGGCGCTACCACGAGCCGCAGGCCTACGCCTACGCCTCCATGATTCCCCCGGAGCGCCTCGAGCACTTCGGCGCGCACGTGGACAAGGCCTACGAGGAGGCGGATCGCATGATCGGGGAGGTGCTCGCCGGCATGCCGCCGGAGCGCGTGGTGATGGTCGTCGCCGACCACGGCATGGCGGCCTACAACCTCAAGGATCCCACGGCGCTGCAGAGCGGCCACCACTTCGAGGCCGAGCCCGGAGTGTTCGTGCTCTCCGGCGCCGGCGTCGAGCGCCGCGGCCTGCTGCCCGCCAAGGAGCGCAAAATCGGCACCCTGCTCGACGTGGCGCCGACGCTGTGCGATCTGCTCGGCATCCCGGCGCTCGGCAAGATGCAGGGCCGTTCGCTGCGCGCCTGGATGGGGGAGGCCTGGCGCGGCGCGCATGCGGAGCCCGGCCGCGTCGACGGCGGCGCCTTCCGGGCGGCGCTCCAGCCGCGCGAGCCGATCGCGAACGCCAGCGAAACCTTCCTGCAATTCCTGTCGGAACTGGGCTACGTGGACGCTCCTGCGCCCCCGCCGGAAGCTCCCAAATAGGCCGCCGCGCGCGGCGTGATCCGGGCGGCTGCCGGCGCTACGCTGGTCGGCGCCCCATGTTTCGCCGCGTCCTTCTCGCCACGGACTTCTCGACCCAGGCGGAAACCGCCTACCTGTGGGCGGCGCGACTCGCCGCCTCCAACCAGGGGGTGGTCGTGCTGGTCCACGCCCTCGAGGACGACCTCGTCGCCACCGCGCCGGTGTTCGCGCACTACATGGCGCCTGGCGCGCTCGACGTCGGCCAGTACCGGGCGGAGTTCCGCAACGGCGCCGAGAAGGCGCTGGAGGCGGCCGCGGCGAAACTGCGCGCGCTCGGCGTTCCGGTCGAGACTCTGCTGGTCGAAGTCGGCAAGCCGGCGCAGGCCATCGTCGAAACGGCGCTCGCGCAGCGCTGCAGCGTCATCGTCATCTCCACGCACGGGCGCGGCGGCTTGGCGCATCTGCTCCTCGGCTCGACGGCGGAGAAGGTCGTGCGCACCGCCAAGGTGCCGGTGCTCACCGTCCACGAGGGCGACGTGCCCCTCGATGCGCGCGGATGAGCAGGAAGTTGCCCGCCGTCGCGGCCGCGGGGCCGCTGCGTCCGCCGGTGGTGGCCTTCGACATCGAGGTCGCCGGCCTGGCCTGGGAGGAAGTGGACGAAGCCACGCGGCACGGCTTGATGGAGCGCGCGCGCAAGAAGGGGGAAGACCCGGAAGCGGTGCAGCACCGCCTCGCGCTGGTGCGCGGCCTCGGCCGCGTCGTCGCCATCGGCATGTGGAACCTGGAAAAGGACACCGGCGCGGTGCTGGCGCACGGCAGCGGTTGCAAGTGGGAGAATTTCGACGAGGTTCCCGGCACCAAGATCTTTCGCGGCAACGAGCGCGAGATTCTGCAGGAATTCTGGCTGCACGCCGAGAAATGGGGGGCGGTGGTCACGTACAACGGACGCGGCTACGACGTGCCGGTGCTGATGGTGCGCTCCGCCATCCTCGGGGTCGCGCCGACGCGCAATCTGCTGGGCTACCGCTACAGCATCAAGGAGCACTGCGACCTGCAGGACCTGCTCGACTTCTTCGGCGCGACGCGCGAGACCTATTCGCTGGACTACTGGTGCCGCCGCTTCGGCGTCGAGTCGCCGAAGGGCAAGATGGACGGCTCGCAGGTCGCCGAGAAGGCGCGCGCCGGGCGCTACGACGAGATCTCGGCCTACTGCCTGCGCGACGTGCGCGCCACCGCGGACCTGTTCCGCAAGCTGCAGCCCACGTTGGTGCCCTTGTTCGCGGGCGCCTGATCGGGTGAGCCTGCTCGCGCGCAACACCGTCCTGCTGACGGCGGCCAAGATGTTCAGCGTCGCGGTCTATTCCGTGTTCGGCTTGATGCTGGCGAACTACGTGACGCTGGCGCAGAACGGCGTCTACGGGCTGATGAATTCGCTGTTGTTCTTCGGCAGCCTGATCTCCAGCTTCGGCATCCCGCTGGTGATCACGCGCACCGTGGCGCGCGACCCCGGCAGCACCGGGCAGGTCTACGCCGACGGCCGCGCCGCCATGTGGCTCGGCTCTTTCGTCGCGTGGCTGGTGATCGTCCTCTACCTGGTGTACGAGGGGTGGGACTACGGCCGCTACGAGCCGGAGAAGTTCATCCTCTCGCTGCTGGTCGGCGGCATCGTGCTGGGCGACGCGATCGGCAGCCTGGGCGAGGGGATCTTCCAGGGCTTCGAGCGCATGGCCACGCCGGCCTTGATCGAGATCGGCGCCGGCCTGCTGCGCGCCGGCGGCGCCCTCGTCGCCCTGATCGTGACGCCCGAGGAGTACCGCCTCTACGCGGTGTGGAGCGTGTTCCTGCTCGGCTCCGCCCTGCGCGGCATCCTGGTGTCGCGCCTGGTGCGCGCGCGGCTGCTCCAGGGGCGGCAGTTGCCGCCCAGCAGCCTGCGCCGCGCCGCGCAATTGGTGAAGGAATCGGGCTACATCGGGCTGTTCCGGATGCTGCGGATGGTGCGCAATCGCATCGACGTGATCCTGATCGGCACCCTGTTCGTGATGCCGGCCGTCGCGTCCGCGGCCGACTGGAATCCGGACCAGCCGCGCGGCCTCTACGCCCAGGCGGTGCGGATCATCATCATCTTCCACACCCTGACGCTGGCCTTCACCACCGCCATCTTCCCGCGCCTCGTCCGCCAGACGCGGGATCGCGAGCAGTTGGACGCCGCGCGCCAAAGCTACCGTTCGGCGGTGGACTGGCAGGCGTGGTGGGCCGCGCCGCTGGCCGCCGGCCTGTTCTTCTACGCCGACCAGGTGTGCGGCTGGTTCGGCCCCGCCTATCGCTACGGGGTGCCCGAGGTCGGCCTGGACCAGAGCACCGCCGACGTGCTGCGCGTGCTGCTGGTGGCCGTGTTCCTCGACTGCGTCGGCGGCCCGGTCGGCGCGGTGATGATGGGCATGCGCGAGATGGAGCGCCGCATGCCGCTGATCGGCACGGCCATCGCCGGCACCAGCGTCGTCATGAATGTCATCCTGATCCCGCGCTTCGGCCTGCTCGGCGCGGCCCGGGCCTCGGTGTGCGCCGCGTCGGTCGAGTTCATTCTCAAGATCGTCCTGGTGGCCCAGATCTTCGGCAACCCGAGTTCGCTGCTGTTGCGCATCGTGCCGCACAGTCTGTTGGCGGGAGCCATGATCGGCCTGCTGCTGGCGCTCGGCCTGCGCGAACAGGCGATTCTCGGCGGCATCGTCGGCGCCGTCGCCTACGGCGCCGCCAGCCTCGCCCTCGGGCTGACGAATCCGGCGATCACGGCCAAGGTGCGCGGCCTGCTGCGCCGGTAGAATTCAGCCGGACTCAAGCATGGCCACCCGCCGCCGCGTCGTCTTCGCCGGAATCGACGGCGCCACCTGGGACATCATCGAGCCCATGGTGGCGGCGGGCAAACTGCCCCATCTGGCCGCGCTGATGCGGGGCGGCGCCTACGGACCGCTCAAGAGCACGGTGCCGCCGAATTCCTCGCTCGCCTGGACCTCCTTCCAGACCGGCGTCCATCCCGGCAAGCACGGCATCTTCTTCTTTCGCGAGCAGCGCCCGGGCTCCTATCTGCGCCCGGTGGTCTCCTGGAATTCGGTGCAGGCGCCCTCGATCTGGCGGCTCGCCAGCGAAGCCGGCAAGAAGGTCTGCGCCGTCACCATTCCGATGACGTTCCCGGTCGAGCGGGTGAACGGCGCCATGATCGGCGGCCTGCTCACGCCCGACCGCAACGCCGACTTCATCTGGCCGCCGGAACTGCGTCAGGAGCTGCAGGCGGCCATCGGCGACGTGCCGGCGGACAACGAGCCGGAGATCCTGTTTCACACCTCCGGCGAGGACAAGGCGGTGCAGAGCTTGCACCACGTGATCGAGCAGATCACGCGCATGGGCGAGCACCTTCTCGACCATCACGACCCGGACCTCTTCGCCATCGTCTTCCGCCAGGTGGATCTGACCAGCCACCAAGCCTGGTGCTACCAGGATCCGGAGTGGCGCCGCAAGAATCCGGGCAAGTGGGAAGCGCGGCAGGACTTGCTCGCCAACGTCTACGCCGCGGTGGACGCCGCCTTCGGCCGCATCCGCGCCAAGGCGCTCGCGCTCGACGGCGAGGTCGCCTTCGGCACCTGCTCGGATCACGGTTTCGGGCCGCTCACCTACCGCTACTACATGAACAAGTGGCTGGTGGATCACGGCTATCTGGTGCTCAAGGGGGGCGTGACGTGGCAGCGCTTCCGCCTGTGGTCGCAGCGCAAGTGGCATGGGGTCTTGCGGCGCAGCGGCGCCATGGCGGCCATGGCGCGCAAAGGCAAGCGCCTGCCGAGCAACGAGCAGACGATCATGAACATGATCGATTGGTCGCGCACGCGCGCCTACTCCTCGTTCAGCGGCGGCGAGGACATCGTGCTGATCAACCTCCAGGGCCGCGAGCCGCACGGCATCGTCGCGCCGGGCGCCGAGTACGAGCGCCTGCGCGAGGAATTGATCGCCAAACTCCCGGAGATGCGCGCCCCTGACGGCGCCCGCATCATCGCGCGCGCCTTCAAGCGCGAGGATCTGTGGACGGGGGAGCAGGTGTTCCTGGCGCCGGACGTCCAGTGCGTCACCGTGGACACGGCCTGCAACATGTCGCCGAGCCCGGTGCACCGCGTGGTCGCGGAGGAGGCGGTCGAAGGCCGCCCGGCCATGCACCGCATGAACGGCATCTACGGCTGGGAAGGACGCGGCATCTTCAAGCAGGGCGAGCGCCTTTCCGGTCCGCAGATCGCCGACATGGCTCCGACCATCCTGCATTTGCTGGGCCTGCCCGTGGACGATCACATGGACGGGCGCGTGATGGAGGAATGCTTCACTCCGGAATGGCGCGCGGCGCACCCGGTGGAGGTGCGCAGCGGGCACGTGCGCCTGCAACGGCGCGGCGCCGACGACGGCGACCGCACCAAGAGCGACGAGGAACGGTTGATCGAGACGATGAAGGCGCTGGGCTACATGGAGTAGGAGGGCAGCCGTCCTGGGCCGCTTCCTTCCTGCCCTGCTGCGCCGCCCGGCCAACCTGATCAGCGTGCCGGCGCTGGACGCGCTGCCCGCCGCGCGCCGCGCCGGCTTCCTGCACGGCGATCCCGCTCCCTGGATTCCGGCGACCCTGCGCCGGCTGGAGCCGTTGCCGTGGTCGGACGCCTGCGACCTGCTGCTCGCGCCGGCGCCGCGACCGGGCGTCGAGACCGCCTCGCTGCTGGAGATCCTCGACCATCTGCCGCCCGAGCGTCTGGTGGCCCTCTACGAGCGCGACTGGCCGCTCTGGCCGAACGTCCTGGTGCACGACGGCGGCGACGACGCCGGCCGCGAGTTCGCCGCCCCGAGCGAAGGCCTGCGCGCCTACCGCAGCGCCTTCCGCCACGCGGGCGCCGGCTTCGCCGAGGCCCTCCAAATCCTGCCCGCGCGGCGTACCGCCGACCTGCTGCGCGGCAGCGCCCGCGCCGAGCGCTTCCTCCGCGGCGCCTCCGCGCTGGAGAATCGTCGCTTTCTCGTGACCGCGCTCGATCATCAGCGCTCCGCCGCCCTGGCGGCCGCGGGTCCGCGCCTGCTCGCGCCGGCGCGGCGCATCGCGGTGGTGGCGCCGCACTTCGACGACGACGTCATCCAGGCGGGCGGCGCGGTGCTCGCCGCATTGGCGGCAGGCGCGGAAGTCCGCGTCATCTGGATGACCGACGGCGCGCGCGGCGTGCCCGGCGTCTCGCCGCCGGAGGCGACCCGCCTGCGCAAGGACGAGGCGCGCGCCGCGATGGACGCGCTCGGCGTGCGCGACTTCCATTTCCTCGACGCCCCCGAGGAGCGCGTCGCCGCGCGCGGACCCTGGATCGGGCGGCTGCGCGCGCTGCTCGAGGAATTCATGCCGGAGCGGACGCACGTGGTGTGGTGGGCGGACAACCACGTGGATCACTACGAGACCGCGCGCGCCCTGCGCGCCGCCTGGCCGCGCGCGCTCGCGGACGCGCGCGTGGCGGCGGCCGGCACCTGGGCGCCGCTGCCGGGCGCCGCGCTGCTGCCGCTGACCGCCGAGTTGCGACGGCGCAAGGACGAGGCCTTGCGCGCCTACGCCTCGCAGTTGCGGGTGGTGGACTACCTGCGCGCCGAGCGCGGCCTCACGCGTTGGCAGGCGCGCGAGTTGCCGGGCGTGACCTCGGCGGAGTGCTATTGGGAAAGCACGGCGGCCGAGCACTTCGCCGCCTTCCGGCGGTCGGGTGCCGACCGCCGGATCTGGCTCTGAACCGCGCCGGACGGCGGTCTAGAGGTTCTCGCCGAGGTCGCCTTGCAGCGCGTCGGTCGCCTGCGGCGCGAGGATCAGGTCGCGCTCGAGATACAGGGCTCCGCGCAGGACGTTGGTCCAACGGTTGACCTGCTCGTCGAAGGCGGCGCCCCAACTCCGCAGCACGTAGATGTAGTCGCCGTCCTGCACGTACGGGATTTCGTAGCGCGCGTTCGGGTCGGAGGGCGAGAACAGTTCCGCCTCGTCGTAGCGCGCGACTTGGATCTTGCCCTCGACGCGGCGGGCGAGCAGCACGGCGCCGCGATCGCCTTCGGTGCGGTCCACGCCGCCGGCCTGCGCCAGCACGTCGAAGATCGTCGTCCGCGGGCTCGAGAGCGCGAACACGCCCGGCTTGGCCACGTAACCCTGCACCGCCACCTTGCGGCGCGTGGAGAAGGCCTCGATCTCGACGTACACCGACGGGTTGACCAGGATCTCGTCGTAGCGGGCCCGCACCAGATCCTGCAGCTCGTCCACGGTCAGGCCGGTGACGTCCACCAGGCCGAGGTCGTGCAGATACAGCTTGCCGTCGCCGCGCACCTGGAAGGTGCCGTCGTAATCGTTGTGGCGGAGGAAGTCCATGCGGATCTTGTCCTCCGGTCCGACGAAGAATTGCCCGTAAATGATCTCGGCGGTCAGGTTCGGCCCGAGCGAGTCCGGGTTCTCGATGAGCCCGCCGCGCTCCGGATCGGCGTAGGGCGACATGGAGCAGCCGGACGCAACGGCCAGGATGGCCGCGGCGAGGAGGAAGCGGGGAAGCGTCGGGTGCGTCATGGCAGGCCGTCGGGCGGATCCGATATTCTCTCCGGCCGGGCCCCGGGGTCAAATCGCCCCGCCCTCCCGGCCCCGCCCATGCCCCGCCTCGCCATCGTCGGAATCGACGGCGCCACCTACGAAATCATCCGGCCGATGGTGGCGGCGGGCGAGTTGCCGCACATCGGCCGGCTGCTGCGGGAGGGGGCCAGCGGGGACTTGGAGTCGGAAAAGCCGCCGATGACGCCGCCGGCCTGGACCTCCATGTTCACCGGCCTCAATCCCGGGCGGCACGGCGTGTTTCACTTCATCCGGCGGAATTTGGGCACCTACGGCTGCGTTTTGAACGACAGCCGCAACTACGCCGGCAAGGACCTGATGAGCCTGCTCGGCAACCGCGGCTGGTCCGTGGGCTCCCTGGCCGTGCCCATGACCTACCCGCCGTTTCCGGTGAAGGACGGCTGGATGGTGAGCGGCATCCCGATGCCGCTCACGGGAGACACCATCGCCTGGCCGAAGGACCTGCTCGGCGAGATGCGGGGGGTGCTGGGTCGGCCCTACCGCCCCGACGTGGACTACGCGCCGTACGACGGCGACCACGAAGGCGCCACCGACGATCTCGAGCGCTACGAGCGCCTCCGCAGCGAACTGTTCGAACTCGAGCGCGATCGCCTGCGCCTGACCGAGCATTTCCTTCGCGAGCGGCCGACCGACTTCTTCTTCACGGTGGTGTCCATCACCGACCGCTGCCAGCACTACTTCTGGAAGTTCCACGACGCCACGCATCCGGGCTGGACGGAGGAAGGCGCGCGCCGCTTCGGCGAAACCATCCGCGACGCCTACCGTCTGGCGGACGAGTTCCTCGGCCGGGTGCGGGCCATCCTGGGCGACGACGCGCCGGTCGCGATCGTCAGCGATCACGGCTTCGGTCCCCAGCACTGGGATTTCCACGTGAACCAGTGGCTGGAGGAGGAGGGCTTCCTGGTGCGGCGCAAGGTGCCGTACTGGACCTGGGGGCGCCTGACGACGGGCGACGCCCTGCGGCGTTTCGGCCTGGGAGGGCTGGCACGGGCGCTCGGGCCTCTGGGCCGGTTGCCCCTGCTGCGCCCGAAGCGCAAGCGCCAAGCGGACGCGCGGGACGTGGTGTGGAGTCAGACGCGCGCCTTCGGCCAGTTGCACGGCATCTGCGTCAATCTGAAGGGCCGCGAGCCGGAGGGCGTGGTCGAGGGCGAGGCGGGCTACCGCCGCACGCTGCAGGAGGTGATCGCGCGCTTGCGCGCCCTCGACGCTCCCACCGGCGGCAAGGCGGTGGATTACGTCGTCGTCAAGGAGGATTACTACCGCGGACCGCGCACCGCGGAGGCGCCGGACCTCCAGTACCAGATGATGGGACTCGCCACCATTCCCAAGGAGGACTGGGGCACGCGCGAACTCTGGGTGCGCCGCAAGAACGCCGCCATCTCCGGCCAGCACCGCTTCAACGGCGTGTTCGCGGTATGGGCGCCCGGCGTGGAGCCGGGACGGGTCATCCAGGACATGCACATCCAGGACACTGCGCCCACCCTGCTCTACGCGGTGCGCGAGGCGGTGCCGCGCTGGATGGACGGCAAGATTCGCGGCGACGTCATGGCGCAGCCGTGGGAGCCCGCCTGGGACCAGGCGCCGGAGCCGGAAGCGGGCTCCGCCGGCAGCAGCGCGCTCGATGCCGCGGACGAGAAGGCGATCGAGGACTCCCTCCGGGGCCTCGGGTACATCCAATAATCGGGCTCGGTCCGGCGTAAACTGTCGGCCATGCGCCAGCGCCTCGCGGCATGGGCCTCCGTGCTGTTGCTCGCCTCCGCGGCGGCCGCCCAGGAGCCCGACTTCACCGTGCGCTTCGACGCCGAGGCCGTGCCGGTGGCCCCGGGCTTGTTGTTCGGCATGAACGACATCAACAACGCCTCGCCCGGGGTGTGGAAGGCGTGGGCGGAGAGCGTGCATCCGCACGACGGCCTCATCCGGGTGTGGCTCAAGTACCACCTCGGCCAGCTCAACGAGACGCATTTCCGCACCTGCCAAGAAGCCAAGGACGCCGGCTTCGGCATCTTTCTGACCATCGTCGGCAAACCCGGCGTGCGCGCCGACCAACGCGCCGGCGAGATCCTGACGGCGCCCGATCCGAAGGTTTTCGCGCAGCAGGCGGCGCGCGACGTCGCGCGCCTGCTGGAGAAGGGGCTGCCCATTCGGTACATCGAGATCTGGAACGAACCGGACATGCCGGAGAACTGGGAGGACTCGGACGAGACCTTCGCCACCTTCTTCGCGCAGGCCGGGGCGCAGCTGCGGCCCCTGGTGGACGCGAAGATCAAGATCGGCGGACCCGGGATGGCCGCGAGTTACGGCGGCGGCCTGCGCCTGTTCAAGCTCCTGACTGCGGCCTGCAAGGCCTCCGGCTGGCGGCCGGACTTCCTTTCCTGGCACGACTACAGCGGCCTGCCGATGGACCAGCTGTACCACAACACCGCACGGCGGGTCACGGAGATGGCGCGCGCCGACGGGCTCGGCGCCCCGGAGCTCATCCTGTCGGAATGGAACTGCGGCCTGCCTGGCCGGAGCAAGCCCTATCCCGCGCTCGACGACCACCGGGGCGCCGCCGTGTTCGTGTCCATGGCCACCGCGCTGGCGCAAACGCCGGTCACCCATTCGTTGTTCTTCATGCTGCAGGACGGCTCCTGGGACACGAACGTGGATTTCGGCGGCTTCGGCGTCGGGGTGTTCACGCTGCACGGCGCGCCCAAAGCGCTGCTTGCGGCCATGCGCATGGTGGCGCGCGTCTGCGCGCTGCCGCGCGTACCGGTGACCCCGCGCGAGCGTTTGCCGGCGAACTTCTCCCTGCTGGCGACGCGCTCGGGCTCCCGCGGCTACCTGATGGCGGCGTCGGTGGTCGGCGGCAAGACCGAGGAGCACGCGCGCAAGCTGGTGGAAGCCGGCGGCGTCGACCTCAGCAGCCTGAACGGCAAGGAGGACGTCATCCAGCGCTACGCCAAGGGCGATCTGCCCTACGAGCGGACCGGCCTGCCGGCCCAGGATCGCGCGGTTTGGGAGCGCGCGGTCGCCGAGATGCGCGCCTTGGCGCAGGAAGCGCGGCAGACGGACCGCCGCATCACCGTGCGCATGAACGGCGCGCCGGCGCGGCTGATCGGCGCGTGGGTGATCGACGAGCGTCATGGCAATCCCATCGCCGACGCCGATCTGCGCAAGCAGTTCAAGCCCTTCGAGGGCGGCTGGTATCCGGCGGCGGCGCAGATGACCTTGCAGCAGCTGCGCGGCGAGGGCGTTCCCGAGGACCAGGTGAAGATCATCGAGGCCGCCTTCCGCGACAAGCGTCACGGCGCGATGAGCGGCGTTCCCGCCGAGACCGCCGCGCGCGCCAAGACGATCTTCGAGAGCATGCAGGATCGCGTGCTGAACGAGGTGCCGCGCGAACTCGCGCGCCATCCTGCGGCCGCGGCCGCCAAGGTGCCGGTGCGCGATTGGGCCCAGTTGGAGGGCGACCTCCTCACGCTGCGGCTGCCGCCCTTCACCTCGCTGATGCTCGAGGTGTCGTGGGATCCGCAAGCGCACGAGGATGAGCAGTAAGCCGGTCGGCGTGCGCGACTTCGGTCCCGCGGGAGCAGCGCTCTCGGCGGCGGCGGCGCTGGCGATCGGCCTGTTGATGGCCTTGCTGGTGTTCTGGGACGGGCGCGACGATCTGCGCCTGCAGATCTCCCTGCTGGGCGCGCAACCGCTGCTGGTGGACGATCTGCCCTACGTTCTGACCAGCCTGGTGGTCTTCCTGCTGCTGCTGGTGTCCGCATTCTTCGCCTGGGTGCTCAAATGCGGCGGCTTGGAACGGCCCGCGCTCGGCGTCTTCGCCCTCGCCATGGTGGCCGACGCCATCCCAGGCCTCTCGCAGCTCGCCATCGCCCTGCTGCTCATCGTGCTGATCCGCCGCATCTATCGCGACGGCGACGTCGGCGCTCCGCTCACGCCCTTGGCGATCCCGGTGCTGCTGGTGATCGTCAGCTACGCCACCACTTTGCTGCTGACGGATCAGTGGATGGCGATCATGCCCACCTTCCTGTTCCGCTTGAGCGGCAACGTCCTGCCGGTGGTGCTGCTGCCGGTGGTGATCCGCACTCGCCGGCACATCGAGATCTTCTTCCACATGCTGCTGGTCTGCGCCTGCGTCTCGGTGGCGGTGGAGTGGCTGCAGTGGGGGTTGTCCGCGGTGGCCGGCGCCGCCGTGACCTTCAACCCGGACCCGAAGTCCTCGGTGCAGATGACGCCATGGGGCTGGTTCCCGCAGTTGACGGGCCTGATGTACCACCCGAACCTGCAGTCGAACTGCATCTCGACGGTGGCGGTGCTGGCGCTCTGGTTCGGCCTGCGCCCCGCGCGCACCATCACTCCCGGCCGGCGGCTGCTCTACCTGGGCGCCTTCGTCTGGCTGTCGCTCGGCGTGCTCTTCACCTGGTCGCGCTCCGGCTGGCTGGCGCTCGGCGTCGCCACGATGCTGCTGCCGATCCTGCGCTACCCGCGCTTGGCGCCGGCCTACGTCACGGTCTGCATGATCCTCGCCGGCATCGCCTACGAGACCGGACTGCTGAAGGCGGGCTACGAATTCGCCAAGGACCTCGATTCCTCGTCCGCGGATTTCCGCTGGCGCATCGCCTCGCTGGCCCTCGACGCCTTCCACGAGCATCCATGGTTCGGCATCGGCACGATGGGCATCCTGGATTACGCCAACCCGTGGAAGCTGCAGGTGCACGACACCTACTTGCAGGTCGTCGCGGAGATGGGGGTGTTCGGCATGATCGCCTTCGGCTCCTTCGGCATCATGGTGCTGGCGCGCCTGCTGTGGACCCTCTTCACTTCCAAGTTCGAATTCGACAAGGAGTGGGTGATCGGCTTCATGGTGGCTTCTCTGGTGTCGCTCATCCAGAATTCCTTCGTCATGTTCCTGTGGGTGCACTTCCTGTGGCTGCTCATTCCGCTGGCGGAGTGCATCCACCTCGCCGCGCGCGACCAGACCGGTCGCGACCCGGAAGACCTGCCCTTCCTCCCCCCGGCCCGGCCCCTGGCGGGCGGAGCTGCCTGATTCCAATTCCATGTCCGGCGAAACCTTCGGCTCGATCCTCGGCGCGGTCTACCGCCGCCGCATTTCCGTGGTGTTGGTGCTGCTCGGCGCGATCGGCGCCGGCGTCTTCTACCAGTCCGAGATCGGCCCGGACTACCTCGCGCGCGCGGTGGTCATGGTTCCCACTAAGCCGCCGACCTTGTCGCTCTCGAGCGAAGGCATGAACGTGCCCACGGGGCCCTACGTGCCGGACATGTCGGAGGAATTGCGCATCGGCGCCATCGGCGTCATTTCCTCCGGCACGGTGCACGACCGCATGCTGGTCAAGCATCCGGAGCTGGACCTGCGCGCCTTGCGCAAGAACTTGCGCGGCAACATCGACCGCTACGGCAACATCGAGATCCTCTCTTATGCGCCGGACAAGCCGCGCGCGGTCCAGTGGGCCAACGACTTCGCCGAATGCTTCCAGGACGAGGTCGAGGCCGTGGCCGAGTCGTCCATGCGCCACTCGCTCGCGACCTTCCAGGTGGAGGAGCCGGCGGCGCTGGCGCGCTACCGCGAACTGCACCAGGGCTTGGTGCAGTACCTCGGCCAGATCGGCACCGCGGACCTCAACGAGGAGTTGAAGCGGCTGCTGGAGGAGCGCCGCGCCCTCGAGGAGCAGATGATGACGCTCGACCTCGACCGCGTGCGCAGCGAGGCGGAGCGGCCCGTGGTCGAGCGCTCGCTGGAGGCGCGGCCGGACTTCGTGCTCAACAAGGTGACCTACCGGCGCAACCCCGCCTACGAGCAGGCGCTGGCGAAGACGCGCGAGCTCTCCACCCAGCTTGCGCTCGCGCGCTTGCAGTTCCGCGAGGGGCATCCGGAGGTCCTGCGCCTGCAGGCGGAGTTGGACTTCGTGCGCGAGGAGGCGGTGAAGCTCCTCCAGGAGGAGATGGTCCTCGATTCACGGACCGAAGCCCCGGACGAAATCGGCCTGCGCCTCACTTCGCGGCTCACGGACCTCGACATCGCGGCCGCCAGCTACGAGACGCAGAAGGCGGCGCTGACGCTGCGGCGCAGCGAGCTCGACGCGCGCCTGGCGCAGATCCCCGCCTTCCTCTCGGAGGTGGCGCTGCGCGAGGCGGAGATGAACAGCGCCCGCGACTACTGGGATCGGCTGACGCAGCGGCGCTCCGAACTGGAGTTCCACCTGCGCAACGGCGTGCACTTCACGGTGATGTCGCCCGGCATGCGCGCGCGCGAGGACGACGTGAAGGCCGTGCCCGCGGCCGGCGGCCTGTACGTCTTCTGCCTGATCGCCGGCCTCTCCGGCGGTCTG